>NZ_JBAWDE010000073.1:0-106051 GCF_049590575.1 Pseudomonas sp.
GCCTCGACCTGCCATTGGGTGCCACTGAGCGCTACCTGCCCGCACCGGCCCCGGCGCTGCAAGCCCCCGGCACTGTGCGCGTAGCAGTGGTGGGCGCGCACCTCACCGGCATGCCGCTGAACGTGCAACTGACCCGCCGCAACGCGGTGCTGGTCGAGCAAACCCTGACCGCCGACACCTACCGCCTGTACGCACTGCCAGGCACCGTGCCGCCCAAGCCGGGCCTGGCCAGGGCCGACAGCGGGCAGCCGATCATCGTCGAGCTGTGGGACATGCCCATCGCGCGCTTCGGCGAGTTCGTCGCCGAAATCCCCGCGCCGTTGGGCATCGGCAACCTGCTGCTGGCGGATGGGCGCAGCGTCAAAGGCTTTATCTGCGAGCCCTGGGCCTTGGCGGACGCGCTGGATATCACCGAGTTTGGCGGCTGGCGCGCCTTCATCGCAAGCCGGGGGTAAGCATGCAACTGGCCACGCTCAGAACCACCAAGGCCCGGCCGGACAGCCTGGCCGAACAGGTTTACACGCAGCTCAAGGCGGATATCTTCGAGTTCCGCCTGTTGCCCGGTGACCGTTTCAGCGAAGGCGAAGTCGCCGAACGCATGCACGCCAGCCGCACGCCGGTGCGCCAGGCGCTTTATCGCCTGGAGAAGGAAGGCTACCTGGCGGTGTACTTTCGCAGCGGCTGGCAGGTCAAGCCGTTCGACTTCGCGTATTTCGAAGAGCTGTACGACGTCCGCATCGTGCTGGAACTGGCGGCGGTCAGCCGTTTATGTGCAATGGACGAACCGAGCCCGGTGTTGCAGCAATTGCAGTTGACCTGGCAGGTGGAGGAGGACGAGCGCCTGCAGGAGACCCAGGCCGTGTCGGCGCTGGATGAGCGTTTTCACTGCGCCTTGGTGGAAGCCACCGGCAACCGTGAGATGGCGCGGATGCACTACGCCATCACCGAAAAGATCCGCATCATCCGCCGGCTCGACTTTACCCAGGCTGCGCGTATTGCAGCGACCTACGAGGAGCATGGGCAGATACTCGACGCCATCGCGCAGCGCCAGTGCGAACTCGCGCAGCAGTTGCTTGCACGGCATATCGAGCTGAGCAAGCAAGCGGTGCGCGAGATCACCTTGCACCGGCTGCAGCTGGCCAGGCAAAAGGCCCCGTGAGTGAACTTCTGTGGCGAGCAGGCTTGCCACAGGTTAGTCATTCGACGATAGATTTCAGCCGGGCCACTACCGCCTCACTCGCCCGCTGCATCGGCGCACGCAATTCGCTGCCGATCAGCCCCTGCAACGCCAACGCCGCTTTCACCGGCGCCGGGTTGGGCTCCAAAAACATCGTAGTGATCAACGGCACCAACTCCAGAAACGTCGCCCTGGCCTGCGCCAACTGGTTATCCCGCACCTGCTGCCACAGCGCCACAAACTGCTCGGTGCGTACATGCGCCGACGCCGCGATCGCCCCGCTGGCGCCCAGGCACAGCGCGTTGAACAGCTGGATATCCTCGCCACACAACACATCCACCTCACCACTGGCCAGCAGCGCCAGGGTATTGCCCAGGTTGCCGCCACAGTCCTTGATCGCCACGATTTGCGGGTGCGCGACGATGTTCAGCAAGGTTGCCTGCTCGAAGGTCACGCCGGTGCGGTAGGGAATGTCGTAAAGAATGATCGGCACGCTGGACGCGTCGGCCACCGTGCGGAAGAACGCTTCAAGCCCAGCCTGGGAGGGCCGGATGTAACTCGGCGCCGGCACCAGCAAACCGGCGACCGGACGCTTGAGAACTTCGCCCTGGAACTGCAGCAGTTCGAGCTGGTTGTTACCCGCCAGGCCCATCACCACGCGGTGCGCGGGCACCTCTTGCAGCACCGCATCCAGCACCGCCAGTTGTTCCTGGCGGCTCAGCGACGCGGCTTCACCGGTGGTGGTGCACACCATGATGCCGGCCACGTGCTTTTGCAGCAGGTGGCTGACCAGCCGGCGCAGGCCGGCAAAATCGATGGCGCCGTCCTGAAACGGCGTGACGATGGGCACCCAGATACCTTGAAACGAGGACATGCATTTTCTCCTGATGTTGACCGCAAAAGTCACCGTCAGAAGGGCATGGGAGATTGTGCAAAGGGCGGGAGTCCGTGGCGCTCAATGTCCTGTCAGCTCATTTGACGGGACAGCGCGCCCCGGTCACATGAGCGACTGTTTCTTCGATTTGAGGGCGTGCGCAACGCAACCTTGCGCCTTGGCAATCAAGCCAATGGCGCAAAGGTTAACGGATAAGGTTGCGGACATTCGCTGACACACCCTGAATAAGGCCTCCATCTTCATGGACTATTACGAGGTGTGTCAACAGCGCAGGCGGGGTTTATTCAAACTTTTCGATACGGGTATCGGCGTAGTAAAACGCGTTCTTGTCGGTGCTCGCCTCGAAGAAGTACGCATAGTCAGTCAGGTAGTAACGGTGGCTGACGCGCTTGTATTCATCGTTGTCGTAAGAGCACGACAGCGCCTTGGCGGTGCCCAGCAGGTTCGGGTTGAGCTCGCGGGCCTGCAACTCGCGCTCCACCACGCAGCGTGTGGTTTCAGGCTTGCCGTAGTTGCCGATGATGCTGTTCAGCGTTGAGCGCGTGGCCTGGTAAATCACCGTGTCACCTACGGGCAAGGCCTTCCAGTTACCGGTGAAGCTCAGCTGGGTCAGGGTCGAGCTTTCGGCCATGCCGCCACCGCCAAAGGTGGATTTGGACACCAGGTCAATCAGGTTGCGCCACTTCACCGATTGCGACTCATAGCCCTTGCCGCGGTTGGCTACGCTGAGTTGGCCGCTGGGCCTGTCCTGGCCAATGAAGTATTCGCTGGACAGTTCGCTGGTCGTACCTTTGTAGGTCGAAGTGCCGGTCATCTTCACGTAGTTGAGCGAGCGGGTCGGCGGGTCGAGGTTCAACTGCGTGATTGCGGCCAGCACCTGGGGTTGCACCGAGTTCAGGGCGATGGCCACCGGCGCTTTCAGGCGCGGCTTGAACGGCGGCAGGGCGGCGATTTTTTCCGGGTTCACGCAGACCTTGTTGAACAGCAGTTCGTAGTCGGCGTTGCTGCCGGCGATCTTTTGTGGCGTGGGGAAACTGTCGACCCGACCATCGCTGACGCGGTTATCGGCGTCCATGTCGTAGCCGGCCAGTTCCTTGTACGTAGCGTCCTTGCAGGACACCGCGAAGCGCTCGCGTTTTTGCGCGTAAGGGGCGTTGTAGGGCAGGTCGTTAAGCACCGTCGGGTTGTCGAACGCGGCCCAGAAATGCGTTTCGCCATTGAGCGTCTTCACGCTGCTGGCGTCGATCAACACTTGGTTTTCACGCTCGTTGGTCTGCACCAGGCGCCAGTCCGGCTTGGGCGTTTCGGCGCAGGCGCGCACGAAGGTCTGGTTGGCGGCCAGGGCTGCATAGGCCTGCGACGGCAATTTTTGCGCTGAGCCATAACGGCCGACGCTCCCAGGGTAAAGCCGCTGGGCGGCGTCCATGTACAGCAGGTAAACCTGCGGCGTAGAACAAGCGGCTTCAATCTGCAGCGTGCGGCGCACCGCGTTCGGCACAGTGGGCATCAGTAGCTCAAAGCTCAACGTATCGCCTTCGCGCACGATGCTGTTTTCAACCAGCGGCTGGCTCAGAGCCAGGGTGTACATTTGGTCGAGTTTGGCTTTCTGGGTGACACAGCCGGACAAGGTGGCGACGCCACCGATCAGCAAAAGGGAAGTAATAACGCGCACAAGAGCCTCGTTGAGTCCATTCGGAGAGAAGTCAGTGCGCAAGGGTAACGTATTGATACATATGGCACCAAGGCATCACGGAGCCCAATCATCGGATTGAACGCCTGCGCGCCGGTTGTCAGCCCATCAGTACGGCGTCACAGGTGGATGCGTGAGTGGGGTTCAGACGGCAAGCTGTTGTGCAATCGCCGCCTTGTCGATCACCGACCAGACATGCGCAAAGCGGCCGTCGATGACTTCGTAGAACACGTTCTCATCGAAGCTCACTTGCCTGCCATGGATCGGCAGCCCGAAGAATTCGCCCCTGGGCGTGACATGGAAATTCAGGCGAGTGGCAACCGTGGGCGGATCGGCTACCAGCAGTTGGATGCGGAACACCAGGTCCGGGATCTCGCGGAAGTCACGCTCCAACATCGCGCGGTAGCCGTCGAGGCCGACACGGCTGCCGTTGTAGGTCACGTCCGAGTGGACGAAATGGCCCAAGCGCGCCCAGTCCTGTTGGTTGAGGCAATCAATGTAGCCACGGTAAAGGTCGGCGAGTTCATTTCTGCTCATCAGTCTTCCCTCAAGCTCTGCGCGCCATCAACAACACCGTGGCCGCCGCCGACAACAACCCGGCGCAGCAACGATTGAACATCCGCTTGCCGCGCGGCTCGGCAAACCAGCGACGCATGTGCAGGCCCATGTAGGCGTAGGCGCTGATGGCGAGCCACTCCAGCACCAGGAACATCGCGCCCAGCAAGGCAAACTGCGGCGTGATCGGCTGCCCCGGCACCACGAATTGCGGAAGGAACGCGGTGAAAATCAGGATGGCTTTCGGATTGCCCGCCGCCACCAGAAACTCCTGACGCGCCAGTGCCCACAATCCCACCTTGGCGCCCGTCGATTGCGCCTCAGCCTGCGGATCCGCCCGCCACAGCTGAACCGCCAGGTAAAGCAGATACGCCGCGCCCAGAATCTTGACTGCATAGAACAACAACGCCGACGTCTGCAGCACCACCGCCAAGCCTGCGCAGGCGAGGGCGATCATCCCGGCGAACGCCAGCAGCCGGCCCATGCCCGCCAGGCACGAAGTGCGGTAGCCGTAGCGCGTGGCGTTGCTGACGGACAACAAGTTGTTCGGGCCGGGCGCCATGTTCAGGGCGAAGCAGGCGGGGAGGAAAAGGGCGAGGGTGGCAAGGTCCATGGCGGCTCCGGGATCGCGTGGGCGGGAAGCCAGGAGGATAAGGGCAGTGGGGCGGTTGGACAATGTGCTGGGCTTGCGACCATTCGCGCGGTTGGACGGCCGACGCCGGGAACGACCCGCTAGGCCTGTAAGTCTACCGATCTCTACTCATGGGTAAGGTGCAGCGAAATGGATAAGACAATCACCGTGGATCAACTGGCGACCACTGACCTTAGATCAATCAACGAGATTTGGCTCGGCGGTACTCACACGCAGCTGTGCCTATGGCGTGGCGAACAAGTCTTCACTCACGAAATGCTCAGCGAGGGCACCCACGATCAGAATGTCCGACGGCTGTGCGTGCAGTTGGTCGACCCTGACGATCAGGCGGCAGTGGCCAGGGTGGAAGTGATCGCGCGTGAACGCCTGGAAAAGATGGGGAAGCAGGGCGAGTTTTATCCGGCAGAAGAGGCGGACACTCACCAATTTGCGGCAAAGCCTGAATGAGTTCTGCAGCCATCTGTTCAGCACTTTTTGCACCGTCGATCCGTAGCCGTCAGCGTACCGCCTGACTGACTTCCTGACCCGTGGCTGCATCTTCCAGCCAGATCCGCAATCGATTGAGCCCAATGTACTCGGAACGCGCGATGATTTTTTGGCCGGGCTTACCTTCAAAACTCAGCTGCGCAAACATGAAGTGCTGAGGCAACCGGTATTCCAGCTGCAAGGTGTACTTGCCAGGCTTCAGCACGGCGCGCTGCGGTGAGTCGTTCCTGTAGTAATAAGTGGAGAAGGGGATATTCCCGACCTTTTTGTCGTTCACCCGAATTATGTTCAGGTTCGGTTGGCCATCGAAGAGACCACGTTGCGGCCTGCCCGCGTACGTGTCGGTTTCGACCACGGTGTAGTGCGATTCATCGCGTGCTTCGCGGGTGTCTACGTTCGAGTAGGCCGGCATTTCGGCGCAGCCGTGCAAGAAGAGCAACAGTGTGAAAAACGGTAGGGCGATCTTACGCATTGACGGGGCCTGCATCATTGTTGATCTGTCGGTCTATACCGCGCGTGCTCATGGCCATCTCCTTGGCTGACGTTCAAGGCGGCGAGTGTAGCGTGTAAGCCTTACGCGTGAAACTTGCGCCCCAGCGCATCCAGCCGCACTGCAATCGGCGGTAACTGCTCGCTGCTGCGTGCCAGGGTTTCCACATCATCGGCAGTATTTTGCGCAATGCTCTGCACCGCCTGCAGCCGCCCGACAATTTCCAGGTTGGCCGACGTCTGCTCGCGGGTGGTGCTTACGATGCGCCCGTTGAGTTCGTCGATGTGGGTGATGTCATCGCCCACCGCGCGCAGCATTTCCACCGCCACCTGGCTGTCTTCCACGCAGCGCTCAACGCCCTGACGGCTGTCGTGCATGGCTTCAACGGCCTGGCGGCTGCCTTGTTGCAAGCCTTCGATGATGGTTTTGATTTCCTGGGTGGAGACGGCGGTGCGTTGCGCCAGGCTGCGCACTTCGTCGGCGACTACCGCAAAACCGCGGCCCTGTTCGCCGGCGCGGGCGGCTTCGATGGCGGCGTTGAGGGCCAGCAGGTTGGTCTGGTTGGCGATGCTGCTGATCACTTCAAGCACGCTGCCGATCTGCTCGGCCTGCACCGCCAGGCCTTCGACGGTCTGGTTGGTGCCGACCAGCCGCTCGGCCAACTGGGTGATTTCGTGCTGCGCGCGGCCGACGCTTTGCTGGCCGCGGATGATCTGTTTGCTGGCTTTGCTCGCGTGCTCCACGGCGTGCCCGACGTGCACGGTGATGTGGCCCATGGCGTCTTCCATGCGCTGCATCGAGCCGGTCATCTGGCTGATTTCGGCCAGCTGATGCCGCGCGCCTTTTTCCAGGGTGCCGCTGGCGCTGGCCAGTTCCTGGCCGAGTTGGCCCAGGCCCTGGGAGTCGCGGGCGACGCCGTCGATCAGGAGCGTGATCTGCTGCAGGAAATGCTCGAAACGCTTGGTCAGGGACACATGCACCTTGCCCTCAGTCCGCGCGGTTTCTACGGTGAACTGGGAGGTAACGGCGAGCATCTTCTCGAGCATTTCCTGGCTCTCGACCGCTTCGCGCTGGCTGTGAATGGCGAGGTAAAGCAAGGCGATGGTTTCCATCACCACGTAGAACGCGTGGACGAACACCATGGCCCAGCCGCCGTGGTGTTCCATCACGAATACCGGGAAGCCTTGATGCTGCAGGGCATGGAACACCACGTGGTGCACGGCAATGGTCAGCGCCGCCACCAGGATCGGCAGCCAGTCGCGGTAAAACGTCAGTACCGCAAGCAGCGCAAAGATGCCGAAGTGCGCTTCGATCACGCCCTGTGCCTGGTTGATATGCAGCGCCGCCATGACCATCAGCCCGGCGCCGAGGGCACAGCGCATCAAACGGGTTCCGCCGAGGCCGCGATAGAGCGCGGTGAGCACCACGCTGGTGCCGCCGCCGACAACCACGGCTTGCAGCAAGGTGTCGTGCCAGAACGCCAGGCCCAGGGAAAACAGGAACATCAGCCAGATCAGCGCCAGCATGATGCGGTCGGCCTTGCGGTAGTGCTCCAGGAAACGTGCGCGTGCGGGCATTCACTCTTACTCCATGTGGTCTAGCCAGGAACAAAGCATGCAGCGTGCCACGATGGCCCGCAGGTGGAGCAAAGCAGTAATCAGGGGGTTGCAGAAACGGTTATCGGCATGGGGGCGGGGGACTTTAGCCACGGCTACCCGGGCGGGCAGCCGTGGAAGGGGTGGGGCTAGAAGGTGTATTTTGCGGTGAGGCCGAAGTTGCGTGGGCTGCCGTAAGTGTCGGTAGAACCCCAGATCGGGCTGCTGCCCACCGCTGAATAGTAGGTGCGATCAAAGACGTTGTTCAGGTTGAGCTGCAGGTCCAGGTTTTTGTTGACCTGGTAGCCTGCCATCACGTCGGCGGTTGCATAACTGCCTTGTTCAAGGCGGTAGGTGCTGGCGTCGGCGAGCACGACGTCGTTGTACATGCGGCTCTGCCAGTAGACGTTGCCACCGATGCGCAGTTTTTCCAGCGGGCCCTGGAAGCGGTAGGACGTGGTGAGCTTGAACATCCGCTCCGGGGTGGCGGGGTCGAAGCGCTGGTTGTTGTTTGCCGCGTTGGTGTCCTTGATGTAGTGCGCACGGGTGTAGGTAAAGCCTGCGCCGACCTGCCAATTTTCGGTGATGCCGCCCTGCAATTCCATGTCGATGCCTTGGCTGCGGACCAGGCCGGAAGCCTCATAACACGCAGCGATTGGGCATCCGGCCTGGCTGTCGGGCTGTGTCGCACGGTTTTTCTGGTCGATCTGGAACACGGCCAGGCTGGCGTTGAGGGCGCCGTTGAAATATTCGCCCTTGATGCCGACTTCGTAGTTTTCACCGACGATAGGTTCCAGGGGCTTGTCCGAAAAGTCCCGGCTCGTTTGTGGGGTAAAAATATCGGTATAGCTGGCGTAGACCGAGTGATGTTCGTCAATGTCGTAGATCACGCCGGCGTAGCGCGTCAGGTTGCGGGTGACTTTATAGTCGCCGTCGCCTTGGCGGTCATCGTAGTCGTACCAGTCCACGCGCGCACCGAGGATCACCTTGAGCGGGTCGGCCAGGTTCAAGCGGGTAGTCAGGTACACGCCGTCCTGCGTGGTGATGCTGTGGCCTTTGCCGTCGCGGGTGAAGTTGGGTTTTCCCCCATTCAGGGGGTAATTGGTGTCGTACGGCGCGTATTCCTTGGAGGTCGCGTCGTAGATGCGTTTGCTGGTACCGACGACCACTTCATGGGTACGGCCGAAGGCTTCCACCGGGCCGCTGAAGAATGTGTCCAGCCCATATTGCTGGTCGTCCTGGTGCGACTGGTAGGCGGTTCGCGCCAGGGTGGTGTTGTAGCGCGACTGGTAAGTCCCGGTGAACACGCCGTCGAGTTGCGACGCCGAGCCGGCGATGTGGAGTTTCCAGTCGTTGTCGAAGCGGTGTTCGATCTCACCGAACGCCGTGTCGATGGTCAGCTTCTTGTTTTCCCAATCGCTGCCGGGGTTGGTGGAGCGGGGCAGGTTCAGGTGATGGCCGTCGGTGCCGATGGGCAGGCCGCCCCAGAAGAAGTTGGTCTGGTCTTCCTGGCGCGAGAAGCCAAGCGTGGCGGTGGTCGCCTCGCTGAGATCGGCTTCACCGATGGCGTAGAACAGGCCGTGATTGCTTTCTTCTCCGTCGCGGAAACTGTTGGCATCACGGTACGAACCGACCACGCGGCCGCGCAAGGTACCGCTGTCGTTCAAGGCGCTGGAGGCGTCGAACTCGCCGCGATAGTCATCCCAGCTGCCGGCAGCACCGGTGATGGAGACCTGTGGCGTGGCGGTAGGGCGTTTGCGCACGAAGTTGAGCGCCGCCGAGGGGTTACCGGCGCCGGTCACGAGCCCGGTGGCGCCGCGAATCACTTCCACGCGGTCGAACATCGCCAGGTTGGGCTGCACGCTGTTGGCGTAGCCGGAATAAGCGCTGGGAATGCCGTCGAACATCATATTGTCGATGTCGAAACCGCGTGATTTGTAGGATTGTCGACCCGGGCCGTCGGCCTGGCTGAGATACAGGCCGGGGGTGTTCTTGACCACGTCGTTGACGCTGGTCATGGCCTGGTCGTCCATGCGCTGGCGGGTAATCACCGTCACCGCCTGGGGCGTTTCGCGCATGGTCAGGGGCAGCTTGGTGGCGGTCGCCATTTCGCCGGTCGTATAGGACTGCGTACCCTCGGTCGTTTCGCTCAGCTGTTGTTCGCTGCTGATTTGCGTGGCGCCCAGTTCAATCGTCCCCGCCGGCTGTTCCGCCTCGGCGGCAAAGGCTGCCGGGGAGCCTGCAAGACAGATGGCCATCGCCATCAAACTGAGTGAAAAACCGTTACCGCCAGGTTGTTGCACAGACATGAAACTGACTCTCCCCGAACGCCCTCCGTGGCGAATAATAAAAGTGTTGATAATTATTCTCATCAGTGTGACAGAGTGTGTCTGAGCAAAAAAGCCTTAAGGGAGAAATAGTTAACGAATTTTTCACATTTTTCAGGGCTGGCGTTTGGCTAGCTTTGATGCCTCAGGCCCGCCCTGGCGGCGTTCACTCGCGCTTGGCGACCGCCACCCGGCTGGTCGCCTTGACCTCGCGCAGCGCCAGGCTCGACTGGATCGAGGCAATCCCCAACTGGCGTCGCAGCACGCTCTCGACAAACTCGCTGTAGCTGTCCAGGTCCTGCGCCAACACCTGCAACAGGTAGTCCGCATCGCCGGTAATCTTGTGGCACGCCAGCACTTGCGGCAGCTCTTTCATCACGGCTTCGAAGGCGTCCGGCGCATGGTCGGTGTGGATGGCGAAGCGCACGTGGACGAAGGCGAGGATGTCCAGACCGAGCAGCTTGCGGTCGAGGTTGGCCTGGTAGTCCTTGATCACGCCTTCTTCTTCCAGGCGTTTGCGCCGGCGCCAGCAGGGCGTGAGGCTCAGGGACAGGCGCTCACTCAGTTGTGCGTTGGAAATGCTCGCGTCTTCCTGCAGCAGGGCGAGGATGGCGAGATCGGTGTCGTCAAGAGCGACCTGCTTGGTTTTATTTTTCATATAAGGCTGCAATAGGGGTAAAAACACCCGATAAAACTAGCAGCGCAAGAAGTAAAAGCAAAGAAACCCCGCAGCCGCCAGAACAAAATAGGTCGGGTCTTTTACTGGCGGATGTTTACAAATGCTGACTGTTTTTAGTGATGACCACCGTTTGCACCATGGCACCGAACTGAAGGACGGTGTGCTCAAGCCCTCGTTCGAACAACCCAGCCGCGCCGACACCGTGCGTGATCGCGTCCGCCACGTTGGCCTGGGCGATATCATCGTGCCGCGCCGCTTTGATCGGGCCTGTTACGTCAACGCCCACAGCGAGCGCTACGTGGCGTTTCTCGAAAGCGCCTGGGCCGAGTGGACCGCCATCGGCCGCAGCCACGACGCGCTGCCGCTGGTATGGCCGGTGCGTGACCTGGCCAACCAGCAGGTGCCGGACTTCATCGACGGCAAGCTGGGCTTTTTTGCCATGGACGCCGGTTCACCGATTACCCGCACCACCTGGGGCGCGGTGAAAACCAGTGCCGACATCGCCTTGACCGGCCTGGCGCTGATCGATGAAGGCCATCACAGCGCCTTCGCCCTCTGCCGGCCACCGGGGCACCACGCGGCCCGCGAGTACATGGGCGGTTATTGCTACCTCAACAATGCCGCGATTGCCGCGCAACAGGCAATCACCCAGGGCGCGACACGCGTTGCCGTGCTGGACGTGGATTTCCACCACGGCAACGGCACGCAGAACATTTTCTACGACCGCCCGGACGTGTTGTTCATCTCCCTGCACGGCGAACCGGCGGTGTCCTATCCGTACTTTTCCGGGTTCAGCAGCGAGCGCGGGGTGGGCGCCGGCGAGGGCTTCAACCTGAATTACCCATTGCCGAAAAACACCACCTGGGCCGACTACCAAGTCGCCCTGGCCGACGCTTGCCGTCAATTGCGCAACTTCGCCCCCGAAGTGCTGGTGATTTCCCTCGGCGTGGACACGTTCAAGGACGACCCCATCAGCCATTTCCTGCTCGACAGCCAGGACTTTGTCGGCATGGGCGAGCTCATCGCCAGCGTCGGCGTACCGACGCTGTTCGTGATGGAAGGCGGCTACATGGTCGATGAAATCGGCATCAATGCCGTCAACGTGCTGCACGGTTTCGAAAGCCAATCCGCCTGATTCCAATAACAACGATTGCTCGACTTTTTTCTGCCAAAACTCAAAAACATAACAAGAGGTTTTGTGATGAAAACAACCACGTCCGGGCTTTGTGAAAAGCCTGCATTGCAACGCACCCTGAGCAACCGCCATATCCAACTGATGGCCATGGGCGGCGCGATCGGCACCGGCCTGTTCATGGGCTCCGGCAAGATCATCGCGCTGTCCGGCACCTCGATCATCCTGATCTACATGATCATTGGCCTGTTCGTGTATTTCGTGATGCGCGCCATGGGCGAGCTGTTGCTGTCGAACCTCAACTTCAAGAGTTTCGCCGACTTTGCCGGTGCTTACCTGGGGCCGCGCGCAGCGTTCTTTCTCGGCTGGTCGTACTGGCTGAGCTGGAGCGTGGCGGTGGTGGGGGATGCGGTGGTGGTCGGCGGGTTTTTCCAATACTGGTTCCCGCAGGTGCCGGCCTGGATGCCCGCCGTCGGCATGCTGCTGACGCTGTTCGCGCTGAACGTCCTGACGGTCAAGCTGTTTGGCGAGGTGGAGTTCTGGTTCGCGATCATCAAGATCATCGCCGTGGTGACCTTGATCGGCGTGAGCGTGGTGCTGATCGCCAGCTCGTTTGTTTCGCCCAACGGGGTCACGGCGTCGTTGAGCCACTTGCTGGACAAACAAGCCGCGTTTCCGAATGGCCTGTTCGGGTTTTTCGCCGGGTTCCAGATGGCGATTTTTTCCTTTGCCGGCACCGAGCTGATCGGCACCGCCGCCGCCGAAACCCGCGCACCGCAGAAGACCTTGCCCAAGGCGATCAACTCGATTCCGCTGCGCATCATCCTGTTTTACGTGCTGGCTCTGGCGTGCATCATCGCGGTCACCTCGTGGCAGCAGGTATCGCCGAGCAAAAGCCCGTTCGTGGAGTTGTTCCTGGTCGCGGGGTTTCCCGCCGCGGCGGGGATCGTCAACTTTGTGGTGCTGACCTCGGCGGCGTCGTCGGCCAACAGCGGGGTGTTTTCCGCCAGCCGCATGTTGTTCGGCCTGGCGGACCTGGGGGATGCGCCGGGGATCTTTCGGCGGTTGTCGCGCAGCAGCGTGCCGTTTATCAGCCTCGCGTTTACCACCTTGCTGATGCTGGCGGGCCTGGTGTTGCTGTTTGTGGTGCCGGAGGTGATGACCGCCTTTACCATTGTGTCGACGGTGTCGGCGATCCTGGTGATTTTTACCTGGTCGATGATTCTTGCGTCCTACATTGCCTACCGCACAAAGCGCCCGGACCTGCACGCCAAATCCGTCTACAAAATGCCCGGCGGCGTGCCCATGGCCTGGTGTTCCCTAGGCTTCCTGGCGTTTGTGCTGTGCTTGCTGGCGTTGCGGCCGGATACGCGCTTGGCGCTGTGCGTGATGCCGGCCTGGTTTATCGGGCTGGGTGTTGCCTACCCGTTTTCACGCCTTAAAGCGGCGCGATACACGCCGGCCTGAGGCTACGAAAACACAATCTCGTAGGGCTCGCGCATACGCTCGAGCAGTACCTGGGCGAGCATCGGCGCCAGGCCGATCTGCGGGTCGCCCATCAACTGGCTGGCGTAAGCGTGAGCGGCGTGGAGTTTGCGCGCCACGCTCCAGCTGTCGAGGCGCACCTTGCGCGCGCGCTGCCAGGGGATCATCGCCGCGTCGCGCGCAGGCCAGTGCCAGGCCCAGATCGGCAGCTCGTACAGCTGTGCGCCAACGAGGCTGCAGGCCTTGGCGCTGGCGCGACCGACGGCGTCGTGGTCGTCGTTGCCATCGTTGCGCCAAGTGGAAAACACCACATCGCCCGGCTGCAGGTAACGCGCGATAAATTGGCTCAGCTGCGGTTCGCGGGCGGCGAGGGCGTTGTCGCAAAAGCCGCCGCGAATCCACTTCAGGCTGTGCAAGGGCATGCCCAGGCGGCGCAAGGCTTCGGCACTTTCCTGGGGCCGCACTACGCTCAGGCGGCTGGCCGGCCACACATGGGAGCCGGGGTGGCTGGCGCTGCCGTCGGTGATTGAGATCAGTTGCAGCGGGTGTTCGAGGGTGCTGAGCACTTGCAGCAAACCGCCGCAGGCGAGCACCTCATCACCCGGATGGGGCGCGATGATCACCACACGTGCGCCAGGTGGCACCAGCGCGTTTGGCGCGATAGGGGGGATTTGCGCCAGCTGCGGCGCGCTGTTCCAGACTTGCGCGGGGCCGCGGCGGCCTTCGCTTAAGGAAGCAAGCTTCATGGGTGACACATCCTTGTCGATTGATGCTGGGTCGTGGCCCGTTGACGGGACGACGCTCTTTTATCCACCGCAGGCTCCGCTGCGGCGGTTGCAGGGCCATTCAATCCTGAATTGCGCTGCACGGCATAACCAGCATAGCCAAAGATCAGTCGTTTTTACATTTAGTCATGTCGTTTTTTTCAAGACGCGAGTATCAGGCTCTTCAGATAATCGCCGAACCCACCTTGCGCACGCGCGTCCAGGCGCGCGCTGGTAATGACTTGCGGGGCATGGCTCCAGGCGATCAATGCGCCGCAGCGCTCCAGGTTGCGTACCAGCTGCACGTCTTCATGGCACGCCAGCGGCTCGAAGCCGCCGGCCCGCACATAGGCGCCGGCGCTCACGCCCAGGTTCGCGCCGTGGATATGCCGGTGGCCGTCACGGGCTTGATACGCCTGGTTATAACGAATCTGCGCCGCCGGGTCGAACCCTTCGCTCCAGGCATCGACGGTGACCGTACCGCACACCGCATCGGCCTCCAGTGCCAACTGCGCAACCAGCCAGTCGGGGGCGACACGGCTATCGGCATCGGTACAGGAAATCCAGCGCGCACCCTGATTGAGCAGGTGCCGCGCGCCGACGCCACGCCCATGCCCGACGTTGCGCGCGTGGACCTCCAGGCGTTGCACGCCAAAGCGTTCGGCAATCGCGGCACTGGCATCGCTGCAACTGTCGAGCACCACCAGGATCTCCACCGATTCACCCGCCAACCCGGGGTGGCGGGCAGCCGTCAACGCCGCCCCCAGGCAGTCGCCCAGCAACGCCTCTTCGTTATGTACCGGGATCAGAATGCCGATCATCGCAGGCCCTCAAGCGTGGCGACCGAGGTGCCATCGCGGCTCCACAGGTCGAGTAGAAAATCCTGTTCGTGGTGACGGACGACCAGCGGCATGCCCAGCCGTTCGTGCAGCAACCCATGCACTTGCTCGGCGGTCTGCGGGCAGCCTTCGATAGGCGGGCGCCAATGGCAGGCCAGCACCTGGCCGTCAGGCGTCAGGCTGGCGACTGCACGCTCGATCAAGCGGCTGAGGTCCTCGGCGTCGAGGTAGTAGCACAGCTCGCTCAACACGATCAGCTCGAACTGCTCGGCCGGCCATTGCTCGGGCAGGCGGCTCTGCTGCACCTGGGCGTGGGGGAACCCGAGCAGGCGGCCGCGCGCCAGGGCGACGGCAGCCGAGGCGGTGTCGCAACACAGCAGGCGATCACAACGCGGCGCCAATTCGGCGCTCAGCTCGCCGTTGGCGCAGCCGGGTTCGAACACCGAGGCGTAGCGCGGACGCGTCAACAGCGCCAGGGTCAGCGCGCGTTTACGTCGCTCGTACCAGCGCTGGCGAAACGCCCAGGGGTCGTCGTTATCGGCAAACAGTTGGTCGAAATAAGGCGTGGCCACACTCATACAAATACCACTTCAAAAGGTTGCAGCAGGCGTTCCACCACATACGGTGCCAGCACCGGTGGCAGACCGATCTGCGGGTCGCCCTCGAGCTGGCTGGCGAACGCATGGATGGCATGGCGTTTACGCGCGACCGCTTCGCAACTCAGCGGGATTTTGCGGGCGCGGTGCCAAGGCACCTGCCTGTCTTCCGGCGTGGCCCAATGCCAGGTCCATACCGGCAGCTCGTACAGCGTCGCACCCACCGCCTGCGCGGCGTTGGCGCTGGCGCGGCCCACGGCTTCATGGTCGCAATGGCCGTCTTCGCGCCAGGTGGTGAACACCACGTCGGTGGGTTTGAGGTAGCGCTGGATAAAGGCGCTCAACTCTTCTTCTCGCGCCGCCACCTGGCTGTCGCTGAAGCCTGCGCGCAGCCATTTCAAGCTGTGCAAGGGTAAACCCAGGCGATGCAGGGCCTGGGCCGATTCCTGCGGGCGAATCACGCTCAAGCGCTCGACTGGCCAGCGCAACGAACCCGGGTGGCTGGCGCTGCCATCGGTCACCGAGATCAGCTGGATCGGCCGGTCCAGCGCGGCCAGGCCCTGCAACAGCCCGCCACAGCCCAACACTTCGTCATCCGGGTGCGGGGCGATGATGACCGCACGATGGCCGTCGGGCACCAACTGCTCGACGCTGATCTGTGGCAACTCGGCCATCAATGTTGAAGACTGCCAGTGATGCAGTGGCGTGCCCTGGCCGACAATCGGGTTGGGTTTCATAACAGCCACCTGTCTTGCGCGTCACCAGCAACTTGCTCGCCCAGCGCGGCCAGATCGCGTTCGGCATGGCTCTGGCGCAGGTACACCGGCAGATCCGCCATCAACTGTGCGAAGTGCGGGTCTTTGCAGTAGGGCCCGGCACCCAGGGCGCGTCCGACATGGCGCATCACTTGCTCGACGGTGTCTTCGATACAGGCACGGGCCTGCTGGGCCAGTTGGCGGGCATCGGCCTTGGGTTCGCGGTCGATCTGTTGCGCACTGGCGCGCAATACGCACGCTGCGCTGTTGAGCGCCGCGTCGACTGCACCGAGGTGGGCGAGAGCATGCGGATCCGGGCGTTTGCTGCAGTTTTCACGCAGCACTTCGGCCAGGCGCTGCGCCGCGCCATACCAGCAGGCGGCGATACCGACCCCGCCTTGCCAGAAGCCGGGGCGGGAAAGGTAGTCGCCGGGGCCGCCCACGGCAATTGCACCGGCACCGTCAAATACCACTTCGACGCTGCCGGTGGCGGCCATGCCCACGGCGCTCCAGCCATCATCTGTCACGGTGATACCCGGTTGGTCCATTTGCACCGCGACCAGTTGCTGGCGACCCTGGGTATCCCACGCCGTCAACAACCCATGGCTGACGACGGCCGCGCCGGAACACCAGGCCTTGCGCCCCTGCAGCAGCAGGCGCTGGCCCTCCTGGTGCACCTGCACTTTGGCGTTCGGCGGCTCTGCGGCCCACATGCCCCAGGTGCTGCCCATAGGCGGCAAGGGGCTGCCGAGCTCGGCGATGATCGCCAGCGCATCGGTGTGGCCTTCGAACAATTTGCACAAGCGCAGGTCATGGCCTGCGACTTGTGCCAAGCGGCTGAACCGCGCCAGGGTCTGGCCGCCGCCAGGCAGCGGCAGCTGGTCCAGGCCTTCCTCCTGAAGTGCCTTCAGGGCTACGCCCAGGGCTTGCGTGTCCGCATAGCCCTGGAAGCCTTGAAGGAATCCATGCAGTGCCATTTCACACCTCTTCGTCACGCTGCAATTCAAATAGCAACAGCGAGCGGCCAGTCACGGCGTACTCGTGATCAAACTCAAAACGCTCCTGACCACGCACGGCCGGCTCATTGGTGTCGAGCATGCAGGTCCAAAACTCACCTTCGGGCACTGGCGGCAGGCGGAAGTTGACCAGGTCGTGGTGGGCGTTGACCACCAGCAGCAACGTGGCATCGGCGCCGGCGCGGCGGATCCCGGTTTCCTGGGCGCGGCCGTCCATCAACATGCCCAGGCACCGGCCATGGCTGTCTTCCCACTGTTCGGTGGTCATCTCGTTGCCATCCGGCGACAGCCAGGTGACGTCCTTCACGCCGATGTCTTCGTTGTAGTCGCCCACCAGGAAGCGACCGCGACGCAGGATCGGATAGGCCAGGCGCAGCTTGATCAGGCGTTTTACAAACTTGAGCAAGGCCTTGCCGTCGTCATCCAGTTCCCAGTTGACCCAGCCGATTTCGCTGTCCTGACAATAGGCATTGTTGTTGCCGTGCTGAGTGCGCGCGAACTCATCACCGGCCACGATCATCGGCGTGCCTTGGGCCAGCAGCAACGTGGCGAAGAAGTTGCGCATCTGGCGCAGGCGCAGCGCGTTGATTTCCGGGTCTTCGGTCGGGCCTTCGACGCCGTGGTTCCAGGACAGGTTGTTGTTACTGCCATCCTGGTTGTTTTCGTCGTTGGCTTCGTTGTGTTTGTCGTTGTACGACACCAGGTCGTGCAAGGTGAAACCGTCGTGGGCGGTGATGAAGTTCACTGAGCTGTAAGGGCGGCGGCCACGATGGTTGAACATCTCGCCCGAAGCCGTCATGCGCCCGGCGAAGTCTGCCAGCTGGCCGTCGTCGCCTTTCCAGAACGCACGCACGGTGTCGCGGAAACGGTCGTTCCATTCCACCCAGCCCGGTGGGAAGTTGCCCACTTGATAGCCGCCGGGGCCGCAGTCCCAGGGTTCGGCGATCATTTTCAGCTGGCGCAGGACCGGGTCCTGGCGGCAGGCAACGAGGAAGCTGTGGCGTTCGTCGAAGCCGTCACGGTAACGGCCGAGAATGGTTGCCAGGTCGAAGCGGAAACCGTCGACGTGCATCTCGGTGGCCCAGTAACGCAGCGAGTCGGTAACCATCTGCAGCACGCACGGGTGACTCAGGTCGAGGGTGTTGCCGGTGCCGGAGTCGTTGATGTAGAAGCGCTTGTCGTCAGGCATCAGGCGGTAGTACGACGCGTTGTCGATGCCGCGCATGGACAGGGTCGGGCCGCGCTCATTGCCTTCGGCGGTGTGGTTGTAGACCACGTCCAGAATCACTTCCAGCTTTTGCTCGTGCAGGTGCGCGACCATTTCCTTGAACTCGGCGATCTTGCCGCTGGCCAGGTAGCGCGGGTCGGGAGCAAAAAACGCAATGCTGTTATAGCCCCAGTAGTTGGTCATGCCTTTTTCCAGCAGGTGCTGGTCGTTGACAAAGGCGTGCACCGGCAGCAGTTCCACCGAGGAAATGCCCAACTGGCGAATGTGCTTGAGCACGTCATCTTCCATCAAGCCGGCGCAGGTGCCGCGCACTTCTTCGCCGACCGAAGGGTGGCGCATGCTGATCCCGCGCAGGTGGGTTTCATAGATGATCGTGCGGTCCCATGGCACCCGCACCGGCTGGTCGTTACCCCAGGTGTGCGCCGGGTCGATGACCTTGCACTTGGGCACGAACGGCGCGCTGTCGCGTTCGTCGAAACTGAGGTCGTCGTCCGGGTGGCCGATGGTGTAGCCAAACAACGCCTCGGACCATTTGAGTTCGCCCACCAGTTGTTTGGCGTAGGGGTCAATCAAGAGTTTGTTGTGGTTGAAACGATGTCCGTTGGCCGGGTCGTAAGCACCATACACGCGATAGCCGTAAATCAGCCCAGGGTGGGCGTCGGGCAGATAGCCGTGGAAGGTCTCGTCGGTGTATTCGGGCAGCTCGATGCGCTCGAGTTCCACTTCGCCGGTGTCATCGAACAGGCACAGCTCGACTTTGGTGGCGTTCGCCGAGAACAGCGCGAAGTTGACCCCAAGGCCGTCCCAGGTGGCGCCGAGCGGGAAGGGCAAACCTTCTCGAATCCGCGACGGTTCGTTGCCCGGCGTCGAAGGGGTTTTATGCGGTTTGCTCATTGTGTTGCTCCTGCAAAGGGCTTTTTTCAGGCCGAACGCGGCCGTACTGACGAAAATTCAGTGGACGAGAAAGAAAATGAAATCACCTCTTGCCGAGCGTGCCGGCAAGAGGCTTGGGGTCAAGGCTTGGGCTCTTTCGGCGCCGGTGGCTTTTTAGCGGCCGGGGCTGGCGGCTTGCTCGCGGCAGGTGCAGCGGGTTTGGGCTTGGCCGCAGGTTTGGGTGCGGTCTTGGGCTTGGCGGTTGCTTTAGGCTTGCTCGGCGTCAGCGCTTCGGCTTCGGCGAGCTTGCGTGCCATCTCCCAGTGACGCGCGTCTTCGCCATGGGGCTTGCCTTCAGATTCCCAGATCTGATGCGCCAATTCGCGTATGCGTTTGTCTTCAGTACTCATCACAATGCTCCTCACAGAAAATTTTCAGCTTTCTTGATCATCAGGATTGATAAAGACATTGACCGGGAAATCCCCCAGGGCAGCGCTGATCAACAGCTCCTTGTCTGGTGTGACTGCGCCTGTGTGAAAAAGTCCCTTCCAGTTTTGCGTTGGCGCGTCGAACGGTAATTTCACCCGCGTATCGCCCCAAACCTGCGCATTGATTTGAGGGTGAACCCCGTTTTCAAGCAACTCGAACGACCACCGTGGCACCACCACCAGCAGGCGTTTGCCCTGGTGCTCGCGGCAGAATGCAACCACGCGGTCGGCGTGTTGGCCCACCACCTCCAACGGCGTGTAGGTACCGCTGCGGAACAGTTCGGGATGGGCCTTGCGCAGGGCCAGAACCGCGGCGATCACGGCCTGCTTGATGCGCCCGTCGCGCCAGTTGAATAACAGTTCGCCGATGTCCGCTGGGGTATCGAGCGCGCGCTGCCGCGCGTTGAAATCCACCGGGCGCCGGTTGTCCGGGTCGACCAGGCTGAAGTCCCAGAACTCATCGCCCTGGTACAGGTCCGGCACACCCGGCACGGTGATGCGAAGCAAGGATTGCGCCAGCCCATTCAGGGCGCCGGACGGGGCAATGGCCTGGGCGGCGCTGCCGATGGCCTCGCGCAATGGGCGACCTTCCTCACTGAGCAGCACGCGCGACAGGAAAGCCTCCACGCCTTGTTCATAGGCCTCGTTCGGCGCGCTCCAACTGCTTTGCAGCTTGGCTTCACGCAGGGCTTTTTGCTGCCACTGCCAGAGGCGCTTTTGATAGTCGGCAAAGTCGTCAGCCTGGTCCAGCGGCCAACTGCCCAGCAGCACCTGATACAGGATCAGTTCATCACCCGCCGACGGCGCGCTGGCATCGCTGCGCAACGGCGCGGCAAGGGTGCGCCAGTGTTCGACCTGCTCGACGTACCACGGCGCGCACTCACTCAGCACGGCCAGGCGCGCGCGGGTGTCTTCGCCGCGTTTGTGGTCGTGGGTGGCGGTGGCCAGCAGGTTATCGGGGAAGGCTTGCAGCCGCTGTTGGTTGACCGCATGGAACTCGGCCAGCGGCGCGCTGAACTGCTCGGTACTGAAGCCCACGTCGTTACGCGACAGCAGCACCGCCGAGCGATAAAACGCAGTGTCTTCCACGGCCTTGGCGGCGGCCGGCGAGGTCAGTTGCTGGAAGCGCACGCAGGCATGCTTGAGGATCTTGCGCTCGCGACCCACCGGGCGATTGCGCCACGGTTGGCCGCCGAGCCATTTTTCCAGGTGCTCGAGCACCGGCCAGTCGCCTTCGCCCAGGGTACTGCGCGCGCCGTCCATGGCTTGCTGGAACACCTGGTCGTCGGCGGCGCTGCGTCCGCGGGCGCTGATATAGGTGCGGTACACCGGGAAGTGCACGATCAGTTCCTGCAACGCACGGCGGATCGCCCCCAGGGTCAGGTCGCGGGTCATCACATCGTCGCGGGCTACTTGCAGCAGCGCGCGGGCGACGCTCTCAAAGTCCCCGCCGAGGGAGCCATTGAGGATCTGCTGGCGCGCCAAGCGGGCTTCTTCTATAAACGCCGAAGGCCGCTCGCTGTTGCGCGTCCACAGCTCGGCTAGTGGCTCAAAGCCTTCAGGCTGGTGTTGCAGCAGTGACAGCTGGTTCATGAACTCGTAGCCGGTGGTGCCATCCACACGCCAGTCTTCGCGCAGGGTTTCGCCTTCGCCGAGGATCTTTTCGACGAAGATCGGCAGGTGCCTTTGCGGCGACAGCGAATCCACCCGGCGCCGCAGCTTGCGGCAATACCCGCGTGGGTCGGCCAGGCCGTCGATATGGTCGATGCGCAGGCCATCGATCAGGCCTTCGCCGATCAGCTCGAAAATCTTGCCATGAGTGGCTTCGAACACGGCGGTGCGTTCAACGCGCAGACCACCCAGTTCGTTGACATCAAAAAAGCGCCGCCAGTTGATATCGTCCGCCGCGGTACGCCAACTGGCGAGGCGGTAGGCTTGTTGCTCGAGCAACCGGTGCAAGCGCTGGAAGCCCTCGGGCTGGCGACCGTCGAACCCACTGAGCTGCTGTTCTATGGCGTGCTGCACATCACTTTCGGTGGCGCGCTCGGCCAATGCCTGCTTGAGCCAGGCGGCCTCGGCGTAGGCGTCGTCCTGGTAGGCGAGGGCGGCGAAGCGGTCGGCCAACGGTCTGAGCAGCTCATCGCTGCCCAGGATCGCCGCGTAATCGCGTGGGCAGATCGGAAAACGGTGTTCGTAATGCTCGACGTAAAACGCGCCGTGCACGGCATCGAAATGCAGGGTCAGCGTGCCGGTTTGCAGGGCCTCGCCGTAGTCGCTGCCGAGGAACGGCATCAGCAGCTGTCCCTTGAGCAGCGGGTCAGGCGAATGCCACTGGATGTCGAAGAATTCGCTGTAGGGGCTCAAGCGGCCCCATTCCAGCAGGTCCAGCCACCAGGGGTTATCGGCGCCGCCAACGGCCATATGGTTGGAGACAATATCGAGGATCAGCCCCATGTCGTGCTCACGCAGGGCCGCGACCAGGCGTCGCAGCGCCGCTTCACCGCCCAGTTCCGGGTTGACGCTGGTCGGGTCGACCACGTCATAGCCGTGCATCGAGCCGGCCCGCGCGCTGAGGATCGGTGAGGCGTACAGATGGCTGATGCCCAACCGGGCGAAATACGGCACCAGCGGCACCGCGTCATCGAGGGTGAAACCTTTATGGAATTGCAGGCGCTGGGTAGCGCGCAGGGGCAGTGCTTTCATCGGTCACGCTCATAGGCTTGGTTGCGCGCGACAGCCAGCAGTTCGAGGCGGCGCGCGGCGCCGGCGTTGTCGAGCAGGCTCGAAGCCTCGCCCGGCAGGCGGCGGCGCCAATTGGGGTGGGTATCGGTGGTGCCGGGCAGGTTGGCTTGTTCTTCAAGGCCCAGCGCGTCTTCCAGCGGCAACAGCACCAGCGGCGCACGGGTGTGACCCAGGTAGCGCACGCTGGCATCGATCATGTGGTCGGTTTCGTTGCGGATCTCTTCGACGAAGTTCTGCGGGTCCTGGCTCAAGGCTTGGCGCAGGGCCTGGCGCTCGCGCAGGCGGTGTTCGCTCCATTGCTCCACGGTGGGGGCGTCGATCAGGCCCAACTGCACATTCCAGTCGATATCGCGACTGTGCCACCAGCCATTGAGCGTCGGCAAATCGTGGGTGCTGGTGGTGGCGAGGGCGTTGTCCGGCCAGTCGAGGATCGGCGTGAATTGCCCGTCGTGGCCTTGTTCGAACAACAGCACGCGCATGCCGAGAATCGAGCGGCCGCTGAGTTTTTCGCGCAGGCCGTCGGGCACGGTGCCCAGGTCTTCACCGAGGACAATCGCCTGGTGGCGGTGGGATTCCAATGCCAGCAGGCGCAGCAGGTCGTCGACCGGGAAATACAGGTAGGCGCCTTCACGGGGCGAGGCGTCCATGGGGATCACCCACAAGCGCTGCAGGCCCATCACATGGTCGATGCGCAGGCCGCCGGCATGGGCGAAGTTGGCGCGGAGCATTTCGATGAACGCGCGAAAACCATTGCGTTTGAGGCCTTCGGGGGAAAACGCGGAAATGCCCCAGCCCTGGCCGGAACGGTTGAGGATGTCGGGTGGCGCGCCGACGGTCAGGTCGGCGAGCAGTTCGTCCTGGCGGCTCCAGGCCTGGCTGCCACCGCCGTCGGCACCTACCGCCAGGTCGGCGATCAGGCCCACGCCCATGCCGCTGCCCCGCGCCGCCCGTTGTGCGCGTTCCAGGCAACGGGCGATCAACCATTGGGCAAACGCGAAATAGCCGATCTCTTCGCGGTTGTCTTCGGCGAATTGCACCAGTGCCGGGCTCGCCGGGTTGCGCCAGTCTTCCGGCCAATGGCGCCAGTCGAGGTCTTCGCCGGCCGCCGCGCGCTGTGCTTGCACGGCTTCAAAGCGGCAGTGGTTTTCCAGGGCTTCGCCGCCCGCCTGGCGGAAGCTCAGGAAGTCGGCGTGTTGCGGGTGCTGGCCGTGGCGGAAGTCTTCATACAAGGCGCGCAACAGGCGCTGCTTGGCCTTGGCGGCGGCAGGCCAGTCGATCAGCGTGTGTTGCTCCAGCGCGTGCAACTCTTCTTCAAGGCCCAGTGCCTCGATGGCATTGCGCACTTCGCGCTCACCCAGGATGCAGGCGGGGGAGGCGTAGAGGCTGTTGAGGAACAACCGGCTGGACGGCGAATACGGGCTGTAGCGCTCGGTGTCGGCGCTGAACATGGCGTGCATCGGGCTGATCGCCAGTGCATCGACGCCGCGTTCGGCGGCCGAGCGCGCCAGGTGTTCCAGGGCCAGGGTGTCGCCAAAGCCGCCATCGCCAAGGCGGCGCAGCGCATACAGTTGCGCGCTGAGGCCCCAGGCGCGGGCAGGCTGGGTGTCGACCGCTTCGGCCACGCTGTAGCAGTGGCTGGGGGCGACGGCCAGAGTGAACACCTGGTCATTGATGTGCACCTGGTGGTAACCCAGGGCAATCACTCCGGGCAGCACGGCGTCGCCGTCGAGTCGCAGTTCCAGGGCTTCGCCGCCTTCGAGGTTGACCCGACACAGGGTGTCGGGCTCGAAGTAGCGGGCGAGGTCGAGGCCTTCGCCACTGTCGACGGTCATCAACGGTGGTAACTGTTTGTCTTGTTGCATCCGCTCCAGTTCAAGCAGGCTGGCGTCGATCTCGGCATCGGTATCGGCCGGGTGGCCCAGGCCTTTGAGAACGGCGCGCAGGGCGTCGGGTTTCACTCGTTGCGGGCGGCCGTTTGCGTCGATCCAATCGACGGCCAGGCCCGCGCGGCTGGCGAGGATTTCCAGGTTCGCTTCGCTCAAGGGTGCTCTCCAACAGGGGATAAGGTAACGCGTGCACTGTACGGCGGCAGGTGCGCGCCTTGGTCGGCAGGCGTTTGGTACAGGACGGGCGCGGCCACGGGGAGTTCAAGGGCCGTGGCGCTCAGGTTCAGATCGATCTGCAGCAGGCTGCCATTGCCCAGGCGCCAGCGCGCGCTCACGGCACCCTCTGCCAACACCTGCGCACCCAACGCCAGGCTGCCGGGCAAGTGCGGCACGATGTGGTGGTGGCGCAGGTTCAGCAAGTGGCGGTAGAGCTGGGAGTGTGCGGTGTCGGCAAACGATGGCGCCGACTGCTCGAACGTTTGCAACGCATTGGGATCTGGGATGTGCTCGCGGCGCTCCGGGTCTTTGAATGAGGAGAAGTCGGCAAACTCGTTGCGCCGGCCTTCGCGCACCGCCTCGGCGAGTTCGCCGTGGTGGTCGGTGAAAAACAGAAACGGTTCGTCTGCGTTGACCTCATCACCCATGAACATCAGCGGGATCATCGGCGACATCAGCAGCAAAACGGTCGCAGCTTCCAGCGCCTGAGGCGGACAGAGCTGGTGCAGACGCTCGCCCATCGCGCGATTGCCGATCTGGTCGTGGTTCTGCAAAAAGGCGACGAAGGCCGTGGGCGGCAAATCACCGCTCGGCTCGCCGCGTTCATGGCCGTGCCGGGTGGTATGGCCCTGGTAGATAAACCCCTCGCTCAGGCAGCGCGCGAGTTTGGCCGTAGGGTTTTCGGCGAAGTCGCTGTAATAGGCATCGGTTTCGCCAGTCAGCAGCACGTGCAGCACGTTATGAAAGTCATCATTCCATTGCGCGTCGAAATCCTGCTTCAACAGGCTTGCCTGGTTCAGCTCGTTTTCCAGCACCAGCCACACATGCCGGCCGGTATCCACTTGTTCGCGGACCCGCTGTGCCAACTGTTGCAAGAAACCCGGGTTGTCGATGGCGTGCACCGCGTCCAGGCGCAGGCCGTCGAAGCGGTACTCGAGCAACCACATCAACGCGTTGTCGAGGAAGAAGTCGCGTACTTCGCGGCGGTCGAAATCGATCCCGGCGCCCCACGGGGTGTGCACGTCCTCCTGGAAAAAACCTGCGGCGTACTGGCCCAGGTAATTGCCGTCCGGGCCGAAGTGGTTGTAGACCACATCGAGGATCACGGCCAAGCCGTGCTCATGGGCGCTGTCGATCAGGTGCTTGAGCTGTTCGGGGCTGCCGTAGGAGGAATGCGGCGCGTAGGGCAGAACCCCGTCATAGCCCCAATTGCGCTCGCCGGGAAATTGCGCCAAGGGCATCAATTCAATCGCGGTGATGCCCAGCTCGGCCAGGCGTGGCAGGTGTTTTTCGACGCCGGCGTAGCCCCCCAGGGCACCGACATGCAGCTCGTAGATCACCGCCTCATGCCACGGGCGGCCTTGCCAATTGCTGTGTCGCCACTGGTAGGCGAGCGGGTCGACCACCAGGCTCCAACCGTGCACGTCCGAGGCCTGAGCCCTGGACGCGGGGTCGGGTACGTCGGTTTCTCCATCGATGTTGTAGCGGTAGCGAGTGCCCGCCGGGCACTGCACCTCTGCTTCGAACCAGCCATCGGCCTGAGGCAGCATGGCGATGGAGTTTCCATTTTCCAATTCAACGCTGACATAAAACGCGTCTGGCGCCCACAAGGCAAAACGCGTGTGTTGCGCGTCCAACATGATTGCGCCGTGGGGCCAGGTTTCCAAAGTCCGTAACGGCATCTATGAAGACCTCCCTTGATTATTTAGTCGCTTTCCCCAAAGCCTTGGCGACCAGTTGTTCGTAGAGTTCGGCGTAGGGTTCCACCGCCTGGCACCAGTTGAAAGGTTGGGTCATGGCGCGGCTGCGCATCGCATTGAGCAGACCCTTGTTGGCGAATACCCTGAAGGCGCGGCTCAGTGCTTCTTCGTAGCTTTCTACAGTGGACTCATTGAACAGGAACCCGGTGACGCCATTCTCGATGGTGTCGGCCAAACCGCCGGTGTTGCGCGCGATCGGCAGCGAACCGAAGCGCTGGGCGTACATCTGGCTCAGGCCGCAGGGCTCGTAGCGCGACGGCATCAGCAGGAAATCGCTGCCGGCAAACATGCGGCGCGCGTCGGTCTCGTTGAAGCCGATGCGCACACCGACCTGGCCCGGGAAGCGCAGCGCCAGTTCACGCATGGCTTGCTCTTCTTCCGGCTCGCCGCGACCGATAATCGCGATCTGGCCGCCGTTTTCGACGATAAAGCTGGCGACCGCCTCGGTCAGGTCCAGGCCTTTCTGGTAAACCAGGCGCGAGACCACGGCGCACAGCGGCCCCGTGGATTCGTGCAGGCCGAACAACTCGCGGACGTGGGCGGCGTTGACCGCCTTGCCTTCCCAGTCACCGATATTGAAATTGTGGGTCAGGTGCGTGTCGGTGGAGGTTTCCCAGCTTTCATCAATCCCGTTGGGGATGCCGCTGAGCAGACCTTGCTGGGTCTTGGCGGCGAGAAAGCCGTCGAGGCCGCAGCCGAATTCCGGGGTGGTGATTTCCTGGGCGTAGGTCGCGCTCACCGTGGTGATATGGCTGGAATACGCCATGCCGGCCTTGAGGAACGACATCTTGCCGTAGAACTCCATGCCTTCCTGTTGCAGGGCGTGGGGCGGAATGCCCAGCTCCGGCGTCGAGGCCAGGCTGACAACGCCCTGGTAGGCCAGGTTGTGGATGGTGAACAGGGTCGGCGTACGCGACCCACGCCAGTGCATATAAGCAGGGGCCAGGCCAGCGGGCCAGTCGTGGGCGTGCACCAGGTCCGGGCACCAGTGGATCTGTGCGAGGTTGGCGGCCATGTCGGCGGCGGCCAGGCCCAGGCGCGCGAAACGAATGTGGTTGTCCGGCCAGTCGCGGCCGTTGTTGGCACCGTAGGGGGTGCCTTCGCGTTCGTACAGTTCGGGGCAGATCAGCACATAGATGACCAGCCCGTCCTTGAGGTCCATGCGCCCGATCTTGCACGGCGGCAGCGCGGCATGCCCGCCCAGTTCGCCGATGATGTGGATCGGGTTGTCGCTTTCCATCACCTGCGGGTAGCCGGGGATCAGCACGCGTACATCGTGCAGGTGCGCCATGGCACGGGGCAGGGCTGCGGACACGTCACCCAGGCCGCCGGTTTTCACCAGGTCAGCGAATTCAGAAGTGACAAACAGGACTTTCTTGCGATTTGGATTATGACTCGGGACCGGCCGCACCGTGTTGAGGTCGACTAAAGCTGTCGACCCGCCAACTGGCTGACTAACACGCTCTCCCTGAATACTTGCAGCGGCACTGATCATAGTTCTCTCCACGTGTTGGTCGGCTAATGGCCCGCTGCCATTAGCTCCGTAGGCCGCATCCTGCGGCCAGGCGCACAAGCGCGTATACGCTCTCCACATATTCGGGCAAGGCGTATGCCAGTTGCACGGTTAGCTCAAAAAGAATGGATAGACGGCATCTGGTGTAAAACCGCTCGTGCACGCCTTACCCTAAACCTGACCCATGACAGAGTTGGAAAGTTTAGAATTTTTTCGCGGGGTTTTTGTTTTGGAACGGACCCATCGGTCAACAGTCTAGGACAGATCCCAGCGCTCGTAGGGTTTATGAGATATTTTTGTAGGACAAAAAACTTGTAACCTTATGCGATGTTGTAAATGGCTACATTGTCTGTGGTGAGCAGGCTTGCCCTGCGTTGGTGGGCGAGGCAGCCCCATTTCGATCCCGGTGACCGATCTGATGCATCTGCCGCACCATTTGGGGGCGCTTCGCACTGCAGCGCAGGGCAAGCCTGCTCGCCACAGGCAAGCGCAGCTAACCGGGGGTCAACCGATTAGGCGGATCGGCGCGCTGTCAGCCCAGGCCTGGATATCTTCGATCATCTGCTGATAGAACTGCCGGTAGTTCTGTTCGCTCACGTACCCCACATGCGGGGTGGCCAGCACATTGGGCAAACGGCGGAAGGGGTGGTCGGCCGGTAGTGGCTCCTCGCTATACACGTCCAGCGCCGCCCCGGCCAGTCGTCCCTTTTCGAGTGCGTGTACCAGCGCCCGCTCGTCCACGATGGGGCCGCGTGCGGTATTCACCAGGCGTGCAGTGGGTTTCATCCAGCCCAGGGCCTCGGCATCCACCAGGCCGCGGCTACGTTCGCTGAGCACCAGGTGAATGGTCAGAATATCCGCCTGCTCGAACAGTTCGCGCTTGCTGACCCAGGTCACGCCGGACTCGGCGGCGCGCTCTGGGGTGAGGTTTTCGCTCCAGGCAATCACCCGCATGCCGAATACGTGCGCGAATTGCGCGACCTTCTGGCCAATGCTGCCCAGCCCGAGAATGCCCAGGGTCTTGCCATACAGGTCGCCACCCAGGCCTACCTGCCAGCCGCCAGCGCATAAGGAATTGGCTTCGGCCAGCAGGTTGCGGGTGGAGGCCATGATCAGCGCCCAGGTCAGTTCAGGCGCTGCTTGTTTATAGCTGTCGGTGCCACACACCTGAATGCCCAGCGCCTTGGCGGCGGGAATATCGATGGCAGCGTTGCGCATACCACCGGTGACCAGCAGCTTGAGTTGGGGCAGGCCCTGCAGCAGGGCCTTGTCGAAGCGTGTGCGCTCGCGCATTACGCAAATCACCTCGAAGCCCTTCAGTCGCTCGACCAGGGTGGCGGTGTCCGCCGGGTAGTCATGCAGGAAATGTACCTGGCCGACGGTGTTCAGAACCGACCAGTCCACCACTCCACTGGCCACATTCTGCCAATCATCAATCACTGCGATCTGTACCGACATTCACGCGTGCCTCGAAAAAGGTTGGATTAAAGCGCGTTCAACCCCTGCAACAGCGCCTTGTGGAACCGGGCTGGTTCTTCCATTTGCGGGGCGTGCCCCAACCCCTTGAACTCCACCAGGGTTGCATGCGGAATCAACTTGGCGACTTGCTTGCCCAGCACATCATAGTGACCAAGCCTGGCCTTGACCGCAGGCGGCGCGATATCGCTGCCGATGGCGGTGGTGTCGGCGGTGCCGATCAGCAGCAGGGTCGGCATCTGCACATCCTTGAACTCGTAGTACACCGGTTGGGTGAAGATCATGTCGTAAATCAGCGCCGAGTTCCAGGCCACCTGGGTATGCCCCGGGCCGTTGTTCAGACCGGCGAGCATGTCGACCCAGCGGTCGTACTCGGGCTTCCAGCGCCCCCCGTAATAGGTGTTGAGTTCGTACTGGCGAATGCCGGCGGCGCTGAGTTTGAGCTCGCGCTCATACCATTGGTCAACGCTGCGATAGGGCACGCCCAGGGCTTTCCAATCCTCCAGGCCGATGGGATTGACCAGCGCGAGTTGCTCGGTCTGCTTGGGGTACAGCAGCGCATAGCGCGTGGCGAGCATGCCGCCGGTGGAATGGCCGACAATCGTGGCCTTCTGAATGCCGAGCTTTTCCAGCAGCTGGTGGGTGTTGATCGCCAATTGCTGGAAGCTGTACTGGTAGTGGTCGGGCTTGCTGGAAGTGCAGAAGCCAATCTGGTCCGGTGCAATCACCCGGTAACCGGCGCTGCTCAGGGCCTTTATCGAGTCATCCCAGGTCGCGCCACAGAAGTTCTTGCCGTGCATCAGCACCACGCTGCGCCCGTTGGCCTTGCCCTCGGCGGGCACGTCCATATAACCCATTTGCAAGTCTTTGCCCTGGGATTTGAAGTTGAAGTGTTCGACCTGATAGGGGTACTCAAACCCTTGCAATTGGGGGCCGTACGCAGGGCCTTCGGTGGCGGCTACAGCGGGCAGGGCGGTGCTCAGCAACAGGCCGGCCGCGCAGAGGGAACGGATCAGCGTCATGGGTCAGGCTCCGGAAACAACGGTGTCCGGATCCTGTGTCGAGAGGATTAAGCGAGGATTAACGGCGCGCAGTACAGCACCGCGCGCCTGGGACAGAGCGCTCAGGGCGTCTTGAGGCCTTGCAACAAGGCCTTGTTGAAACGCGCGGGCTCTTCCACTTGCGGCGAGTGGCCCAAGCCTGGGAACTCCACCAAGGTCGCGCGCGGGATCAGTTGGGCGACTTGCTTGCCCAGTTGCTGGTAATTGCCGATCTTCGCGTTGACTTCCGGGGACGCCAAGTCGCGGTTCAGCGCCGTCACATCGGAGGTGCCGATAAACAGCAGGGTGGGCACCTTCAGGTCCTTGAACTCGTAGTACACCGGCTGGGTGTAGAGCATGTCGTAGAGCATCCCTGAGTTGCGCGTGACTTCTTTGCTGCCGGAGCCGTTGCTCAGCCCCACCAGCATGTCTACCCAGCGGTCGAACGCAGGTTCCCAGCGCCCGGCGTAATAGGACTGCTGCTGAAACCTGCGCACGCCCGCGTAGGTCAGGTTGCTCTCGGATTGAATCCACTGCTCCACGGGGCGGTAGGGCACACCGAGGGCTTTCCAGTCTTCCAGGCCGATGGGGTTGACCATCGCCAGCTGTTCGGTTTCTGCGGGGTACATCAAGGCGTAGCGGGTGGCGAGCATGCCGCCGGCGGAATGACCCAGGAGCGTGACCTTTTGAATGCCGAGCTTTTGCAGGAGTTGATGGGTGTTGAGGGCCAATTGCTGGAAGCTGTACTGGTAGACATCGGGCTTGGTGGACGTGCAGAAACCAATCTGGTCAGGCACTACCACGCGGTAGCCAGCATCGCTCAGGGCTTTGATCGAGTTATCCCAGGTGGCGCCGCAGAAGTTCTTGCCGTGCATGAGCACCATTGTGCGGCCATTCGGCGTGCCTTTGGCCGCCACGTCCATGTAACCCATCTGCATCGGTTGGCCCTGGGATGTGAACTTGAACCGTTCGACCGGGTACGGGTACTTGAACCCTTCCAGCTCCGGGCCGTACGTGCCGGGTTTTGGGCTGGCGCAGCCGCCAAGGGTTGCGGCAATCAGCAGGCCGCTGAGATAGAGCGTGAGTTTCATTCGCATAAGACGTCTCCGAAGTGAAAAACGGATGCTGTCGGCAAACGATTAATCGAGGATTAACCGTTTAATGCGGCCGAAGGGCAGGTCTCAAACAGGCTGAAAAAAGGCGCATTCCTACGCTGTACGCCATGAGAGTGCAGGTATGAGAGCGAAATAAAGGTGGCGCGTATAGCTGTCAGAAATGACAGTGGCGACCATTGGTCAAGCGTTACGGAGTCGCGACTTGGCTCACCGTCACCAGCGTCAGCACTGCATACCGCGCGCCCTTGGCTACGCTGACTACCAGCAAGAATCGCCAGAATGGCTCGCGCATCACCCCGGCCACCAGCGTCAGCGGGTCGCCGACAATCGGCACCCAACTGAGCAGCAACGACCAGTAACCCCAGCGCTGATAGTGGCTACGGGCTTTTTCCAGGTGCCTGGGGCTGACCGGAAACCAGCGCCGTGTCTTGAACCGCTCAACCGAGCGCCCCAGCCACCAATTGACCACTGAACCGAATACGTTACCGACAGTTGCAACGATCAATAGCAGCCACAGGCTGTAATGCCCGCTGACCAACAGGCCCACCAGCACCGCCTCCGATTGCAGCGGCAACAGCGTGGCCGCGCCGAAGGCGGCGAGGAACAGCCCCAGGTAGCCGGCAAGCACCGATCAGCGTGCCGGGTATTCGGCCACGACCACGTCCTTGCCGTCACGGGTCAGGCCGATGACCTGATAAGCATCGCTCATCCCGTCCATCTCCATGCCCGGCGAACCCATGGGCATGCCCGGTGCGGCGACACCCAGCAAGTCATCACGCTTGCGCAATGCCAGCACTTGCTCGGCGGGCACATGGCCTTCGACAAACTTGCCGTCGATCACCGCGGTATGGCACGAACCCAGGCGCGGGGCCACGCCGAGGCGCTGCTTGACCGCACTCATGTCCGTTTCGACATGGTCATTGACCTTGAAACCGTTACTCTCCAGATGGCTGATCCATTTTTTGCAGCAGCCGCAATTGGCGTCGCGGTGCACATCGATGGGGATCAGGTCGTCAGCCTGGGCCAGGGTGGTGGTCAACAGAGCGGAGAGCAGCGCCAGGCGCAGGGTGCTTTTCATGGAGGTCTCGAGTGCAGGAATTGGCCAGTGGGATGGCGGCGATCATGACGACGTCATCGCAGGCAAGCCAGCGCCTGCACCTGAGTGAACGCGGCGGTAATGTTTCAAAATTATACGAAGGGCGGGTTTTCCAACCGATGCTTGAGCTGGTCCAGGGCAATCGCCGACAGCTCGATCATGCGCTCGTGCAAGGTCGTCAGCTGCAATTCGGTTTCGTAGGTCAACACGCGTTTGAACAAAGTGCCGCCGCGAAAGGGCTGCAGAAAGTAGTGAATCGAGCCATCGACGGCCAGTGAAGTGAATACGGTCTTGAACTCGCCGGGGCGCCGCGCCACCTGCACGCGGTAACTCATGGGCACCCGTACGCCGAGCAGGTCGATCATTTCGGTAAATCGCGCACCGGCGGGGAGTGAGCCGGTGGTGCCGGTGTCGGCGCTGAGGGAAGTGGGGTGCCATTCATGCCAGCGATCCGGCTGGGTCACATAGTCGTAGACGGCATCAATGGGCGCCTGGATAAAACGTTCCTGACTGATCCGCTCCAAGCGGGTCGATTGCTCGATAGCGCGCATGGCACACCTCCTGTGTAGCGACGTCGAACTGTCAGAATAGTCCGACTCCCGCGCAATGCACGGGAGCACCCAGGCAAATTGTTAACGGACTTTGAAGCGACTCATCAGCGCAATCACCCGGCCATTCGCGTCCAGCAGGCTTTGGGTATTGGTTTCCGTGGCATGCCCGCTTTGCACCAGCTCATCGACCATATGTCGGATCTGCACCATGCTGCGGTTGATCTCCTCGGTCACCGCGCTTTGCTGCTCGGCGGCCGTGGCGATCTGCGTGCTGAGGTTGTTGATATGGCTGACCGAGCCGGCCATCTCGTCCAGGCCGGTGTTGACCCGCGCCGTGGCATCCGCCGCTGACTGGCAGCTGGCCTGGGTGTTTTCCATGGCCGCCACCGACGAACTCACGCCGGTGGTCAGGCGCGCGAGCATTTCATTGATCTGCGAGGTGCTGGCCTGGGTTCGCGCGGCGAGTGCGCGCACTTCGTCGGCCACTACCGCAAAACCACGGCCTTGCTCGCCGGCACGCGCGGCTTCAATCGCCGCGTTGAGTGCCAACAGGTTGGTCTGGCCGGCGATGGCGCCGATCACCCCGAGGGTTTCGGTGATGCGCGCGGCATCCTGGCGCATGTTTTCCACGGTGTGGGTGGCGCTGGCGACTTCGCCGATCAACGCGCTGACGCTGCTCGACGCTTCGCCCACTACCACGCGGGAGCGGTCGGCGTGTTCGTTGGCGCGTTGGGTGAACGAGGCGGTTTCGGCGGCGTTTTGCGCCACCGTGTCGGCGGTAGAACTCATTTCGGTGATGGCGGTGACGGTCTGGTCGGTTTCCGAGGCGTGCCGTACCAGGATCTGGTTGGTGTGCGCCGAGGTCTTCTGCAATTGCTCAAGTCCGGTGGACATGGCGCCGGTGGCCTGGGTGACTTCGCCGATCATGTTTTGCAGGTAGACGATAAAATGGTTGACCGAGTGGCCGATGGCGCCCAGCTCGTCTTCGGCGCGGATGGTGATACGGCGCGTCAGGTCGGCGTCGCCGGCGGACAGCGCGTCGATGTTGGTTTTCAGCGACTTCATGCGCTGTACCAACTGGCGAATGGCGTAGGCCGCCAGCAGCACCAGCAGCAACACCATGGGGATCTGCAGTAACGCCAGGCTACCCAGCACATCATCGCGCTGGGCGGTGATCAGCGAAGTGGGCAGGGCGGTCGCCAGGAACCACGGTGTGCCTTCAATCGGGCGCATGTAGAAGGTGCTGGCCACGCCCTGGTTGTCGAACTCGCTGCGCTGCAGGGCCTGGTCGCGCTGGGCGAGGGCTTTGCTGACCTGGGCGGCGAAGGCCGAGGTGCCGGCCAGTTCGCTGATGTTTTTGAGCACCACCGGGCTGCTCAGGCGTGTGCTGTTGCTGATGATCTTGCCGTCGCCTTCGACGATCAGCATCTGGCCGCCAATGTCTTTCTCTTTGTTGGCCACCAGGTCGTTGAAGAAGCCCAGGGTCACGTCGATAGTGGCCACGCCGTACGCGGCGCCGTCACGCTGGATCGCCATGGCGCAGTTGGTGCGCGGCTCCTGGCTGGCATCGTCCTTGTAGGCCGCCGCCCACGCGCATTGGCCGCGTGGCGAGGCAAGGCCGCCCTTGTACCAGCTCTGGTCGTAATAGTTGGGCGCGGGGTCGCTGTTCCAGAAGGTGTTGACTGCCAGCTTGCCCGACGCATCGCGGTGCCAGAAGGTACTGTGTTTGTTGCGACCGGGGGTGCGCTGGTTTGGCAGTGGCCAGATCCCGCCGCCGAAGACTTTCAACTCGCCGTACTGGTCCACCAGGCCCGGCAGGACCTTGTCGATGGCATCGCTGTCGAGCAGCGCAACGGTTTGGGTGATGCTGCGTTGCTGGGATTGAACCTTGTTCAGTTCACCCTTGATCTGTTCGGCCACTTCGGCGATGCGGTTGAGCACAACTTGCTCTTCGGTATGGCGCAGCGTGGGCGCGACCAACTGGCCGATACCCACGACGGTCAACACAAATAACACCAGGACGAAAAGCACCAGGAACAGGGTGTAGCGGGCTTGGATTGAGCGCAGTGGGGGCATGGGAGTCGTCCTTACGAAGCGTTTATTGTCGACGCGGCTTTGTTAGAGCTTCGTAGGGCTATCGGCTTGGTGGGGACGAGCTTTAGGTACCTTCGTACAAGAAAGTCGGAGCGCTCTGTCAGAGTGATCCGACATTGCATACTTTAGATGTCCAGCATGGCCATCACCGCCTCGGGATAGCGCAGGCCGGCGGTTGCATCCGCCGGGAAAATCGCTTCCAGGCTGGCCAATTCGGCGGCGCTGAGCGTCAGCGAGACCGCCGCCACGTTCTCTTCCAGGTATTTACGCTGCTTGGTGCCCGGGATCGGGATGATGAAGTCGCCCTGGGCCAGCACCCACGCCAGCGCCAGTTGCCCGGCGGTGACGCCTTTGTCGGCGGCGAGTGCCTGGACTTGCTTGACCAGCAGCAGGTTTTTCGCAAAGTTTTCACCCTGGAAGCGCGGGCTGAAGCGGCGATAGTCGTCGGCGTCGAAATCGTCCGGGCTTTTCAGCGCGCCGGTCAGAAAACCACGGCCCAGTGGGCTATACGGTACAAATGCAATGCCCAGGCGCTGACAGGCGGCGAGGCAGCCGTTGTGTTCCTGGTCGCGGCTCCACAGCGAATATTCGCTTTGCAAGGCGCTGATCGGGTGGATTTTATGCGCGCGCTCCAGGGTGGCGGCTGACGCTTCGCTCAGCCCGAGGTAACGCACCTTGCCCTGTTTGACCAGTTCGGCCATGGCGCCGACGGTTTCTTCGATAGCCACGTCCGGATCGATACGGTGCTGGTAGTACAAGTCCAGGGTTTCCACGCCGAGCCGTTTCAGGCTGCCGTCGATGGCGTTGCGGATGTACTCAGGGCGGCCATTGACTCCGCGCAACGCCGGGTTTGCCGGGTCACGCACAATGCCGAACTTGCTGGCCAGGAACACTTGGTCGCGCTTGCCGGCGATGGCTTTGCCGATCAGTGTTTCATTGGTGTGCGGGCCGTAGATGTCAGCGGTGTCGAGAAAGTTGACGCCCAATTCCAGGGCGCGATGCAACGTGGCGGTGGCTTCGACGGTGTCGCCGCCGGTGGTGTAGAAATCCGTCATGCCCATGCAGCCGAGGCCGATGGCGCAGACGCGAGGGCCGTTGTTGCCGAGTTGACGAGTGTGCATGGGTTCAGCTCCTGGATTGGGAAGGGCTCCATTGTTACCCTCGACAAAAACCAGATAAACCGGCTAAAACCACTATCACTGTTCGTAAATTCTAAATAATCCCTACAGGAACTGGCCCTTGGATCGTTTCAACGCGATGCGCGTGTTCACCCGTATTGTCGAACTCGGCGGGTTTGCCAAGGCGGCCGACAGCCTGCAACTGCCAAGGGCCTCGGTGAGCATCCTGATCAAACAATTGGAGTCGCACCTGGGCGTTCAGCTGTTGCAGCGCACTACGCGCCAGGTCAGCCCGACCCTGGATGGCGCTGCGTACTACCAGCGCTGCGTACAGTTGCTGACGGACCTGGAAGAAACCGAAGCGGTTTTTTCCAACCGTCGCCAGAACCCGCGTGGCACGTTGAGCGTGGATATGCCGTCGGGCATCGGGCGCTTTCTGGTGATCCCGGCATTGCCGGCGTTTACCGCGCGTTACCCGCATATCGAGCTGGAAATCGGCCTCAACGACCGTCCGGTGGACCTGATCCGCGAAGGCGTGGACTGCGTGTTGCGCGGTGGCTTGGCGCTCGACGAATCGCTGGTGGCGCGCCCGCTGGCGATGATGGATCAAGTGACCCTGGCCAGCCCCGCCTACCTGGCGCGTAGGGGCGTGCCCGCCAGCCTTGAAGACCTGGCCGATCACCAGATGGTCGAATACGTTTCCAGCGCCAGTGGAAAACGCTTTGGCCTGGAGTTTCAATTGGGTGCCGAGTTGCGTGCGGTCAACCTGCCCAAGGTGGTCGCGGTCAACAGTGCCGATGGCTACTTCTGCGCCTGCGAGGCCGGGTACGGGCTGATCCAGGCGCCGCATTACCACGCCATGCAGCGCCTGGCCCAGGGCACGCTGGTGGAAGTGCTGCCGCAACTGGCAGTACCGAAAATGGCCCTGACCGCGCTGTACCCGCCGCATAGGCAGTTGTCACAACGGGTGCGGGTGTTTGTGGATTGGCTGGTCGAGCTCTGCGCCCAACCCGGCACCGGGCTGCAGCGCTAGGCTTGCGCCTTGCAATAGCCCCCCGGTTTGCGCCAGGAGGCTCGCGGCACCGATCTATTAGTTACCGTCGCCCTGTGCGCTCTTACTGAACTTGTAAAATTGTCTTAACGGTTTACCCATTTCTTGGTTCAGGTCGTTTTCAGTGAATGGTTTCGGATTAATGTTGGTCGGTTTCGTTGAGGGATCACCATCCAGGTCTGCGGCCTCTGCCCCATTGGGTATACCAACGACTTGAAATTCTTGGTTTAAGATATCGTGAGATTCGCCTGGTGTCGGATGCTCTGTGGTTTTACCCGGCAGAAATGTACCTGTTGCGCCATTGTAGGCGTGGGCCATCTCATGAAAAAGCGCTGTTACGGGCACTCCCGTATTAGTGCCGTCGACGTTTTCGGTAATCGACGCCCTGTCATAATTGATCTGCGCACGATTGGCTCGAGAGCCGGGTTTGCCGTCAATGATAACGCCAAACTTCGATTGGTCTGCGTTCTCAAACTCTTCATCACTCATGGCATCGAGTTCAGTACTGCCAAAATCGTAGAATGAACCGGTTGTGGACGGAACGATATTGATTCTGGACTTATCCGCACTTGCTAGCCTGTCCATTTCCGCGAGGGCCTTTTGGCCTAAAGGCGAACTGTTGAAAAATTCGAGGTCGTCTTTTGTACGCTGCAAGAAATCCTCCGCTTGTTGCGGGGATGATTCTTTGCCGCCGTGCAAAAAATAAGCCGTTTTACCTGCATCGCTCGGCTTGACCTCGACGAAAGTCGAGCCTTGGCTACGTTGGAAATGGTCATTGGCGCCCGCGTAAATGAGATCCTGGGGCTGATTATTCCAGATACGGTCATTTCCCTTGCCGGTGTAGAAGGTCGTACGGTCTGCCCCTACCATTTGATCATCACCGTTACCGCCATGCATAACGGTAAGCCCGCAACCGGCAAACATAACATCATTGCCATTGCCGCCGTCCATGTAGGTCTGTTTGGTCGCCGGGCCAGGGCGTGCATACATACGATCATCACCATCGTTGCCGTACATCACGGCATTGCCTGGACCACCTTTGATGATGTCATTGCCATTATTACCCTCGGCATAACCTAGGCCGCGGCCTAACAGTATGAAATCGTTACCGGCACCCCCATAGATCCTGGACCTGCCCCCACCTGCCTGAAGATAGTCATTGCCATCACCGCCCTCAATGTCCAAGCGATTCGTCACATCACTGTCAACGATCACCTTGTCATTGCCGCCATGGACCTTGATCAACAGCCCCTGTTCCGTATCTCCTGGCCCTTTGGCATCGAAAATATGAGACCTGCCATTGACCGTGATCTGCAGCTTGTCGCCTGGCCATTTGCGTACGTGGACATCGTCTGCTTTGTTCGTGGTTTCAATCACCAGCCGGTTTGACTGAATTGTCGGTCCTTTTTTGGGGTCACTTGTGTCCCACACAACTTCCCGATTGAACTTCACATCATTGTTTTCGAGCAGCGAGTGCGTTCTGACATTCAGAGCGCCCGGCTTCAGGTCTTTGGGCGGTTCATAAGGTGAAGGTTTAACCTTATCTCGTTCGATGGGTGCCGCGTAGGCAGGTTGGGTCGCAGTTGAACCATTCACGGAAGTAAGCACGGATATTTCCTTCATATCAATCGTCAAGGGTCCGACTCTTTGTCGGTACTTTTCCTATGTGGAGGATTGATGCGAAGTGGTTCCTAGCTATGTGTAGATTTATCCCGATTATTGGACACGCTGGTGGGTAATCAACCTATGAAACTTTCATAGGTCAACTATTGAGCATTCATGAGTACAACTGCAGCGCTAGGCCTGCGCCTTGCGATACGCCCCCGGCTGCTGCCCGGTGACTTTATGAAACGCCCGGGTAAATGCCGCCACCGACTGATAACCCACCGCGAGCGCCACATCGGCCACGGTCTGGTCCTGCTTGAACAACTGGCAGGCGTGGCGCATGCGCATCATCAGCAGCACTTGCCCCGGCGATTGCCCGCTCAGTTCATTGAAACGCTTGAAAAACGCCGAACGCGACAGCCCGGTGCAGGCCGCCATGCTTTCCAGGCTCCAGGCCTGCGCCGGGTCCGCGATCAGCTGTTCGAGCAAAGTCGCGAATGCCGGTTGGCGGCCGAGTGCGGCCAGCCCGCCGAGCTCGGTGTTATCCAGCACCTGTTGGCGCAGTACATACAAAAACAGCAAGTGACACAGACGTTCGAGCAAGGCGCAAGAGGGCGCCGGGGTGCGCTCGCACTCTTGCAGGATCAGCTCGAACAGGTTACGCGCGGCCACCAGCGACGGGTCGCCGGCGCGCAGGATGATCCACGCGGGCAGGGTCTCGACGATCATCGCCGACAAGCCGGACTGGAAATCAAAGAACCCGCATACCAGCCCCACGCCGTCATTCGCTGAGCTATCGAGGGGCAGCATCGCGCGGCGCGGGCATTCCTGCGCACCTGCCGCCGTGGCTTCACCCGACAGCCGATACTCAAGGTCACGCAGCAGAAATACTGCGTCGCCGTTGTTCAGCCGTATTGGCGTGGGCTCGCCATCGATGTGCAGCCAGCACGCGCCTTGCACAATCAGGTGGAAGCTTGCCCTGGCCAGGCCGTGGGTGCTGGCGTGCCAGTCGCCGCAATAGCGCCCGACATGAAACAGGCTGGTGTTGAGTTCGAGGCTGTCTAATAACCAATCGACAAGTGCACTGGACGAATTCATCTAATGGAAAGACTCAAGAGCAAGTAATCGCTACTTTAGCCTATTGAGGCGATTTTTTATAACCAACAGACTGGGTACACGAACCTATCAGGAGCCCCCTACATGTCCCGTGTACCACTACTTACACCTGAAACCGCGCCGGAAGCGGCCAAGCCTTTCCTGGAAAACGCGCTCAAAGGTTCAGGGTTCATTCCCAACCTGCTGGCCGTGCTGGCTAATGCGCCGGCAGCGCTGGAAACCTACATCACCGTCTCCGGCTTGAATGCCAAGGCTGAGCTGAGTCTGGCCGACCGCGAAGTGGTGCAACTGGTTGCCGCGACCACCCACGGTTGTGATTTCTGCGTGGCCGGGCACACGGCCGTGGCGCGCAACAAGGCCAAGCTGCCCGAAGCGGTGATCGACGCCCTGCGCCGGCACGGCGAATTGCCTGACGCCCGATATGAGACACTCGCTGCCTTCACCCGTGAAGTGATCGCCACCCGTGGCGACGTCAGCGATGCAGGTTATGACGCGTTCCGGGCCGCCGGCTACTCCGAAGGCCAGGCGCTGGAAGTTATTTTGGGCGTGAGCCTGGCAACCCTGTGCAACTTCGCTAACGTGTTTGCGCGTACCCCGCTGAACCCGGAGTTGGCGCAGTACCGTTGGGAACAGCCGGCAAGCTGAAAGCGCGCGTGCGCGGGTGATGTTCCATCTGCTGTAAAAAGGAGAAACATGAATGCTTGACCCAATCTTGAGCCGTTGGCTCGATGTTCAAGCGCAGGCCCTGGATGTGGGCAGTTGCGATCCACAGGAAGTGCTGCCAAGGCTGGCAGAAGCCAATGTGCTGCGCATCGGCGTTCCCGCGCAGCTCGGCGGCCTGGGCGGTGACGTGGCCGGCGCGGTGGAAGCCATCGCCAATGTCGCCAGCCATTCCCTGGCGGCGGCCTTTGTGTGCTGGGGCCAGCGCTCGTTTATCGAATACCTGCTGCAAAGCCCGAACGAGCGGCTGCGCGAGCAACTGCTGCCGGATCTGCTCAGCGGCAAGCTGGCCGGGGCGACCGGGCTGTCGAACGCGATGAAGTTTTTGTCCGGCATCGAGACGCTGCAGATCAGCGCCGAGCCGAACGACCACGGCTGGACCCTCAACGGTCGCCTGCATTGGGTGACCAACCTGCGCAAGAATGGCTTCGTGGCTGCGGCGGCCATCGAGCATGCCGGTGGGGGCGCGCCGTTTATCCTGGCGATCCCGGATTCGGTGGCTGGCTTGCAACGCTCGCGTGACCTGGAACTGCTCGGGCTGCAATCGAGCAACACCGCCGCGCTGGGCCTGGAAGGTGTGGAACTGAGCCGCGACTGGCTGCTGCACGAGGATGCGCGCAAGTTCCTGCCGGCCGTGCGTCCGGCGTTCCTCGGCTTGCAGTGCGGGATGTCGATTGGCCTGGCGCGTCGCTCGCTGGCGGAAGTGGCCAACCATCTGGGCGCGACCCGCACCGTATTGCGTGATGAGCTCGAAGCCTTGCGCGTGACCCTCGATCACCTGGTCACCGAACTGAAGAACGGCCTGCTGGCCGGGCGTTTCGCCGCTGAACCGGTGCCGTTGTTCAAACTGCGTATCGCCCTCGCGGAAACCGCCGCCAGCGCGGTGCAGCTCGAATTGCAGGCCAGCGGCGGCAAGGCCTATCTCACCGCCCACGGCAGCGGCTTTGCCCGGCGTTGGCGTGAGTCGGCATTTGTGCCGATCGTCACCCCGAGCCTGGTGCAATTGCGCACTGAACTGCACCGCCAGGCCAACCTATGAGCCAGGCCGTACTCAGCGCCCAGGGGGTTTGCCTGGGGTATGCGAGTGGACCGGTATTGCAGGGGTTCGACCTGCAGTTGCAGCCGGGCGAGGTGGTGTCGATTCTGGGGCCAAGCGGGGTCGGCAAGTCCAGCCTGCTGCGTGTGCTCGCCGGTTTGCAGGCGCCCCAGGGCGGCAGCGTACGTGTGCTGGGCGAGCCGTTGGCCGGCCCGCATCCACGGGTGGCCGTGGCCTTTCAGGACCCCAGCCTGCTGCCGTGGCTGAGCCTGGAAAAAAACGTCGCCTTCGGCCTGGACTTCGCCCGCCAACCGCACCTCAGCCCGCAAGAACGCCGCCAACGCGTCGACCACGCGATTGCGGCGGTCGGCCTGCAACACGCGCGCTTGCAATTCCCGGCGCAACTGTCCGGCGGCATGGCCCAGCGCACCGCACTGGCGCGCTGCCTGGCGCGTCAGCCGCAGGTCTTGCTGCTGGATGAGCCGTTCGGTGCCCTGGACGAAGTGACCCGCGCCGACATGCAGCACCTGTTGCTCAAGGTCAACCGCGAGCAGGGTTCGGCGGCCGTGTTGATCACTCATGACATTGATGAAGCACTGCTGCTGTCCGACCGTATCCTGCTGCTGGGTAACCGCCCGGCGCGGACCCTCGGCGAATGGCTGATCGACCTGCCGCAACCGCGCGAAGAACAGGTGGAAGCCATCGGCGCACTGCGCATCCAGATTCTCAAAACCTTACGGCAGGCGAGCCGCCCTCAACCCAACCCCCTTGACCTGCCGGAGCCCAGCCATGTGCCTGGATGACCTGACCCACTCGCGCCGTGACTTTCTCAAACTCTCTGCGGTGCTCAGCGCCGCCGGTGCCTTGCCGCTGCTGAACAGCCTGCAGGCGCGCGCCGCCAGCGAGCCGGATGCACCGGTGCGTATCGGCTACCTGCCGATCACTGACGCCACGCCATTGCTGGTGGCGCATAACAACGGCCTGTTCGAAGCCGAAGGCATCAAGGCCGAGCGCCCGGTGCTGCTGCGCAGTTGGGCCCAGGTGATCGAGGCGTTTATCTCGGGCCAGGTCAACGTGATTCACCTGCTGTCGCCGATGACGGTGTGGGCACGCTATGGCAGCAAGGTGCCGGCGAAGGTGGTGGCGTGGAACCACGTCGGCGGTTCGGGCCTGACGGTGGCGCCGGGCATCACCGATGTGAAGCAATTGGGCGGCAAATCGGTGGCGATTCCGTTCTGGTATTCGATCCATAACGTGGTGGTGCAGCAGCTGTTTCGTGACAACGGCCTGACGCCGGTCGCGCGCGCAGCCGGCAGCGCCATCGCGGCGAATGAGGTCAACCTGATCGTGCTGCCGCCTTCGGACATGCCACCGGCACTGGCCAGCCAGCGCATCGACGGCTATATCGTCGCCGAGCCGTTCAATGCCTTGGCGGAGAACCTCAAGGTGGGGCGCGTGCAGCGCTTTACCGGCGACGTATGGCGCAATCACGCCTGTTGCGTGGTGTTCATGCACGAGCACGACCTGACCAACCGCCCGCAGTGGTCGCAAAAGGTGGTGAATGCCATCGTCAAGGCCCAGGTCTGGACCCGCGACAACCGCGAAGAGGCGGTGAAGCTGCTGTCCAAGGACGGCCCGAACCGGTATACGCCGCACGCCGAACCGGTGCTCAGCAAAGTGCTGGCCCCGGCCGCCGCCGACCGCGCCGCCTACCTGGCCGATGGCGCGATCCAGCACGCCAATTGGGACGAGCATCGTATCGACTTCCAACCCTACCCATTCCCCAGCTACACCGAGGAACTGGTACGCCGCCTGAAAGACACACTGATCGAGGGCGATAAGAAATTCCTCGCCGACCTCGACCCTGGGTTTGTCGCCAAGGACCTGGTGGACGACCGCTTTGTGCGCAACGCCATCGAAGCCGTGGGCGGGATGAAGACGTTCGGCTTGCCCGAAGGCTTTGAGCGGACCGAGGAGATTGGCGTTTGAATAACCGCAGAATCCCGGGCTGGTTGCTCGGGTTGAGTGGCTTGGCCGGCTTGCTGTTGCTCTGGTGGCTGGGGGTGAAAGTGTTTGGCGATGCGGGTGGTTTGTCCGCGCGTTTTTCGCTGGCCGCGACCTTCAGCAGTCTGTGGGAATTACTCGGGCGCAGTGAGCTGTACCTGCACATTGCCGTGAGCCTCAAACGCATCTTCGTCGGGCTGTTCCTGGCCTTGCTGGTGGGTGTGCCGCTGGGTTTGCTGGTGGGCAGTTCGCGCAACCTGGAGGCGGCGACCACGCCGGCTTTCCAGTTTCTGCGGATGATCTCGCCGCTGTCGTGGATGCCCATCGTGGTGATGCTGATGGGGGTAGGGGACCAGCCCATTTACTTCCTGCTGGCGTTTGCCGCCGTGTGGCCGATCATGCTCAACACCGCTGCCGGCGTGCGTCAGCTCGACCCGCGCTGGTTGCAGTTGAGCAGCAGCCTGAGCGCTACGCGTTGGGAGACTTTGCGCCGGGTAGTTATTCCCGGCGTGGTAGGGCACGTGTTGACCGGCGTGCGCCTGGCCATCGGCATTCTGTGGATTGTGCTGGTGCCGTGCGAGATGCTCGGGGTCAGTGCGGGGTTGGGGTATTACATCCTCGACACGCGCGACCGATTGGCTTACTCGGAGCTGATGGCGATGGTGCTGCTGATCGGGCTGCTGGGTTTTGCCCTGGATGCGTTTGCACGCTGGCTGCACCAGCGTTGGGTGCACGCCGGATGACGTCTCGCTTTCCCAGGGGAAAGCGAGACCGCTGATCAATCAGCGACGGTAGTCACCATGGCCGCCACCGTCATAGCGATGGTCGTGCCAGCCACCGCCGCCGCCGTGGGGGAAGAAAAAGCAGCCGCTCATGGTCAGCATGATCAGCACGGGAATCAGCAGTGTGATTCGACGCAACATTTGGGAATCCTCTAAGGTACTCACTGGGGCTATCAGGCGCTGGGCAAGCCAAATTATTTCATCGCCTGTAACATGAGACCCTGCCGCTGCCAGTCCATCCCCGCCATCGGGTATGTACTTGGCATGTTCGGCGATACACAGTGGATACATTCTTCAGGTTCAGGAACCCGTCATGACCCAAAAGCAACGTTTGAAATACTCGATTCTGATCGCCCTGGCCGTACTGGCGACGATGTTTGGCCTGTCCTACCTGCAAAACATCGGGGCTATCAGTGAGAAGACGTTCCAGACCATCGCCATTGCCGTCGCGGTAGTCGTGGTGGTGATCAACGGCATCATGCGTCGCAAGGTCAAGCTCTGAGCCACAGAGGTCAGGCTCGACCTTCGAGTACCTTCGCAGCCTCTGCATGGAGGCTGTAGCTTTTATCCGCATTCAGGGTGATCACCCCTTCGCTGCACAGGCGCTTGAGCACCTCGCGCACACTCAGAAACGACAACGGTATGCCCAGTTCCAGCAAATGGCTGTGCACGCCGCGTACCCCCAGGGTGCGCTGGTTGTCGGCGGCCGTGAGCAGGGCGTCGATGACTTTCAGCCGGATCAGGCTGGTGCGCAACCCAAAACACTTGAGCAAATGGCGAATACGCTGGTTGCCTTGCTGTTCGGGCGCTTTGCCGAACGCTTGTGCGCCGCTGCCAAAACTGGCATCGGCGGCCGGTGAATGTCCGTCCATGGGCACTTGCGGGTTGTACATGCAAAAACTCCTTATCAGAGCCTGATCAGGAAAATGATGGCGCTCTTAAGTAATAAGACGTACGAGCGAGCAAAATCATGAAGTGTCGGATGTAGAAATTTTGTCGGTATCGGTTTTGTCACATCCGCATCGCGTTAAATAAACGCCTGGCCAGGCTAAATTTTTCGCGGTTTTTTGCGTCCTTACGGTGGGGTAGCTGGCCCCAGGCAAGGGTGTTCAATTTGACGGTGGAGTCTGCGTGACAATTTCCAATAACGTGTTCAGGGTAGGTGTTGCAGGGGTATTGCTGGGGTTGAGCCTGGCCGCATCAGCGCGCGAGCAGGTGGCGCAAGCGTCGGCAGATATCCGCCGCACCAGTTTCGGCGTGCCGCATATCCGCGCCAATGACGAGCGCGGCCTCGGCTTCGGCATCGGCTACGCGTACGCCCAGGACAACCTGTGCCTGCTGGCCAACGAAGTGGTCACGGTCAACGGCGAGCGCGCAAAATTCTTCGGCCCCGAGCTGTCAACCCTGGAAGAACGCAACAACCTGGCCAGCGACGTGTTTTTCACCTGGCTGAACACCCCGGACGCGGTCGGCGCATTCTGGAAGGCGCAAACCCCGCAGATGCAGCAGCGTATAGAAGGCTATGTGGCCGGCTATAACCGTTACTTGAAAGAGCAGGGCGCGCCGGCCCAGTGCCAGGCGGCGTGGGTACGCCCGCTGGTCGCGCAGGACCTGGTCAAACTGACCCGTAGGTTGCTGGTAGAAGGCGGTGTCGGCCAATTCGCCGAAGCCTTGGTCGGCGCCAAGCCGCCTCAAGCCACCGCCAGCGTGCAACCCAGCGCCAAGGCGTTTGCACTGGCCGCCGCCAATCAACAGCGCTTTACCCTGGACCGCGGCAGTAACGCGGTCGCGGTAGGCCGTGATCGCTCGTTCAATGGCCGCGGCATGTTGCTGGCCAACCCGCATTTCCCTTGGGTGGGCGGCATGCGCTTTTACCAGATGCACCTGACCATCCCCGGCCAGCTGGACGTGATGGGCGCCGCATTGCCGGGCCTGCCGGTGATCAACATCGGCTTCAACCAGCATGTGGCGTGGACTCATACGGTGGATACGTCCAAGCACTTCACGCTGTACCGCCTGACCCTGGACCCCAAGGATTCCACGCGCTACCTGCTCGACGGCAAATCTGTGCCTCTGGAAAAAACCGTGGTGACGGTGCAGGTCAAGCAGGCAGACGGCAGCCTCAAACCCGTGTCGCATCCGGTCTACAGCTCGCAGTTCGGCCCGGTCGTGCAATGGCCCGGCAAACTCGACTGGGACAGCCACTACGCGTTCAGCCTGCGCGACGCCAACCTGGGCAATGACCGCGTGTTGCAGCAGTGGTACGCGATGAATCGCGCCGGCAGCCTCAAGGAGCTGCAAACCTCGGTGCACACCTTGCAAGGCATCCCGTGGGTCAACACCCTGGCCGCCGATGACCAGGGCCAGAGCCTGTACATGAACCTGTCGGTGGTGCCCAACGTCAGCGCCGCCAAACTCGCGCAATGCAGTGACCCCCGCGCAGGCCTGCAGATGATCATGCTCGACGGCGCCCACAGCGCCTGTGCCTGGGACGTCGACCCGCGTGCCGCCCAGGCCGGGATCTTCCCGGCTGATCAGCTGCCGCAATTGCAGCGCACTGACTACGTACAACACTCCAACGACTCGGCCTGGATGGCCAACCCCAAGGCGCCGCTGACCGGCTTCTCACCGGTCATCAGCCAGGACCACATCGGCCTCGGCCCGCGCGCACGTTTTGCCATTCAGCGCTTGCAATCCCTGGAAAAACAGCCGATCAGCGTCACCGACTTGCAAAACATGGTCATGGACAACGAGGTGTATCTCGCCGGCCAGGTCATGCCTGACCTGCTCGAATTCTGCGCCAAACACCTCGGCGCCGACGCCAGCGCCCTGCAACCGCTGTGCACCAGCCTTAAAGCCTGGGACCAGCGCGCCAACCTCGACAGTGGGCTGGGGCTGGTGCATTTCATCAACCTGGTTGAACACCTGCAGCAGACCCCCGACGCCTGGCGCGTCGCCTTCGACCCGGGCAACCCCCTGACCACGCCGCGCGGCCTGGCGATCGAGCGTGAACCCGTGGCCAAGGCCTTGCGCGAAGCCATGCTGGCCTCCACCGCCGATGTCGCCAAGTCGGGCCTTACGGCAAGCAGCAAATGGGGCGACGTCCAGGTCTCCGGCCAAATCCCGATCCACGGCGGCCCGCAAGAGCTGGGCATCTACAACGCCATGCAAACCGTGCCCCGGGCCGACGGCAAACGTGAAGTGGTCAGCGGCAGCAGCTACCTGCAAATCGTCACCTTCGACGACCAGGGCCCGCATGCCCAAGGCCTGTTGGCATTCTCGCTGTCGAGCAACCCCGCGTCGGAACATTCCAAGGACCAGACCCAGGCATTCTCCGAGAAAAAACTGCGCTCGCTGCCCTTCACCGACGCCCAGATCAAGGCCGACCCGCAGTACCAGCAACAGCTCATCAAGGAGTAGGGCAGGCACGCAACCCCTTGATGCCAATGCGAAATATTTTTGAAATCAAGGGGTTGCAGGCAAAAGCAAATGAGTACATAATGGCGCCCATCGAACGCAACGAAGCATTAAAAACTTCAATGTATTCAATGAGTTAGAGTAGAGGCATGGCTTTACAGCCCACTCAAGTTTTTATGCGATGAATGTCAGCAACAAGGCGTTGATCGTTTGAGGCCGAGTAGCAAAATGGTTATGCAGCGGATTGCAAATCCGCCTACGCCGGTTCGATTCCGACCTCGGCCTCCACTCTTAAAACCCCGTAGATCAATGGTCTACGGGGTTTTTTATTGTCTGTGATCTGAGAAGTGTTCCGCAACTTTTGGGATGTGTTCCGCAACCCTACTCATTTTTGATCGTAATGAGGGGGCAGAACAGCGCCAGGTGAGGGCGTGGTTGGCCTATCATTTCGTGGGGTTAACGATCTCACCGACTCGCCGATAGACCTTCTTTGTCATCTCCTCAGTGGAGTGGCCGAGCAGCCGACTTGCGTGCGCAAGTTCTATCTCGCTGGCGGCTTTAGGGCGGATGTCTTTGAACTGAAACTGACGGATTAGTACAGCCAGGGCAGGATCGCCGTCTGCACCGGCCTTGATTGCTGCTTTATCCCGGGCTTCATCCCAGCGGTTGCGTAACATCTGCTGGCTCATCCGAAGGCCGGACGCGTTCGTGATAAGCGTTGAGGTCTTAATCCCATTTAACGATCTGCGTTCAAGCAGGTTATCTAGGAATAGACTAAGCGCTGATTGTTCGCCGGCATCGTCCAGTCGAATCCGCAGAAGTTTGCCGCCCTTGCCCTGGCGCACCCCTACGAAGCCGTTGGCCAGATCGGTAGTTGCCACCTTCAGCACATCAGCAGGGCGCTGGCCGGTCAGGTAGGCAAGGTCCATGGCATCCTTTAGTTCCTGCACTGCCTCTCCATATACCGCATTCCAAACCACTTCGCCGGCATAGTAGTCCCGCGGCTTTTCCTTGTTTCTGCGTACGCCGAAGCAAGGGTTGGCATTGTTGGTCAGTCCCCACTCGCGCGCGATCGTGAACATGTGTGACAACAGCGCGATTTCTCGGTTGGCCCTGACCTTGGCGGTTCTGGCATCTCGATACTGTGCAACTACCTGGGGAGTGATTGAGTCGAGAGGCGCGTTTTCAAATGCCTTGCGCAGCTGTTTCAGTTCCTTGCGGTTGTCGGACTGCGTCCGTATTGATTTGGTAGGGATGATCTTTTTTTCGTACTTGTCGAACAGCGCACCCATTAGATGATTGGGTTTTAGTGGTTCGCGGCGTTCCAGTCGAGCCCACTCGACCCTCGCCGCGTCCAGATCACTGCCCAGCGGTATTTCTTTTCGTTTGCCGTCGGCATCCCTGCCGTTGTAGTAGTACGAAGTCCACATGGCGCCGCTTTTACGCTTGCGAGTGCGCCGTATCATTCGAGGCGGAAGATCGCGATTGGCTATGCTTTTCTGGCGCATCAGTCAGCTCACGTTCGCTAGGTCGAGCGACCAGGTTTCGGTTACGGCGTTGACCGCAGAAGGTTTGACTCCCGCGAGTTTCAGTCGGGCGTAAACCCGACCCACTATTGGCCGGCGAGCGCCTGTCAGAACAAACTCCCAGCGATTTTCGGTCAACCATAGAATTTGTTTGGACGGGATCTGATACCCGGTGATGGTCGCCAGTTCTTCGTCGGCGAGGGTTTCGCTTTGGAATTCCATCATTCGGCTCTCCCCATCAGGGCTCTCGGCCCATGACTTCGGCGTGTGCTCTCCTTAGCAGGCAACTCGATAGTGCCAGGAGCATGCGTATACCCCACAGCAAGCTGCGCGAGCGGGCGTTCCTGAGCGTTTAGCGTTGCATCAGCGAGCGCTGCCCCGCGCAGCTTTTCGTGGGGTATAAGTACCTCCGCAGTGACGCTGGAAGGAGCAATAATGCCTACTGCTTCGCAGCAGTGACTGTTTGTTTCTAGCGTGTTGACGCTGCTCGCTGTGCAGAGCAAAGCGGGCAGGGCCATGGTTTTGTCCTGTGGGTTTTTCATGCCGCTTTCCTCCGATGTTCGATCGCGAGTTGGTCCATCAGGCGCTGGTGGTAGGTGTTGCGTGCTTCTGCGGCAGGCCATGGACGGAGGGTTTCAACCATGGGCTCTATGCCGACCAAACAATCCCAGATAGCCGGATCGGTTGGCATGAGGTCGCGGCGTTCGGTTGCCAGTGCAATCAGGTCAGCATGGTGCACGCTTGCAGGGAGATCGAGGGCCAGGTCGAAGCGCTCACAAACGCGCATCCAGATCACGTCCTCGAAACCTCGGTAGTCGGGCATCCACTGCTTGAGTGGGCGGGTCATGTCACCTAGGTACGCCTCGGTCGCGTCGTGGAGCAATGCCGCGAGCTTGTGCTCTTCCGGCACCAGCTCGGCGACGATGCAGCTGTGTTGGGCCACGCTGTAGAACTCACGGGTGTGGCCGTTGAATCGGCACAGGTGGGCCAGCGCGTGCGAGATGTCCCGTGGGTCGATCATTTCGGCGTAAGGCTCGAACAGGTCGCAGCGTTTGCCGGTGGAGGTGAGGATCCAGTTCATGCGGCTTCCCTCACTAGGTCGGCCAGCAGCAAGGCGTCGTCGGTCGCCTTGTGCAATTGGCGCAGAGCTTCATAGCTGATCAGCGCTTTCAACTGGCGGTCAAACTCTTTGTTGTAGAGGGTCAGTGCGCGCAGTTCCTTGGTGGTCTTGGCGTGTTGCTGCTGCAGCGTGCCGGCGGCTTGGGGTGTCAGGCGCAGCATGGGGATGGCATGGCTCATGCTACATCCCCCTTCAGCTCGAAACGGTCCATCAGCGCAGCCATATTCAGTGCCTTGTCACGTAGGGCAAGTGACTGCGCTGCTTGGCTTTCGGATCTGACGGCGCGGAAGGTGTCTGCGGCGAGCTTCAGCTTCTCGGCAATAGCGAAAAGGGTGTAACGGTCTTGCGGTTCCCGGCTCAATAGGAGTTCGGTGCGCATGCATTGATCTGACATTTCTTTGAGAGAGGCTGCGTATGCGGCTGATGCTTCGTCATGGCCCAAAACGTACCCGTCGGAATGGCCTTCGTCGTAGCCATCATTTTTGCCGTCTGTGAGGCCGCCTCGATAGCCGACCCAGTAGAGGATTCCGGCGGCGATTACGATGCTGATCAATGCGCAGATTTGAATTGCAGTCATGTGGTGTGCTCCTGGTAGTTACGTTGGCTGGTGGTGACAGCCGTTTGGGTTACTGGTCTAGCTCGGTTGGATCGTTTTGCGGTCGCGGCATGTCCTCGTCTGCCTTGTAGGCGCGGATGTCGATCAGTGCCGCGACGTGCTTGATGTGCGCGTACCGCAACGCCTTCACACTGTGATCCAGCGTGGTCACCGGCAGTTGAATCCGGCCGCTGTTGATCGCCTCGGTAAAGGTCTTTTCATTGAGGTTCTTGAAATAGTGCACGCGCAGCTTTTCCAGAGGGATAAGCACGTCGCCGAAGAGTTGGTGCAGCATTTCCACGGTTGCGCTATCCGGTGCGTGTAACAGCCTTAGCGGCGGCTGGTTGGTGGTCATCTCCATGAACTCCCGATCAATCTATATTTTCGTTTCACCGCCGAATGCGTGTTCGCGTCCAGTCCTGAACCTCCGAAAGAACCCATGCTACTGGGGCACTCTTGCCGGTAGCGTCGGTTAGCTTGACTGGGCGAGGAAACTTGTTTTCGGGGTTCTTGAGTAACTTGTAGATTGTTGGACGAGCCAAACCGACAATCTTTGTAACTTCATTCATGCGAATGAGGATGCAACTTGGATCTTTCGCTTCCCTCGCTGTCATCGGTTGCGCGTCGGAGGGTTGATCGATTTTATTTATGCCTGCCACTTCAACCGCAAGTCGTAGAGCGCTCCTAACTTTTTTTGGGGCGCGATCTGAGTGAGGCAATTCAAGTAAGGTTTTCAGCAGGTAATCTAAAAGGTCATGGTTCATTAAGTTTTTTCCGTTTTGGATGATGCCAGGCATTCAGGCAATGGCGTTTGGTCAGCTCCCGCAGATGCTCCGGCACTTCGAGGAGCGCGGCGTTGCGCTCCTCGCGTGTGTGCATGGCGACGATCTGGCGGGCGTACTCCCTAGGCCACGTCACGGTTGTCTGCCGGGATGGCTGGCAGTTCGAGTCCCAACTGGTCGGCGAGCCAGCGGATGCCAGCTTGGCGGACCTTGGTCGACTGGCTGTACTGCATGCCGGCTGTCTCGTGGTACCAGTTGCTGTCCTTGACTCGTAGATACTCGCGATCACGCACAGGGAAGGCCGGTAGGTTGCGGTCGTTGAGCAGGCCCTTTTCACGCATGAGTGCGATCAGCTTGGGGCGGGTGAGGCCGAAGTACTTGGCGGCTTTTTCCAGGCTACGTTCCATGTCGTCCTCCTAGGCAGCATGCGCGGCGGGTGTCGCCACGGCAGCCAGGTGGGTGATGGATTCGGCCACCATGGAGTAGATCTCCACGTCACTGCCGTACACCGTGAAGCACGTGGTGCGCGGCTTCCTGACGCCGATGCTCATGATGGTGGTGATGCCTGCGCGGGTTTTGTTGCGGTGGATTGCCAAGTTGATCGGTTGCTCGAAGCCCATATCGAGGCTGATGGCACCGCCGGTTTGCACTAGGTCGAATACCTGCTGCTTGTGTTCAGTCTCGAATACGCCGTAGCGGCGGTCTGCGTGCGCCAGGGACGATTGATGGTTTGGGGTGGTTGGCCCGTTGACGATCTCCTCAATGAAGTCCGCAAGCTTGAGGTGCATCTTCTTGGTGTTGGCCAGGGTCAGCGTGTGGCGTTCGCTGCCCAGTTCAACGGTGAAGTGCGTGTCGACTTTGCGGCGCTCAACGTTCAGGCGGAAGGCCAGGGCCTCCCGCTGCGTTTCGGCGCGCAGGAGGTGGTTGAAGGTTTCGGTCAAGTTGACCTGGGCCTTGAGCAGGGTCAGAGTGCGATTGTCGAGTTTGTACTTGCTCATGCTGCTTGACCTCCGCCGTTTGGATCGAAGGAGGCTGGTGCGGTGCGCTGTTTCGGCTTGGGTCTGGAGGCGATGAAGGCGCAGCCGCTGTCTTGCGCCAGACGGCGGATTTCGAAGATGCGGGAGGGGTTAGCGGCGGCCGGGTGGACGTGCAGGGTGGCTGTGGTGTGCATGGTGTTGCCTCGCTCTGTGGTGGAAGAGTGAGACAAATATCAACCGTTGGTTGATTTGTGTCAACTGTCAGTTGGGAATTCCTATGCGCTTGCAGTCCCCCCGAGTGCTAGTGGGGGGAGGGACGATGTACTTCCCAACACACTGGTTCTATGATGGCTATAGCATGGCCTTTCGGGGTCGTATGTCATCCACATAATTAAAAGCATAAAGGGATTAAAATGCAAACTGGCCAAATAGAGATACAACTTGATAAAAAGTGGGAGTTGCGAGATTTTTCGGTTTATACAAAAGAGTATGTCCAGATTTATAGTTTTTTTTACATTTTGCAGAGTGTCGCAAAAAACCAAGCGTCGAAGCTTGATTATTCAGGGTTTCAGTGGCGCGGCGGTTATAGTGTCGTTAATTTTTTTAAGAGTGCGTATAGCTTAACTCCAGACGTGCACCGTTTGCAGATTCGCAGAATTCAGTATGCATCGCCCGGAATTATTGAGCTTGCTGGTATCGTGGATGTTGCTCTAGATATCGCGAAATTGGTCGGGACACTTTGTGGCTCAGTATTAGCGATAAATAGGACTTATGATGCGGTTCTGCGTGGTTATACTCAAAGGAAACTGGCTAAAATTGAAGTTAAAAAAGCGCAGTCTAAGCTTGATAAGGACGATATACTTTTTATAAGGAACTCTGTCCGAGATTTAGCGAGTGGTTTCAATCTTGATCCCGCACAGATAAATGCGTTGAAAGAAATTACAGACGGTAATGAGTTGATTCAATTGAAAATGTTGCTTGCTCTATATCGAAGGGCTGAGCCGCTTCAAGAGCAGCAATCTTCTGGTAAAGCCCAGCTTTGATTAATAATTAGTGGAGTAATGCAGGGGTGTTGGGCGTCGACTCTAAGTTGTTGGAATGGTCCGAAATTGCAGGTGATAACTGGAAGTCCTTGCTGCTGGGGAACGGGTTTAGCATAAATATATGGAAAGGGTTTAATTATCCTTCTCTATTTAAAGTTGCTCAGGATGCTGCGGTGCGTCCTAATTTGATGCAAGAGTCTTTGGCGCTATTTAAATATCTTGGTTCATCCAATTTTGAAGATGTTTTAAGAATACTTTATCATGCTAAGTTGGTTGATGATCAATTCGGCGGACCGCAAGAGAAGCAGATCGATGGCGTGTACACCAACACAAAGAATTCTCTGTCGGCGGCCGTGAACTTTGCGCATGTACCTCCTGATTTTCGTGGATTAACGGAACTTAACAAACTATTAAATAGTTTCGAGTCCATATTTACCACAAATTACGATCTCATGCCCTATTGGGCTATTATGAAGGATTCCTACGGTTTTAGAGATTTTTTCTGGGGGGCAGGTAATACTTTTGACCTGAGCGATATTGCCGTGCAGGGCGGAAAAACAGTTTTATATTATCTTCATGGTGCTGTGCATTTGGTAGAGAAGCCAGATGGTACTACTAAAAAACTTGTAGGTTCTGGTTTTGAACGCCTATCTGATTTATTTGATTTGGATCATCCGGAACAGATTCCTTTAATGATTTCCGAAGGCAGTTCCTCTTCTAAGCTTTCAAGGATCAGAAAGAATGATTATCTGCGATTTTGCTCAGGGCGATTAAAGAGCTTGCAAGGTAATCTTGTTGTGCTTGGGCATTCCCTGCATCAGGACTATGACCAACATATTTTGGACTCAATCAAGGCGAGTGACGTGGAGAGGGTTGCGGTTAGCGTTTGGCCTCATATGACAGAGATTGATATCTTGTCTTTTAAGACCAGGATTATGCGTGAGCTTGAAGATAAGGATCTATATTTTTTCAGCTCTTTGACCCATCCGCTCGGAGCTCCAGAATTATGCGTGAATGAAGAGTTTTAAATTATTCTGGAATAAATGATCCAACTACTTTTCCGCAAATGTGCGTCTCCTCCGTGATATCGATGATTGGGTATTGCGGATTGATTGGCCTCAAAAATTGTCGTCCTGCATCTTCTACTAATATTTTGAAAGTTGCCTCATTTGTGCGTGGGACTCTAGCAATTACTCGGTCGCCAGTTTTTGCTTCCGCTTCCGGGTCTACAAAAATTATGCAGCCTGTTGGATAACTACGGCCAGGCCCAGGATTTGTCATCGAGTCACCAAGTACTTTTAGCGCGTAACCACTTCCGCTAATAGGGACCGGGCAAGATAGCCAAGTTTCACCATCAGGCTGATCAATGTTGGCTTCACACCATGCCCCTGCTTGAACCCAAGATATGAGCGGAACCTTGCCAAATCGCCTCGTGATCTCTCCTACGTTGCTTCCCTGTTCGGAGGGAAGTTGGTGAACATTGGTGTAACCAGTCTGCTCTTTCGGTAGAACTCCATATTCAAGCCATTCTCGTCTGACCTTCAACCAAGAGCAAAGCGCAACCATGCTGTCCGCCTCTGCTACTGACTCACCGTTCAACCACTTACTGATCGCCTGCGTACTTTTGTGAACCCCAAATGACTTCAGTTTCGACTGAATATCCACCCCACGTCCCCGGGTGCGTACACCGGCATCGTCGAGTGCTTCGTGAAGGCGCGCCGTGAAAGCTGCCCGTAGCTCGTTCTTATCAACCATGAGTTGATACTCTCACAGGGGTTGCGCAATAGTCAGTTGATGTTAATATCAACCTCGGGTTGATAAATGGAGGTTGCCATGTTGGATCCGGCAGATTTTCCGAGCGCCATCGCGTTCGCATTTGAAGCAGTCGGCGGAATCGGAGCCGCCGCCAAGGTGTGTGATAGGAGTTATCAGGCGCTCAATAAATGGCGCTTGGCTGCCAGCCTTCCACGCACCGATTACACCGGCGAAACGCACTACGCAAAACTGTTAGCGACCGCTGCAGAGAAAAATGGCAATGCGTTTGACGCTGCCTGGTTGCTCAACGCATCGGCCCCGCAAAAAGCTGCAGCGTAGATAGAAAAAAGGCGACCCTAGGGCCGCCCAGTTCCTCCCGGCACACACCACCACAGTGCTGTCGGGTCGCGACGAAGGTAGGAGGGCACACCACATGCAAACCACCTCCCTTTATCGCGCTGCCAAGACATGGATGTCTTGGGTTGCTGCCTTTTCCACCACAGATTAGGCAGCTGTTGCGCCAGAGGTGAGCAACGGATTGTTCGCCTCGGCACGGTGCCGGTTTCGATCCCTAGATCTAGCCGGCGTTTGGGCCCTTTCAAGCCACGCGGCAAATGTATCACCACTACACGTCGCGGGGCACTGGCAACTTAGTAGGATTAATGCCATGAGCCGAGTAGCTTTAAGCTGTGTTGATCGAGCGCAAAAGGAAGTACTGACGCTCGAATTAGCCCTGTACCACGCCGCACGGGACTATCCCGGCGGTGCCGCAGCAATCGCCGCCACCACCGGCCGCAATGCGACCACGCTGCAGCACAAGTTGTCTCCCACCCATCCCTCGCACACCGTCAACATCCAGGAGTTCGGCGAGATTCTCGAACTGACCAAGGACCGCCGCATTCTTGATGCGGTGCACGCCCTTGTCGGCGACACGATCTGGCAGGAGCTGGCTGAGGCGTACACCAATGACATGCCTGAGACCCTGACCACGGGTATCGCCATGTTTTTCCGGCAGGTTGCCGATTTGTCCGAAACCTGGGCCAAGCACATTGGCGACGGCAAGGTCGATGACCGTGAGCTGGCCGAGATCCGCCAGTTAGTGTTTCGCGGTATCCAGGGTTTGTTGGGCATGTACAACCGCGCGCGCTACGTTAACCAGACGACTTCTGGGGTGGAACGTGGCTGATATCGCTGACTTCGCAAATGACCTGGTGCAAGAGCGCATCGATCAGGCCGTCGCTGCACGTCTGTCGCTGATGTCCACCACGGCTCAGCATTCGCTAATGTTCTGTGACGAATGCGATTGCCCCATCCCCGAGGCCCGTCGTTTGGCTCAACCCGGTTGCACGCTCTGTATAGAGTGCAAGACCGTCGATGATCAGAGGGCTGCCCGTTATGCTCGATGATGTGATCAATCAGTTCGCGGACTATGGTCTTGAGCCCGCCCAACCCTTGGTATTCGGCAAGCTCACCCGCTGCAAAACCACCCAGGACAAAGGCAAAGAGAAAAACGGCTGGTACGTAATCCACGAACACCGCACTGAAAAAAACGAGACGCTGATCTTCGGCAGTTTCGGTGACTGGCGGTCTGGCGATACCCAAAAGATCAAGGTCAAGCCCGGACGCATGAGCCCCGAGGAGCGCGAAGTCATGCGCGCTCGCCAGGAAGATGCCAAGCGTAAGGCTGCCGAGATCGCGGCCAACGCATCACGCCGAGCTGCCAACCGTGCTGCCGGCCTGTTCAAGCGCATGCCCGAAAAGGGTAAGAGCGCCTATCTGGATAGAAAGCAGATCGTAGGCTTCAAGGTTCGCTATGCGCCACGTACCGGCGCATTTTTGGTACCTATGTGCAACGTTCGCGACCAGATCGTCGGACTGCAGGTTATCTTCCCAGCCAAGCAAGAAGACACTGGGCGGGATAAGCAGTACTGGCCGCCCGGTATGTCAAAAGAGGGCGCTTTCCACCTGATCGGCCCTCACCCAGAGCCCGGCGAACCGGTGCTGGTGTGTGAAGGCTTCGCCACGGGCGCAAGCCTGCATATGGCGACGTCGCTCACTGTCGCCATCGCCTTCGACGCGGGCAACCTGCTGCCTGTCTCCAAGGCCATGCGCGAGCGCTTCCCTGGCTGTCCACTTATCATCTGTCGGGACGACGATTGGAAAACCAAGCGTCCCAATGGTGACCCCTGGAACCCCGGAGAAGAGAAAGCCAACAACGCCGCGCTGGTCGTCGGTGGTCAGGTGGTTGCCCCGGTGTTCTCCGGCGAGCGGGAGATCAAGTGGACCGACTTCAACGACCTGCACGTCGCCGAGGGGTTGGAGGCCGTCCGCCGCCAGGTGCTTGCGGTGGTCAAGCCTCCTGCAGCGGGTGGCTGGAAGGACCAACTGGCTCGCACCGAGAACGGCTCGCTGATTGCGCACATGCAAAACGTCGAGCTGATCCTGGGCAATGACGAACGCTGGGCCGGTGTCATCGGCTACAGCGTGTTCAGCTCCAAGATCGTCAAGCTGCGGTCTGCGCCCTTCGGTGGCGGTGCCGGCGACTGGGCAGACATCGACGACATGCGAGTGATGAAGTGGCTCGCGCAGCAATACAACCTGCGGGTCAAAGCGTCCCATGTGATCGAGGCGGTCAGCGTGGTTGCCCACGACCACGCCTTTCATCCGGTGCGTGAGTACCTGGAGAAGCTGGAATGGGATCGCGTGCCGCGTATTGAAACCTGGCTGACCGACGTGCTGGGCGTTCAGGCCAGTGAGTACTCGGCAAAGGTCGGTAAGCGTTGGCTAATCTCGGCTGTGGCTCGGGTTATGCGCCCAGGCTGCAAGGCCGATTCTGTGATGATCCTCGAAGGCGGGCAGGGCGCCGGTAAGTCCACGGCCATGGGCGTCCTCGGCGGCGAGTGGTTCATGGACACTCCCTTTGCCCTCGGTGATAAGGACAGCTTCCAGGCGATTCGCGGCAAATGGATCGTCGAGCTGGGTGAGCTGGACAGCTTCAACAAGGCGGAAAGCACCAAGGCCAAACAGTTCTTCTCTGCGTCCACTGACACCTACCGCGAGAGCTATGGCCGCAGAACGAATGACGTGCCACGCCAGTGTGTCTTCGTGGGCACCACCAACCAAGAGGAGTACCTCAAGGACGCTACGGGCAACCGTCGTTACTGGCCGGTGTTCTGCAACAAGGTCGATCTGGAGCAACTGCGCGAGATCCGCGACCAGCTGTGGGCCGAGGCGCTGTTCTGCTTTGAAGCGGGCGATATCTGGTGGGTGAACAAGGACGAATCCAAGATGTTCGCCGAGGCTCAAGACGAGCGCTTTGTGGTGGATGAATGGGAAGGGCCGATCCTGGCCTGGATGGAAGAATCCCAGATCGGGGAGACCGCTACCGGCAACGAGATCCTGACCCAGGCGCTGAAGCTGGACTTCGGACATTGGGGCAAGCCCGAGCAGATGCGAGTCGGGGCGATCATGCACCGGCTGGGATGGCGCAAGCGGCGTATGCCCGCGCTGCCAAAAAGCGGAGTGCGGCCATGGGCCTATGAAAAGCCTGCGGGCTGGGGGCGTGCGTCTGCGTTGCAGCAGGCGGTGATCGAGGAGCCTTGCTTCGATGATTAAGCGAATCGACGAGATGCTCAAACTCTGGGCGCAGGATCTGCATTCGCCTGTGCCGGACGGTGCTGGCGGGCCGAGTGGCGGCAACATGATCGCCATGCTGATGGAGTGCAAAGGTGAGTTGATACGCGGCACGCGGGGTAGTCGGGTGCTGTTGGATGAATCGGCCGACATTGAGCTGATCGTCAACAAGCACTTGCCGCCGCAGCTGTCGCTTGTCGTACGCGAGCACTACTGCAACCACGAAAGCTTTCTGTCGCAGAAGTACATCCACTGCGGATGCAGCCGGGATACCTATTACCAGCGGCTCCATGAGGCACACCTGCACATCGCCGGCATGCTGATGGGGAAGGCTGCATGATCCTCGGGATCACTCCGCGTGCCTCTGTCCTACTGTCCTGCTTTGTCCGACTGCCATTTGGCGCAGTTGGACAGGCGCAGGTCACGCCGTTGCTGGGCTGTCCTACTGTCCAACCTTTACCCGCCCCACGCACACATGAGCATAGCGGGCACGTAGCCGCGCCTATGGCGCGCACGCGTGCTTTTAACTTTCTCTCTATACACAAGAGAAAAGAAATAAAGGTAGGACAGTAGGGCAGAGCCCCGTATTTAGGCGCCTGTAGCTGTCCTACTCCGATCTAGAATAGTGGGACAAGTAAGACAGGGCACCAGAAGCGATAGCCGAATGAACGCGTTGTCCCTGCGTTGCACCTGCGTCATACCTGTATTGCACCCATATTGCGCCATGGCATTAAAAATCCATTGCTGCCACCGGAATCCACCTGTAAAAAGTACCCATCTTCGATAGGTGCGACCGCAAGCAGCGGGACTCACCACCACACTGAACCCGGCCATTGCGCCGGGTTTTTGCGTTTATGGGGTAGGGCGATGACGAACGAGCAGCAAGCACTTATTGAGATGCCGGTGTGGATGGTGATCTTACTGTCCCTGGTCGGCGGGATTTCCGGCGAGGCATGGCGGGCCGACAAGGCGGGGGTGAGCGGCTGGTCGCTGGTCCGCCGCTTGCTCCTTCGGTCCGGGGCCTGCGTGGTCTGCGGACTGTCCACCATGATGTTGTTGCACGCATCGGGCATGTCGGTCCTGGCGGCGGGGAGCATTGGCTGCCTCACCGCGATGGCCGGCGCCGATGTCGCCATTGGCCTGTACGAACGCTGGGCTGCCAAGCGGTTGGGCGTGTGCGATGTGCCGACCTCGGGCAGTGGTAAGGCTTGATGGGCTGGAGGCCGCGTAATACGTGATCTGTAGTGGTTCGCACAAAACTGGTGCACCAAAAGTCGCAGGGGACCCTGGCGGCATTCGAGGGGTACGGGGCATGAAACCCGCGGGAAAGCGTTAGCGAACGGGCTGCCAGCTTACTGAAATTCAATCCATTGAAATTGAAAGGTTTCCATTGAAAAGCCGTTGAAAAGGAGGGCTTATGACGGATTCACTCTTTCTGTCTAAAAGCGCTTTCGCGGCTCGCATCGGCAGGACGCCGAGCTATATCACTTGGCTCAAAGGCAACAACCGCCTGGTGTTGTCGCCCGACGGCAAGATGGTGGACGTGCTGGCAACCGAAGCGCTGATCCTCGAAACCGCCGATCCCAGCAAGGCCGCCGTCGCTGCTCGACACCAGCAGGACCGGATCCAGCGTGACGTTTACAGCCAACTGTCCCCCCAGGTCGAGCCGACTAACACGGCTGCGCCGCAGCAGCCTATCGCTGTTGGCGCCAAGGGCCACGACTTCCAGAAGGCTCGCGCCATGCGCGAACACAACCTGGCGCAACTGGCCGAGATCGAGCTGCACAAGGCGCAGGGCTCGCTGGTTGCCAGGGATGCGGTGGAGCTGGGGGCCTATAACGCGGGGCGACATCTGCGTGACCAGTTGTTCGGCCTGCTCCCCCAGCTTTCCCACAAGGTGGCAGCCATGACCGATCCCTGGGACATCGAGAAACACCTGGCGGCGACACTTCGTAAATCACTGGAAGAGGCTGAGCGCATGTCCTCGTCCGACCTTGAACGAGCAATGACAACGAGCTGACCTATGACCACGGAATTTCCTGACGGTGACCGTGCGTACCGTGAGGCGTATTTCCGTGGGCTGCGACCCGACCCAGACCTCTGGATCGACGAGTGGGCCGACGAGTACATGCGCATCCCGCGAGATACCGGCGCCCCTGAGCCCGGCCAGTACCGCACGGATCGGACGCCGTACGCTCGCGAACCCATGCGCTGCCTGTCACCGGCCCACCCTTGCCGGCGAGTCGTCACCATGGTGGCTTCGCAGCTGATGAAAACCCAGATCGCCTTGAACTGGATGGGCGGACTGATCCACATGGCACCGTCCAACATCCTGGCGCTGTTGCCCAGTCTGAGCCTGTCCAAGCGGGTGTCCGGACGGATCAGCAAGACGATCAAGGCGACCCCAGAACTGGCGAAGCGAGTAGCGGCCAGCCGCTCGCGGGATGCCCGCAACACCATGGATACAAAGGAGTTTGAGGGCGGCGCCTTGTACGTCACCACAGCGGGTTCGGCTGCAAACCTTTCCGAATTGTCGGCACGCTACATCTACGGCGATGAGGTCGACCGATGGGAGAATGACGTCGGCCAGGAGGGTGATCCCATCGTGCTGGCAGAGACGCGGGCGACCAACTTCGGGCGCAATGCCAAGATCTACTTTTCTAGCTCGCCGACGATCAAGGGCGCCTCGCGGATCGCGGACCTGTTCGAGTCCAGCGACCAGCGTTACTACTACGTGCCGTGCCCTTCATGCGGGCATATGCAGGTACTGGAGTGGGAGCGGCTGCTCTATAGCAAGGACTACCGCACGGTTCACTACCAGTGCGCCGCGCCTGAATGTGACGTCCTGATCGAGGAGCATCACAAGACCGACATGCTCGCCCGTGGTGAGTGGCGTGCCCATGGCAGCGGCGATGGCAAAACGGTGGGTTTCCATCTGAACGCGCTCTATTCGCCGATTGGCTGGAAAGACTGGGCCTCGCTTGCGGAGGAGTTCGAAGACGCCAAGAAGGCCCAGGCCAAGGGCGACATGGGGCTGATGCAGGTGTTCTACAACACCCGTCTCGCCAAGGTCTGGGACAGCGCGCAAGAGCAGACCAAGGCTGAAGTACTGATCGCTCGTGCACGACTGGAGACCTACACCCTCGGCAGTATGCCGCTGGGCGTGCTGATGCTGACCGGCGCCGTCGACGTCCAGGCCAACCGCCTGGAGCTGATGGTGATGGGCTTTGGTGTCGGCATGGAACGCTGGGTGGTCGATCACCAGGTGATCTGGGGCGACCCTGCCGATGAGCGTACCTGGGCGGTGTTGGACGAGAAGCTCAAGGTTCGATATCGGCATCCGTGCGGTGTCGCGCTTGCGATCCTGGCGACGGGCGTTGACTCCGGCGGTCACCACACCGACGAGGTGTACCAGTTCTGCCGTGTGCGGCGCTGGCGAAACATCTTCGCCATTAAGGGCGCGAGCAAGCCCGGCAAGGCGGTGATTGCTCAACGACCGTCCATGGTCGATGTGACATGGAAGGGTCAGACCGAACGTGGCGGCGCCGAGCTGTGGTTTGTCGGCACCGACACCGCGAAGGACTGGATCTATAACCGCTACGCCTTCGAGGACGGCCCTGGTTCGCTGCACTTTGCCAACGACCTGCCGGACGAGTTCTTCGCCCAGTGCGTTGCTGAGCGCAAGGTCGCCCGATATGTCAAAGGCTACAAGCGTATCGAGTGGGTCAAGGGCAAGGCTGAGCGCAACGAGGCGCTCGACCTGATGGTGTATTGCCTGGCAATGGCGCATTACCTGGGCATCAACCGCTACCAGGAACACGACTGGGAGCGGGTGCGACAGGCGCTGGCTCAGTCCGGTTTGTTCGACGATGTGTTGGGCGTCAAGCCCGTACAAGGCGAGCGCGTCGACGCTGACGAAACACCGGCTCCGGTGGCGGCGCGTCAGTCGCTACCTGCACCGCCACCTGCAGCACCTGTGGCCCAACCGCGACCCGCTGCACCCCCACAACGCCGCAGCTCCACAAGCGGTTACTTGAAGAGACGTTGAATCAAGAAGATAGACCTACGAGTGGGCTGATCAACTTCGCCCCGAGACCTAGTACTTCTGAAACTAATGAACGCATCGTTTCCCGGCCTTCCTCTTTTGCAGCTTTGCTCAACCGGTCTCCGAAGGAAGGGCCACCCTCAACGCTGGATGGTGTGCGTTTTAAGATTTCTAGACCCTTTGCAGTTAGTACGGCTTCCCGGATGTAACTCAGTCTTTCTTCTCGGCAGTGAATGTAGCCAGACATCACAAGCCATCTCGCTGTAGCTAAGAAGATACGTATCTCTTCATTGATATCGTCGTCCTTATTGGCAGCTAGGCCGTCGGTTTCTAGGTCGACAAACTCGCGCGGGACTATCGATGTAGGTACCGGGAAGCTTTGATAAAGGTAGGCGAAAATTTGCCCGGTGTATTCATCAAACCGCTTGATGTTTTGTGTTGTCACTTCGAATCAACTCCTTCTGGTCACGTTTTTTCAGAATATCTAGAACGTTGACTCACCGCCATCACGTTTAGGGTTGCCACCAATGTCCTTTACTCCCAAACACCTCGAAGCCATCGAGCGCGCCATTGCACGCGGTGAAAAAACCGTGCGCTACAGCGACCGCACGGTGGAGTACCGCTCCATCGACGAACTGCTCAAGGCTCGTGACGAGATCCGCACGTCGCTGAGCCAAGCCGCCGGGCCCCGCTCTCGCGTGATCCGGCTTACCCACGGAGGCAAGGGAATCTAATGGCCCGACATTATCCGACGCTGACACGTAACGGATTCTTGCTGCCGTCGAATATCAAGGCCAGTTACGAAGGCGCCGGGGAGGGCCGTCGCTCGGCCAGTTGGGAAGCCACCGATGACGGCATTAACAGCATCAATACCCCGGCCCTGCGCAACCTGCGGGCGCGTTCGCGGGCGGCGGTGCGCAATGACCCGTACGCGTTCAACGTCATCGACAAGCGCGTCAGCAACCTGATCGGCACGGGCATCACGCCCAGGCCGACCACGGACGACGCCGCGCTGCGCAAGCTCAAGCAGCAGCTGTGGGACGACTGGGTGGATGAGGCCGACGCCGATGAGCTGACCGACTTCTACGGCATGCAGGCCCTGGTGGCGCGCACCGTTGAAACGGCCGGCGAGTGCTTTGTGCGGCTCCGACCGCGTAGCCCGAGCGAAGGCTTGGCGGTGCCGCTGCAGCTGCAGGCGCTGGCCCCGGAGTTTGTCCCTCACGACAAGTTCGAGACCGCCAAAAACGGCAACGTGATCCGCGCCGGGATCGAGTTCAACCCAGCCGGCAAGCGCGTGGCGTATTGGATGTACCTGTCGCACCCACGGGATTCGTCGTCGTCGAACGCGGGCTATAACCAGCTGGTGCGTGTGCCGGCGGCGCAGGTGTTGCACATCTTCGAACCGATGGAGCCGGGGCAGTTGCGCGGGGTGCCGCGTCTGGCGCCAGTCTTGAAGCGCTTGCGCAGCCTGGATAACTACGACGACGCGGTGCTGTTCCGCCAGGAAGTGGCGAACCTGTTCGCCGGTTTCATCAAGCGGCCATCACCGGAGATGGGGCAGCAACCGCGTGACCCTGTCACGGGGCAGTTGTTGACCACTGACCGCGACGGTTTCACACCGATGGTCGCCCTGGAGCCCGGCACCATGCAGGAACTGGGGCCAGGTGAAGAGGTGGAGTTCTCCAAACCACCGGACGCCGGCAACAACTACCCGGACTTCATGCGTCAGCAGCTGATGGCTGCGGCGGCAGGGTCGGGAACGCCTTACGAGATCCTCACCGGCGATATGCGGGAGGTCAACGACCGGGCGCTGCGGGTGGTGCTCAACGAGTTCCGGCGGCGCCTGGAGCAACTGCAATTCGGCGTGTATGTGCATCAGCTGTGTCGCCCGGTACGTGCTGCCTGGATGGACATGGCGGTGTTGTCCGGCGCCCTGGTTCTGGAGGACTACGCGCAACGCCGACGGGAATACTTGCGTACGCGTTGGGTACCGCAAGGCTGGGCCTACATCCAGCCGGTTCAGGACGTACAGGCGCGGCGGATGGAAGTGCAAGCGGGCTTTGCGTCGCGCAGCGAGATGGTGCTGCGTACCGGCTACGACGCGGAAACGGTCGACACGGAAAATGCCGCGGACCTCGCCAGGGCCACGGGCCTCGGCCTCAACTACTCGACTCTTGAAGCCATCGAGGTGATCGATGACAAGGAACTACCATGAGCAAAAAAACCAAACCCCGCGTCTATGACAAGGCCGGCAAGCAGGTAAAAGTCGCCGACAAAAGCTGGTACACCTTCCAGGCTAGCGGCGAGGCCGAGCAGCGCAGCATCGAGATCTTCGTCTACGGCGAGATCGGCGCCTGGGGCGTCACCGCTAACCAGTTCGTGCAGGATCTGCGCGCTATGGATGACGGCGTGTCGCCGGTGATCGCCGCGTTCAACAGCGTCGGCGGCGAGCTGTTCGACGGCTTGGCGATCCACAATGCACTGTCGCGCCTGGGCGAACGCTGCACCGGGCGCATTGATGCCCTGGCAGCCAGCGCGGCCAGTGTCGCGGTGTGTGGCGCTCACAGGGTGGTGATCGCGGCCAACGCCATGTTGATGATCCACAACCCCTGGACCTACGCGGCAGGCGATGCCGATGACTTACGCAAGGTCGCCGATGCGCTGGACCAGACACTGGAAGCGATCATTGCTGCGTACAAATCCAAGGCGCCGGACATCGACGAAGCCGAACTGCGGCGCATGGTCGACGCCGAAACCTGGCTCACTGCCAACGAAGCGGTAGCGCTCGGCTTGGCCGATGAGGTGGGCGATGGCCTCAAGGTCAAAGCTTGCCTGGGCCAGGGCAGCGTGTTGCAGCGTTTCCAGCATGCCCCGGCCGACCTGCTCGCGCAGTTGGATGAAGAGCCGGAAGTCGAGCCGCCAGAAGCGGACCCCGCACCGGTACTGGACGCGGCCAAGCTGGCGCTGATGATCACGCAGGGTTGCGCAACGGCGGGTATCAGCAACCTGGTCGATTCATTGCTCGCCACCACCAAGCTGGAAAGCGAAGCCGTGGTCCAGGAGGCGCTGACCAAGGCCAAAGCGCTGCATGGCTTGTGTGTGGCCGCCCGACTGCCGGAGCTGACCGGCGAGTTCATCAGCGCGGGCCTGGACGAAGCCGCCGTCAGGGCGCGCCTGTTCGACAAGCTGGTGGGCAGCGGCGGTGGCTTTGAAATCAACAGCAGCCTGCCACTGGATGATGATCCAGCCCCAACGATCAAAGCCAAGCAGGTCGACACCCACGCCATCTGGAACACCCGTCAGGCGGCTCAGAACGGAACCTCGAAAGGAGTAAGAGCATGAAAACTGAATCGATGCACGCAGGCGAGTTCCTGCTGTCCGAGGGCGCGGGCAATATTTCCCGTGAGGCGATCAACGTCGCCGCCGGTGTCGCCCTAGATCCGGGCCAGATCCTCGGTCTGGTCACCCTCACCAGCGAGTTTGCCCCGTATCAGCCGACCGCCGAGGACGGCACTGAGAACGCCGTCGCGATCCTCTACGGGCCGTTGGGCGAGTCGGATGTTGTTCGGCGCGGTCGTGCCATCGTGCGTCTGGCCGAGGTCAGCGAAGCGCACTTGACCGGCCTCGACCCCGCCGCTGAAAAGGCTCTGTCCACCCATTTCGTGATCGTCCGCTAAGACGCTCGTTCTGTTTACCCATCCCGCCGAATGCGGGATTTTTCGTTTCTGGAGAGTACCCCATGGCCGATATCGCCATTTTTGAAGACGATGCGTTCAGCGTCTCGTCGCTGACTGCTGCAATCAATGACCAGGAATACCTGCCGGGCCGCATCAGCAGCCTGGGCCTGTTTCGCGAAGAGGGCATCAGCACGCTGACCGTGCAGATCGAGAAAGACGGCGACACACTGGCCCTGGTGCCGGCGGGTGAGCGCGGTACCTCCGGCCTAGTGGTTGGCGGCACCAAACGCACGTTGATTCCATTCAACACCGTGCACCTGCCGGAACGCTTCACCATCAAGGCCGACGAGATCCAGGGCATCCGCGCCTTCGGCACCCGCAGTGAGTTGCAGGCGGTGCAGGATGTGGTCAACAAGCGCCTGGCGAAAGCCCGCCGCCAGTTGGATGCCACCCACGAATTCCAACGCATGGGCGCGTTGAATGGTCAGGTCCTGGATGCCGATGGCAAGACAGTCCTGTTGGATATTTACAAGTCCTTCGGCGTGGAGCGGCAGAAGCTGAAGATGGGCCTCAACGCGCCCGAAACCCAGCTGCGGGTCAAATGTGGCGAAGCGCTGGATATGCAAGAGGATGCCCTCGGAAGCGTCACCAGCACGGGCTCCCGTGCAATGTGCGGCAAGAATTTCTGGAACAAGCTGATCGTGCACGATTCGGTCAAAGAGACCTATCTCAACACCATGCAGGCCGCTGCTCTGCGCGGTGATGCCCGTGAAAGCTTCGAGTTCGGCGGCATCGTCTGGGAGCGTTATCGCGGCAAGGTTGCTGGCATTTCGTTCGTCCACGACGACAAGGCGCTGCTGATTCCCGAGGGCGTACCTGACCTGTACATCTCGTCCTTCGCGCCGGCCGATTACATGGAAACGGTGAACACTCAGGGCATCCCCTACTACAGCAAGATCGAGCCCATGCAGTTTGGCAAAGGCGTGGCCGGTGAAGCGCAGTCCAACCCGTTGCATCTGTGCACGCGGCCTCGGGCGCAGATCCTGCTGGAACTCTAACCGTGGCCTTCCGCGACCTGATCGACGATATCGACGACACCGTGTTCGGCGTACTCGCCGATCAGGCCCAAATCGAAGGCCGCGCCGAGCCGGTGCTGGGCATGTTCTCGGCACCGTGGAAGCAACCGGCCTTCGGCAAGCTCCACACAGCGATACGCGAGCCTCGCTTTGAGATCCGCGTGAAGGATTCTGACGGCCTGAGCAAAGGTCTACGGGTCACGGTCGACGTGCCGACACTGGACGGCGGCGGCGATTACGACCTCTTGCAGTTGGAGCCCAATGGCAATGGCCTGGTGGCCCTTATTTTGAGGAAGCGCCCATGAGTGTCGGCAGCTACGTACATCAAACGCGCGACAGCGGGATGCTCAACATCCAGCCGTCGGCGGTGCACTCCCAGGCCTTGCGCGAGTTCGGTCAACTGGTGCCCAAGGCTGCGGCAGCGGCTCAGCGTCGGGCTATCAACAAGACGCTGGGCTGGCTGCGTACCCACATCGCCCGGGCCGTGGGCAAGCAGGAGCGTATTGCCATTGGCGCCGTCCGGCAAAGACTGCGGGCTTACCCGGTCAGCGGAGGGACGATGCGTGGCAAGTTGTGGTTTGGAGTAAACGCCATCGAGGCCAGCCGGGTCGGCAAAGCGCGGCAAACCCGCGCCGGTGTATCGGTGGCAGGCCGGCGGTACCAGGGGGCTTTTTTCAAGCAGGTTTACGGCAGCGGTCCCGACATCTGGATCCGCACGTCGAGCAAGCACTTCAATGCGGCGGACTACCCCGACAGCACGCAGGGGCGGCGCAGCTCTGGCTTCATCGCGGAAAGCGACAACCGCTTCCCGCTGGCGAAAGCCAAGGTCTCGCTGGACCAGGTTCGACCCCACTTCGACAGCTGGGTAAAACGCGCGGATGAACGCTTGCTGGAGATCCTGAAACAAGAACTCAACTTTGAACTGCAGAAGTACCTCAAGGGGACAGCCCGTGCCTGATCAGCCATTCAGCCTCGACCGTCTGTACGACGCCATCGAGCAGCACCTGCAGGAGCACTTGCCGGGGATTCAGGGCGCATCGTTCTGGCCGGATCTGTCGGCAGACACCAGCATTCCCACGCCAGTGGTGCTGCTGGAGATGGCTGAGATGGAGCCCGCGACAGATACCGGCACCGGCGAAACTTCGCTCACCTGCAAGTTTGAGGCGCGGATCATCGTCGACTCGATCAGCGCGGATCCGCAACGCCAGGCCGTGCAGCTGGCTTCCCAACTGGCTGTGCTTCTGCGGGGGCAGAGTTGGGGGCTGGAGGTCGATTGCGCGGTGTTTGTGCGGTCTACTCAGGACTGGACGAAGCCCGAACTGGACGGCTATTTCGTCTGGCTAGTGGAGTGGGACCAAACGGTTTACCTGGGCGCGGAGGAATGGCCGTGGCCGGATGAACCGCCGGGCTCGCTGGTCATTGACCTGGGGCCGGGCGTCGGGCCAATCACTCCGGGGGATCTGCAATGAGCTACGCCGTTGCCCAGCACGACCGGATGATTGCCTCGACCGTGATCCCCTGCGTTGTTGTGGCGGTGGATCTGACCACCGCCATGGTGCGTGTGAAGTCCGGAGATTGGAGCAGCGCCTGGGTGCGCTGGCATAGCCAGGCTGCTGGCAAAGCACGCCACTGGCGGGTGCCCAGCTTGGGCGAGCAGGGCGCATTAATCAGTCCCAGCGGCGAGCCGGCGATGGGCACGTTCATTCCCGGTCTGTACGGCGATGCAGGCGCCCAGCCGGACAATCGCGATCACGTTGAGGTTTGGCGATTCGAGGATGGGGGCTCACTGGTCTACGACTGGCAAGCGCACAGCTACACCATCGACCTGCCGGCGGGCGCCGTCACCATCAAGGTCGGCGGTTCGGTATGGGAGATGACACCGGACAGCGTGCAATTGGTATCGGGCACCATCAATCTGGTGGGTGCACTCACCATCGACGGCGCTACGCAGATCAACGGCACGTTGAATACCACCGGCGACATCAACAGTGCCGGCAAGGTCATCGATGTCGGCGGTAACACGCCGAACCACAAACACTGACCAACACCGGCCTTGTGCGGGTTTTTCGTTTTAGGAGCATCCGTTGATGAGCAAGATCAAACCCGACAGCCCGGACGATGCTGGGCCTGGCCGCGTGTTCCGCGACACGCTCTTCACCTCGCGCACGCTGGTTCTTCCCGATGGCAGCACCATGGCAGTGAGCAAAGCGCGCGTGACGGCCACCACCGATGAACAGTTCGCCTTCCTCAAGGCTCACCCGGAACTGCAGCAGGAGTAATCCCGATGATCGGAATGGATCGCCACACCGGCCAACCGTTGTCCGGGCACGACCATCTCCGACAGTCCGTTGGGGACATTCTCGGCACGCCCGTGGGCAGTCGGCGTATGCGGCCTGAATACGGCAGCCTGATCCGGCGCTTTGTCGATCTACCGGTTAACGCCGGTTGGAAGAGTGCGGTACAGGCTGAGGTGGCTCGTTCGTTGGGGCGCTGGGAGCCGCGGCTGAAGCTGGAACAGGTGCAGGTCGTTGCCATCGTCAGCGGCCGCATCGACTTCAAATTAACCGGTGAGTATCAGGGCGAACGCCTGCTGCTGGAGGTGTCGGCATGAGCACGGTGGATTTATCGGCGTTGCCGGCGCCCCAGGTGCTGGAGAACCTTGATTACGAGGCGTTGTACCAAGAGGGGCTCGCAGCTTTTCGCGGCTACATGGGGGAGAACTGGTCAGCGGCGCTGGAGAGCGACCCGGTGGTCAAGCTGGTGGAATTGGGGGCTTACGGCAAGATGCAGAACCGGGCGCGGGTCAATGACGCGGCCAAGGCGCTGATGTTGGCGTATGCGGAAAAGGAAGATCTGGATCAGCTCGCGGGCAACGTGAAGCTACAGCGCCTGGTTATTCAGCCGGCCAATCTGCTGGCGGTTCCACCGGTGGAAGAGGTTCGGGAATCGGACGACGCCCTGCGTGAACGCATACAACTGGTTTACGAAGGGCTGACCACGGCGGGCCCGCGCAACAGCTACATCTTCCATGCACGCAACGCCTCGGCGCTGGTGGCGGATGCCACGGCTGAAAGCCCTGCGCCGGCCGAGGTTGTGGTCACTGTTCTAAGCCTGATTGGCAGCGGCCAGGCCGATCAACCTCTGCTGGACCAGGTATTCGCCAAGCTCAGCGATGATGACATCCGCCCGGTGGGCGACCGCCTTACCGTGCAGAGCGCCGAGATCCTGGAGTATCGGATCGATGCCGTGTTGCACATGATCGGCGCAGGCCCCGAAAACGACGCCATCCTCACCGAGGCCATTAAACGGCTCGCGGCCTGGATTAACCCCCGTAAGCGCCTGGCACTGGAGGTTGCCCGTTCAGCTATCGACGCGCAGTTGCACATCAGTGGCGTGGGGCGAGTCGAGCTGCGTGACTGGATCGACCTGAGCCCGACCAAGTTCCAGGCGGCATATTGCACGGGCTTCAGCGTTGTCCTTGGGGGGCCGACATGACCAGTCTGCTTCCTCTGAACAGCACTCAGTTGGAGCGCGCCATTGAGGCCGCGCTGGTCGAGAAAACCAAGATCCCACTGCGGACTCTGTACAACCCGGACACTTGCCCAGTGCAACTGCTGCCGTGGTTAGCCTGGTCTTGGTCAGTCGACCGCTGGGATAACAAATGGTCGGAAGCCATTAAGCGCTCGGCCATCCGCTCTGCGTTCTTCGTGCATGCCCACAAGGGCACCATCGGTGCGCTGCGGCGGGTGGTCGAGCCCTTGGGCTACCTGATCGAGGTACTCGAATGGTGGGAGACCACTCCGATCGGCATCCCTGGCACCTTCGCCTTGAAGGTCGGCGTGCTGGAAACCGGCATCACCGAAGAGATGTACCTGGAGCTGGAGCGCCTGATCGACGACGCCAAACCCGTCAGCCGACAGTTGACCGGCTTGGCGATCAGCCTCGAAACCCAAGGCGCCATAAACATCGGTGTCGCCCTCTACGAAGGCGACGTAATCGACGTCTACCCACCCGTGCAGCGTGACATCGAAGTCACCGGCTACATCGGCGTGGCCGGGCGCGAACACAGCATAGACACTCTGGACGTTTACCCATGATTGATCGCAACTCGCAATTTATGGCGATCCTCACCAACGTGGGGGCCGCAAAGCTGGCTAACGCCAACGCCTTGGGCATTCCCTGGAACCTAACCGCTCTGGGGGTTGGAGATGCCAATGGCGCCGACCCCATCCCCAGCGCGACTCAGACTAGGCTGATCAATGAACAGCGCCGGGCGCCGCTGAATCAGCTGCGTGTAGATCCGGTGAATTCGGCGGTAATCATTGCCGAGCAAGTGATTCCAGCGGATGTCGGCGGCTGGTGGATCCGTGAGATTGGCTTATACGATTCGGACGGAGACCTGGTCGCGGTATCGAACTGTGCGCCCAGCTTTAAGCCAGCGCTGGATCAGGGGTCAGGTCGTACGCAGATTGTGCGAATGAACTTCATCGTTTCCAGCACCAACAACATTGTGCTGAAGATTGATCCCGCAGTGGTGCTGGCGACCCGTGAATATGTCGATCTGGCAATCACTGAGGCCGTCAACCGGCAAGATTTCAAGCATTCTGTGGTGGCAGCCACCACTGCGGCGATTGCACTCAACGGACCACAGACTATCGATGGCGTGGCTGTGGTTGAGGGCAATCGGGTGCTGGTGAAGAACCAGGCACAGGCCAAAGCCAACGGCATCTATGTGGCTGCCAGCGGCGCCTGGGCGCGAGCGCAGGACGCGGACGCCAGTGTTGAAGTGACGCCGGGTTTGTTCGTCCACGTCGAGAAAGGTACGGACAACGGTGACAGTGTCTGGCAGTTGGTGACGGATGCGCCGATTGTGCTCGGCACCACTGAGCTGGTGTTTGAAATGGTGATAGGGCGCACCGGAGTTAGTGCTGGCGCCTATACCAAGATCACAGTCGATAAGTTTGGGCGAGCCATCGCAGGTTTGAATCCCACGACGTTGGCTGGATACGGAATCACTGATGCGTTCACCAAGGAGGTGATTGCGTCTATGTTTGAGGAAGGAGACGCTATCGTTGCGGATCTGAAAACGCGGGTAAATCAACTCGACAGCGCTCTCACCAGCCAGCTCAGGAAGATTGTTGACGGAAAAGCTTTCAGGGTGATCAACATTACGTATACCAATACGACGGGCAAGCTCATGTTTGTTAACGTCGCGTTGACCAGTACGGCAAGTAATCAAACTGCGGTGCTTAACGTGGACACCTTCAGCTTTGTTGGGTCTTCCTTTCCAGGTGCTAACTTCAGTATTTCTGTGTCTGCCCCCGTCCCTGCTGGCTCGACCTACAAAATTCCTCCCGGTAACTACACGATTTACTCTTGGACGGAGATGAGCTCATGAAGTATTTCGTGAATGACGTCGGTGAGGTATTTGCGTTTGATCTCGAGGCAGATGCGCCGGATTCGCTTCGTGCTATCTCAGAAGATGAAGCGATGGTCCTGGCTGCTGGTCCAGCTCCTTTACCTGATTTAACAGCTATCGAGCGGGTATGGCGTGATACTGAGTTATTGGAAGTGACGTGGCTGCGTGATCGTCATCGTGATCAACTGGAAATTGACTTAGCTACGACCCTTTCGGCAAGTCAGTTTAAAGAGCTATTGATTTACATGCAGGCTCTACGTGATTGGCCACAATTGCCTGACTTCCCGAATACCAGTCACCGCCCCATAGCCCCTGCCTGGATCGCTGATCAGTCCAAGTAACGGCCCGCATTGAAGGGGCGTTTTCTTTCTCGCAACCCGAACACCCCACAGCCTCGCATATGCGGGGCTTTCTCGTTTCTGGAGTTCAACCATGAGTGCAAGTGGATTCTTTCACGGCGTCACCGTGACCAACGTCGATACAGGCACGCGGCCCATTGCGGTGCCGTCGTCGTCCATCATCGGCCTTTGCGACACCTTCACCCCAGGCCCCGACGCCAGTGCCTTACCCAATCAGTTGCTGCTGATCACCCGCGAAAGCGAGGCTATCGCCGCATGGGGTGCTGACTCGGCAATCACCAAAGCGATCCAGGCCATCTACGTACGTTCCAAGGCTGTGATCGTCGCCTGTGGCGTGGCGAAGCTGGCGGACGCCGCCGCGCAGACCTCTGCCATCATCGGCGGCGTGTTGGCAAATGGCACCCGTACCGGCATGCAGGCGCTGCTGGATGGCAAGAGCCGCTTCAACGCTCAGCCACGCTTGCTGGCCGCTCCCAAACACACCGCGACCTTGCCCGTTGCTACGGCGCTGGTGGCGCTGAGTGAAAAACTACGCGCTCTCGCCATCATCGACGGGCCCAACACCACCGACGAAGCTGCGATGGAATACCGCGAAAACTTCGGCAGCAAACGCGTGTTCCTGGTCGACCCTGGTGTGCAGTATTGGGACACCGCACTCAGTGCCACCGTCGATGCGCCGAGCTCCGCCTGGGTCGCTGGGCTCTTCGCCTGGACCGATTCGGAATACGGCTTCTGGGCCTCGCCGTCGAACAAGGAGTTCGTCGGGGTCACCGGCACCGGTCGCCCCATTGAGTTTCTGGACGGCGACGAAACCTGCCGGGCCAACCTGCTCAACAACGCGCAGATCACCACGATCATCCGCGATGACGGCTACCGCCTGTGGGGCAACCGCACCTGCTCCAGCGACCCGAAGTGGGCGTTCGTCACCAGAGTGCGGACCATGGACATCGTGATGGACGCGATCCTCTACGGCCACAAATGGGCAGTCGACCGCTCGATCACGAAGACTTATGTCAGTGACGTGACCGAAGGCCTTGGCAATTTCATGCGCGATCTGAAAAACCAGGGCGCGGTGATCAACTTCGAGGTGTTTGCCGATCCTGGCTTAAACACAGCCAGTCAGCTGGAGCAGGGCAAGGTGTACTGGAACATCCGTTTCACCGATGTGCCGCCGGCAGAAAACCCCAACTTCCGGGTCGAGGTCACCAATCAGTGGCTTACCGAAGTGCTCGACACCAACACCTAAGGAGAACGCCCAATGGTTCCGCAAACGCTCTACAACATGAACGCCCATATCGACGGCGTCAGCTTTGCCGGGGATATCACCAGCGTCACGCTGCCCAAGATGACCTTGAAGACTGAGGAGCACCGCGCGGGGGGGATGGATGCGCCGGTGGAGATGGACCAAGGCATGGAGAAGCTGGAAGCCAGTTTCGCCGGCAAGGGTGTACGCCCGGAAGCCATGAAGTTTTACGGCTTGGCCGACCAGACCGCATTCAACGCAACGTTCCGTGGTTCCTTCAAAGGCCAGAAAGGCGCGACCACGGGCGTTGTCGCCACCGTACGGGGAATGCTCAAAGAAGTAGATCCCGGCGACTGGAAAGCCGGTGACGCGGCCGAGTTCAAGTACGCCGTGGCGTGCAGCTATTACAAGCTCGAAGTCGGCGGTCGGCTGATGTACGAAATCGATCCGGTCAACTGCGTGCGGGTCATCAACGGTGTGGATCAACTCGCCAGCGTCCGCCGCGACCTGGGCCTGTAACGGAAACCTACCCCATGAAAAAACTGAAAAAGCTGCCTGCCTGGCTCACGGTCGGTCCTGATAGCGCGATGATCACCCTGACGCGGCCGTACGATGTCAACGGCGTGAAGGTAGACCAGTTGCCTCTGCGCGCTCCGACGTTGCGCGACGTGCGTGCCTCTGACGCACTCGGCGGTGATGACGTGGTGCTGCGCGAGGTGACTCTGTTCGCTTCGTTGTCTGACGCTGGCACCAAGGACGTCGAAGGGCTCAAGCTGACGGACTACGCGCGGGTGCAGAGCGCCTATTCGAGCTTGCTCCGGGACGTCGGTATCCCTGAAAACAAAGATGAAATGCCCAGTTGGTTGGTCGTTGACACAGAGGGCGCTGTTGTCGCGCTGTCCAAAGCCTATGACGTCAACGACATTAAAATCGACCGCCTGACCTTGCGCGCACCCACCGTTCGAGATGTTCGTGACGCGTCGTCTGCCTCCAACGGCGACGACGAACAGCGCGAGACGATCCTCCTGGCCAACTTGTCCGAGTCCAGTACCAAGGATCTGGAGGGGCTAAAGCTAACGGACTACCAGCGGCTGCAAGCCGCCTACTTTCGCCTGGTGCAGGACGGCGGGGTTTAACGCCTCCCTGCAGAAGCAGGTCGCGAAACGTTTGGCGACGCAGTATTCATTTGCCGCCAATGAAATCGAGACCATGCCCTATTCCACGATGATCTGGTGGCTCATGGACTGAGCCCCGCATCCCTGCCTGGAGTGTTCTCATGGCAAACAACCTGGCGCTCGGCCTAGTCATCGGAGGCGTCGTCAGCTCCACGGTCGGCGCCGCCTTCAAGGACGTTGAAGGCCGCATCAAGAAACTCGGCGAAACCGGCACAAAGGCGCGCGTGCTGCAGAGCACCATCGGCGACACCATCCGCCTGCGGGATGAGTGGAAGAAAGCCCACGACACCGGTGCGGTATCGGCTGACGGCCTGCTGAGCAAGCTTGAAAAAAACCTCAAAACCCTGAAAGAGCAGGGCATTGAAGTCGGCAAACTGCGCAAGGAATACCAGGCCCTCGGCCAGGTAGCGCGCGGCGCCGAACTCAAGGCCTTGGGCCACACGCAGATCCAGCAGGGCAAAGAGGGAATGAAGAACTCCCTCGGCAAAGCGGCAGCGCTCATGGCGTCGTTGGCGATTCCGACCAAGATCTCCGGCGACTACCAGGCGCAGATCCGCCAGATGTCGTTGTGGGCACACACCGCCGGCACCGGCGGCGAGGCCGAACTGGCGGCGAGCATCAGCAAGGTTGCGGCAGAGAAGGGCATGAGCCAGCAGTTGCTGGCGAAGTCGGTCGGTGCCTTGATCGAGAAGGGCGTGGATTGGGACGTGGCCGCCTCCTATGCAGGGCAGATCGCCGACCTGATCGACGGCCAGGGCATGGAGCCCGAAACCATCGCTACCCTGATCAACTCCTTCAAGGAAGCTGGGGTCAAGCAAGGAGACATGGCGGCGATGCTGGGCCAGGTCGCGGCGGCCGGAGACATCGGTGCGTTCGGTCCCAAGGAGATGGCCAAGTACTTGCCGGCCATGCTCGGCAATATCAAGCGCCTGGGCATGGAAGGCCCTGAGGCGGTGCGCTTCCTCGGTGCTAGCCTGCAGTCGCAGTACTCGCAAACCCAGGACGCTGCAGCGGCAGCCACCAACATGAACAACCTGCTCAATGCGGTGATCAGCAACACCAGCCAGGAACGGTTCGCCAAGGAAGGCTACGACCTGGCCGGCTCGATCCTTGCCGCGACCAAAGGCGGCAAGGCTGCCAACCCGGTCGATGCTTTCATCATGCTCAGCGAGCAGTTGATCAAGAAACAGGATCCGGCCAAGGCCAAGAAAATCGAGGCGCTCAAGGCCAAGATCAAGGCTTCGGCGGATGGCAGTGCCGAGGAAGAGCAGGCCATGGTCGCCCTGACCGAGGCGGCCGGGCTGGCGAACATCGTCAGCGATCAGAGCGCCAGTGCGGGTTTGCTTGCACAGATCAAATACGGCGACCGGATCAAGGCCGACATGACGACCATCGAGAAAACGGACGGAAAGGCCAAGATCGAGGCGGATGCGGCGAAGGCGCGGGAGACTTCCAACCGGAAGTGGGCGACAGCGACTGCCGGTATGGAATCGTCGATGACGCGAATTGGCGATGCATTGCGGCCGCTGACTGACCTGGCGGCGGATGGATTGGCGAAGCTGGCGTATGGGCTTGGGGAGCTGGCCGGGAAATTTCCAACGGTGATCAGCGGGGCGACGGTGCTGGCGGCCGGTGTTGTGGGCCTGGGCACTGCGATCAATGCGATCAAGATTGGTAAAGGTCTGTTGAACATCGGGCGTGGGTCGCTGATGGGCAACCCGAATGTGATCCAGCGGGTGTTCGTCACCAACCCTTCCGGCGGTACTGGTGGGGTCGACGGTGGGGAAGGGAAGCGGCGCCGTGGCAAGGGCAAGCGCGGACGCGGTGGTCGCGGAGCTGTCGCGAGTGCGGCATCCGCAGCCCCTGTCGAAGCCGCTGCCAGCAGATTCGCGCCCAAGGCCATGATGGGCAAAGGCCTTGGGTTCGCCAAGGTCGGTGCGCCCATGGCGCTGATCGAGGCGGGGTTGATCGCTGCTGACACCTATCAAAACGCCGAAACCCTCGACGAGAAAGCCGAGGGCTATGGCAACGCTGCCGGCACATTGGCAGGCACGCTTGCCGGTGCTGCAGCGGGCGCCGCGATTGGCTCGGTGGTACCGGTAATCGGCACAGTAGTCGGTGGATTGATCGGCGGTTTCCTCGGCAGTTGGGGCGGCGGCGAGCTGGGCGGCGCGGTGGGTAAGGCTGCATTCGGTGGGCCGGACACACCCATTGAGCGCCTGGCACGGCCTTCGCCTTTGCTGTTGCCGGCATCCAGCGGGCCGGGAATGTCGCGACTTGCTCAGTTGGCGCCAACGCCGGCGACGGGTCCACTTATGGGGGATGTCGCTCGTTCACTGGCGGCTACTCCGTCAGCGGCGGTGCCAGCTTTGCTGAGCGCAGGTGCTGCAGCGAAGCCAGAGCCGACGCGTGTCGAACAAGCCTGGACGTTTGCCCCAACCATGCCGGTGACGGTGCGGGGCGACGTAAAAGATCCACGGCAACTGGCGCAGGAAATGATGCCGTACATGCGTCAGCTGTTCGAGGAGTTCAGCCGGGAGCAGGCGCGGCGCAACCTGTTCGATGCCCCTCACGTTTAAGGAGTTGTCATGGCTTACATGGAGCAACTGCAGTCCGGCTTCAAATCCCTGGTCCAGGCCGGGGAGGCGGGCCGACATAGCATCGACGGCATGATCGGCCCGGTGAACGGCGCCATTGGCGAAATCACCGGGGCGGCTGATGAACTGTCCAGTATTCCTGGTGTGCCGCCCGGTGTCGGTGAAAAGCTGCAGCGGGTGATACGTGGGATCGGTGCGGCACAATCCAAGGTCGGCGAGGTGTTGTCGACTTACAGCAAGGCAACGCGCGCAATGTCGACCATTGATGAGCGCCTGGGCACCCTGAAGGAACAAGCAGCACGGGCCAGTACGGCGATCAATCAAATGGCCGGTAAGGTCAGCCCAAGCCTTGCGAACATCTTGCCTACCAGTGCCTTGGCGCCAAATGCGACACCCCTGGCGGAGGCGGTCAAACCGTTCCCGCACCTACTGATCCTGCAGCCGCTACAAACCAATGCTCAGCCGTTCTACTTCAACCTGGACACGGCGGCGTTCGACGAATTGCGCCGGCAGACGGAATTCCGCTGGGCCTCGCAAGAGCGTCTCAGTCGTCGACCGGCGCAACAGGCCGTGGGCATGGGGGAGGAGAAACTCAACCTTAAGGGCGCCATCTTCCCCACGTTCAAAGGCGGTCTCAAGCAACTTGACACCCTCCGCTCCATCGGTGCCCAGCTGTTGCCATTGAACCTGACCACCGGCTACGGCGTAGTCCTCGGCACTTGGTGCTTGCGCAGCCTGGAGGAAGAGCAGGGCGCACTGCTGGCTGGCGGGATCCCACGCAAGCAAACCTTTAGTTTGGAGTTCACACGCTATGGCGATGATATGCAGAACGTCTGACGGCGACCTGCTGGATACGCTGTGTTACCAGCATTACGGGCACCTGAATGGCACGGTCGAGGCGGTGCTCGCGGCCAATCGGTTGTTGGCGGATGAGCCGCAGCCGTTGCGCACCGGGTTGTTGATCACCTTTCCTGACTTGCCTGAACCTTTGGGTGAGCAGGTGCAGTTGTGGGACTGATGGCTCGTTGCCCATGAAATCGGCGCGCTGATAGACTCCTTGGCTTATTTGCATGTGTGGAGTCCTCTATGGAAAGAGTCAGCGAGATTCGGCTGGTCAAACGGAGTTTTTGGGGTGAACTGAGCTACCGGTCAAACTGGTTTATCTTCGGTCTGATCGCTTGCATTCTTTTAGCATTCATCCCGATTGTCGGTTGGTTCATGGCGGCCGGGGTATTCGTGGCGATTGTGTGGAAAACCTCCGGCCTCAGGGAAAAGCAAAAGGTCGGGGACTGTCCTGTGTGTACCCAGACGCTCTTGATTGAGCCCAAGGTTGAAGGGATCGATTGCCCTGTGTGCCAGAGTTACGTTGAAATTAGTGACAACCAGCTGATAGTCGAGAGCTGAAATCGCGTTTCGCTACACCAGGTCAAGCCCTGCCATCGTGCGGGGCTTCGTTGTTTTTGGAGGTTTACTTTTGAAGCCGATCTTTCGGATCGTCGCTGACGGCGCTGACATAACAGCGCTGATCAATGACCGTTTGCTGTTGCTGCGCACCCTCGACAAGCCCGGCATGGAGTCGGACGAATTCGAGCTGCGCATCGATGACCGTGACGGCGCCGTTGCACTCCCCAAAAAAGGCGCAGCCATTGAGATCTACCTGGGATATGACAGCAAGGCACTGGCCCGCCTGGGGCGCTACACGGTAGACGACATAGAGGTCTCCGGCCCACCCGACACCTTAGTCATTCGTGGCAAGGCCAGCGACATGCGCGGCAGCGGCAAGACCACACGCAGTGGAGGTTGGGAAAATGTGCCGTTGTCGAGGATCGTCAGCGACATTGCTGCACGCAATGGCTGGAAGCCTGAATGCCCTGTCGCCACGGTCGTGCCCAGGGCTGATCAGATGAACGAGTCGGACTTCAACTTCATCACCCGGCTCGCCAAGGATCACGACTGCACGGCCAAGGTCTCTGACAGCAAGCTGCTAGTGCTACCTCGCCAGAGCGGACAGACCGCCAGCGGTAAGAATCTGCCAGCGATCACCATCCGCCGTAGTGACGTTAGCCGCTGGCAATTCCGCTTCACCGACCGAACCACGCAGAAAGCCGTCAAGGCCAGGTATCAGGACAAGAAAACTGGTGAGCTGGTTAACCTTACCCTGGACAACGACGACGCGCCTGTTGGGCTGCCGCCGGTTCATACCGACCGGCATATCCATCCGAATAAGTCTGCTGCTGAACAGGCTGCCAAGGCACGGCTTGCAGCTTTCAATCGATCCACCGCAGAGGTTCGGCTGGAGATGGTCGGACGTACAGATTTGTTTGCCGAGCGGCAGATCAACGCGTTGGGCTTCAAGGAGGGGCTGGACGGTGAGTTTCTGGTGGACTCGGTGGAGCATGTGTTCACCCAGTCTGGCTGGAGCACTACCGCTGAATGTAACGCAGGTAAGAAGGGTAAGGCGAAGGCGGCCGCTAAGGTAACGAAAAAGTCCAAAGAGGTGAAAGTCCTGGAACTGTAAGAGTCCGTACCAGCTTCACCATCCGCCGCCATCGAGCGGTATTTTTTTGTCTGGGAAAAAGCGATGTCCATCACAGAGCAACAACTCCAACGCATCATGCCCAACGCCCGCCGCCAAGCGGGCGTTTTTGTATCCGCGCTGAACGCGGCCATGACCAACCGCAAGATCGATACGCCGAGGCGTCAGGCGGCGTTCCTCGCGCAGATCGGTCATGAGTCCGGCCAACTGCAATACGTGCGTGAACTGGGAAGCGATCAATACGTCAGCAAGTACGACACTGGCCCTCTGGCGGCCAAGCTGGGGAACACGCCGGCAGCAGACGGTGACGGCCAACGGTATCGCGGCCGTGGGCTGATCCAGATCACAGGTCACAACAACTACCTACGTTGCAGCCTGGCGCTGTTCGGCGATGAGCGATTGCTACTCACGCCAGAGCTACTGGAGCTACCGCAATGGGCGGCAGAGTCTGCAGCGTGGTTCTGGACAGTGAACGGGTTGAATGCTCTCGCGGACCGAGAGCAGTTCTCCACCATCACCCGCCGGATCAATGGCGGGCTCAACGGCCTCGAAGAGCGGCTGCAGCTGTGGTACAGGGCCACGGAGGTATTATGCGTTTCCTCGGCCTGATCCCCGCGCAGTTCCGAGCGGCCGTTGTTGGCTTGTTGCTGGTCATTCTGGCTGCCGGATCTGCTGTATCGGCATGGACCGCTCAAGGCTGGCGGTACGGTCAGCTGCTGGAACATCAGGCGCGGCTCCATGCAGACACCCTTGCCGAGTTATCCCTGGCCGCTGCCGCCCTGCAGCGCGTCGAGCAGGGTAAGCGCTTCGCCCTAGAGCAGCGCCTGCAGAACAAAGACGAAACCCACTACAAGGAATTGACCGATGAGCAAACCAAGCAAGCTCGTCTGCGTGATCGCCTGGCCACTGCTGATCTGCGGCTGTCAGTCGTACTCGCCGCCACCGATGCCACCAGCAACTGTTCAGTGCCAGCCACCGCCGCCACCGGCCGCGTGGTTCATGGCCCCACAAGAGCCCAACTTGACCCAGCGCATGCTCAACGAATTATCGGAATCACCGATGCCGGCGACCAAGGATTGATCGCCCTGCGGGCCTGTCAGTTTTATGCGAAAGAAGTTTCCAGCGACTTGTAAGCATCATAGATGGGGGCAGATGACCTTTTTAGGTTATCTGCCTAGGTGAATTGCTACACGGCGGGAGCGATCTTGTTGCCTTCAAGAGTCACTACTATATGAGTTGCGCCTTCAACAGTGCCCGATAGTGAAATTGTTCCTCTTTCATAGTTGATTTCGCCACTCGCATTCAATGTGTAGTTGTCGAGTCCGGTGATATTTGTATTGCCAGCCCGCCACATACTTACTGTGAATTGGCCAGTGAAAGGTCCAGAGATCGACGGAACTTGACCCTGATAAAGATAGTTAGGATCCCCGCCATTAGCGGACCCATCTTTGATTACAACTAATCCGCCGCCATTATCAGGACGGTTTGATCGGAAAATTACTGAAAATATACCGTTCGGCATTTTACAACTCCTATTGCGATGGCGAATTGATGCTAGCTGAGTATCGCGATTATGCAATTAGCGCAGAGGAGAAGTGAAACTCTATGAGTTAACTAACTGTTTTATATGAAAAAAGAGCGGTCCATATGAGTGCTTCAACATTCATACGGACCACTGACCCCGCAGATCATCCCTGCAAGTCCAGCCAAGGCTCCTGCTTCGTGCACAAAGCGGAGCGAGCCTAGCACTGTTTATCCATACAGCAAAGGTCTTGCTTCTATGTCTACACCCATCGTCCCTTGGATGGGCGGCAAACGCCGCCTGGCCGACCGCCTTATCCCGCTCTTCCCACCCCATGAATGCTACGTCGAAGTCTTTGCCGGCGGCGCCGCGCTTTACTTCATGCGCCCCCAGGCCGCCCCGGTTGAAGTCCTCAACGACATCAACGGCGACCTAGTTACGCTGTACCGCGTCGTGCAGAACCACTTGGAAGAATTTGTGCGCCAGTTCAAATGGGCGCTCAGCTCCCGCCAGGTGTTCGAATGGCAGAAGATGACCAGGCCTGAAACGCTCACCGACATCCAGCGGGCGGCGCGGTTTTTCTACCTGCAGCACCATGCGTTTGCGGGAAAGGTCAGCGGGCAGACTTTCGGTACAGCCACCACTGGCCCTACCATCAACCTGCTGCGGATCGAGGAGAACCTGTCTGCCGCCTGGCAACGGCTGTCGGGTACCTACGTCGAGAATTTGGGCTGGCTGGAATGCGCGGAGCGGTACGACCGGTCGCATACCTTCCACTACATGGACCCGCCTTACTGGCAGACCGCAGGCTATGGCGCGGACTTTCCTTTTGAAAACTACGAGCGGATGGCCGATTTCATGCGCCGCTGCAAGGGCAAAGTGATGGTCAGCATCAATGACCACCCTGACATCCGATGTGTGTTTGACGGGTTTCACTTTGAAACCGTGGACATTCGGTACAGCACTACCAATCAGCGGCAGGGTAGGTCCGAGGTCAGCGGCGAACTGGTGATCATGAACTGGGAGCCCGATGCCTTCGGGGGGCTGTTCTAAGGAACGGGCTCAATCAAGCTGGCGTCCTTATTTCTCACGTTGCCCACGGCGGTGCTGACCTTGAACCATTCGAAGGTTTCGGAAGGCTCGCCCTGGTGCAACACAATCTGCTCGGCACGTTCCTTCGGCGTTGCCGGATCCAGCCATTCGCGGGCAAGGTCGGGCGTAAGTACCACGGGTCTCCTGTCGTGGATGTCCACCATGCCACCAGCGCTATCGGCGGTGATAATCACAAAGCCGTCATGCTCGCCTGGTCCTTCATCGGCGTCTGGTTGTTGCCCGATAGCTGCACATAGGATCGGCGCGCCATCCCGCCTGCGGATCAGATAAGGCTGTTTCTTCGGACCACCTTCATCCACCCATTCAAACCAGTTGTCTACGGGTGTTATTGCCCGGTGCGGCCAGATCGCCCGGAAGAAGGGGCCGTGGGCTACCTTCTCGACGCGCGCATTTATGGGCGCAGCTCTGTCTTTTGCCCAATGCGGACGCCACCCCCACCGCACCGGATCGGCGTGCAGCAGGTCGCGCTGCAGGTGTAGTAACGCCACGTGCGTCGTTGGGGCAACGTTGTATCGCTCGATCGGCTGATCACCCACCGAGTTTGCCTGGGCGTTTGGCATGCTCAGTGCCGCAACAAAGTCGTGGATTCCCCGGTACTGCGACAGTCTTCCGCACATGGCAACCCCCCTTTCTGATTGACCTTAGACAATCGTGGTAGGTCGAGGTCTCATTTCATTGACGATCCGTCGCAACTCGTCGGCTTCCCGTCTGTTCACATTTGCCGAGGTGGTGAGTTCGGCGATTTGCTTACGCATTACTGCCGCTTCGGCGCCGCGCTCACGGAGATATCCCCCAAACTCAATGTTCTTCGCCTGGGTTTCCAGCAGCATCTGACTGATACCGAAGACGTCTGCTCGCGCTTTGCGTAATTGCTGGTTCAGTTCCTGGATTTCGTTCTCCAGTAGACGGCAATGCTGTCGGTACATCTGTAGGGGGGTGGGGAGGCCAAGCCATTCGAGGGTGTCTTCATCATCGTTCATGGGCACGAATCCAATACTGTATGCACATACAGTAAATGACGTTTGATCATGACGCGATTTGAGGCGACGAGCTGTAGGGGAGAGGCGGAGATTAGGCCGAAAAAATCAGCTGGGATAGATGAAAGTTTGCCCTTCAGCAACGTGAAAAACCTCATTCCAACATAGCATTTGATGGCTGTAACGGCATGCATAGGTGGATGCGAGGGCCAATAAAACCTGGCCCTTCAGCCTGTTTTGGCCTGCCGGGCAGTCGCAGACAGGACAGGCCTCGGCTCGCCGCCGCCAGTCTGGGGAGTTGGCGTGCAACAATCAGGCCACTGACGTGCCACAAGTGAGACGGAGTGGCGTGCTTCAGCACTCGGCGCGCGCCGTCGTCCCCCCACCTCGCCTGCGGGCTAAATGGGTGATTTTTTCTGCGCACCTGCAGACCAGTCGGGGCGGTTCAGGCTGGGCGCTTGCTTGTTGTTTGGGAAGTGGAACCTGCCAAATCGACCAATTTTTTTCTGTGATCTGTAATCATGTACCGGATGAGCGCTAGCATAACGCCAAAAAATGCCCCTAAAACCAATGCAAAAGATAGGTATTTTAACTTCGACGGCTTTTGGGGTCCTATAGGTTCCTGGGCGCGGCGATCAATAGATACTAAACCCAATCCGCTCATGTCTGTGTTAATGCTATGCAATCTAGCCCTTTCTGATCGTAAGGTATCAATATCTTGGAGGAAGATATCTTCATTTTTTCTTTGCTGTAAGACTTCAACTTTGCGATTAACCTCCAGCATTTTTAGTTCTTTTCTAATTTGCGCAATTCGTGCATTTGATAAGTCATCAATGGATTGTTGTCTTAAAATCGCTCGCTCAGCTTCAAGCGCATCTGTACCCAAAAAGTAAAGTGGGATAGCCTGGTTATTAACTTCGGTGCGCATTATTTGATTGGAGCTTGATGTTGATGCGTTGGCGAAGGAAGATGGAGTGCTTGGGTGCTTAATGCCCAAGGTTTTTGCTACGGAGATTGCATCGGTTAGTTCAGATATTCGATTGTTGCGTAAAACGTTCATCTGAAGATGAAGTCCAGCGAGTTCGTCTTTGAGTTGGGCTCTCTCAACCTCGTCGTCTTCGAGAAGCTTCGCAATCTGGGAATCCTTCGCCGACTCATAATTAGATCGCGCAGCATCAATTTTACCCTGTAACTCTGAAATACGGTTCGCGACGATGATTTTAAGGTCAGCGCTGATCTGCTCACGCTCCATTTTCAAAGCAAAATCAACAAACCCATTCAAAATGGCAGGACCGTCAACTCCATCAGGGTAGAGCATCTCCAGGCGAATAGAACTGCTAAGTTCGGTTCTTTTCGGATCTGGTAAAACTAGATTTATCGAATTACGATTAAATAGCTCAAAACTCTGTTCCGAGCTCTGACCAGGCTTGTTGAATTTTTCGAAAAGCTCTGGGTGCGCGTTGAAAAAGGCAAAACGTGCATCGTAAGAATCTAGCCGAGCTCCGACTTTGTTTAAAGCTTCGGTAGGAGGCAGGGTATATACCTGAGAGCGATTCAGTGCATCAAGGTCATTGATGGCTGTGGGGCGCAATACAGAACTAGTTGCATATTCTTTGGGTGTAAATAAGGCAATTAATAATCCTATAAAGCCAACTAATATTACAGAGATTAGAATGAGGGATCGTTGACTCCACACACCTTGCATGAGTGCAATTAAATCAACTTCATCTGGTTGTATTATTCGCTGAGCCTTTGACAGATCACTCAAAATCTTTTCTTCCTTAATAGGCAACGCACAAAAGAGAGGCTTTTAGTACAGGGATGGTCTCATTTTCTGATAATCAATTTCAGACCTCCGTGGGCATCGTAAGCTTTGTCTGTTTAGGACGCAACAGGTCACCAAAGCCAGCCATCGGCTGCCCATTGGAAACCAGTTTTTGCCCTGACTATGTCTCATATCTCCATTGGATTTTAGCCATGGTTCCATTGATCTCGATCTCGACCTTTGATGTTGAACCTAAAAAGGGCATGACGAATGCAGACTTCGCCAAGTAAAGTCGGTATTTCGGAAATTGCAACAAAGCACGGATTTCAGTGTAATAACCTAAATCGATGGGCTGTCGGGAGAGTGCTCACCTAGTCTGTCTTCCTACGGCAGCGCCCATGGGAATGAAATTGCTCTGTCAGCTAGCTTGTCTTTGGGGTGACATGCCTGCCTTAATGTGAAGAAGGACGCTGGGCGAGCTCATTTGCAGGCTACCAAAGGTTGAGCATTTTGATGTCGCGTCGGAGTGAAGTAGCTTTTATCGGACGAGCGGTCGTTTTAGATTAGACCTCCGCCCATCCTTTCACTGAAAATTGGACCTAGATTTCAAAGGAATGCATCTGCCATGAATCGAAACAATCAAGTGATTGTCGAAATTAACCGCTTCGTAGTAAACACCCTGATTCTCTTGGCTTTTGTAAGCCCTCTGGGTGCGATTTTCATTTTGGCGGAAGCCGATCACTGGGTAGGGTGGGTTCAGGCGGTGGGAAGCATTGAGGCAATCATTGCCTCATCGATGGTTGCAACCCGTACGCATCGCCTGAGCATTAAAGCAGAGCGTGCGAAACAGGCTGTAGAACATGCACGAGTTTTCACCAACCTAAAAAACCTAATCGAGCAAACATATTCCTACCTCTTATACATTTGTGATCACGCTGTCGGGGGACTCGATAAAAAGAATTCGGCGAATCTCTTTCCTCCCGGTCTGGGAAGCAACAAAGGTCAATGGTCCAGCTATGGATTTAAGGCAGCAGACATCAGACGAAGCATGTCTCTATTTGAAAAGAATCTTGATCAGCTATCGACGCTCAGCTTTGCTGAGATAGGGGATCCCGTTATAGCAAGTAAAATCGCCAGTTTTATTTCCCATAGTAAAACTCTTGTTGAAGAGATAAGCGTAGGCTGGGATGTCCCTGAGTATAAAGGAGAAATGCCGGATAATAACGAGCGCAACTATGAAAGTGATTCATTTTCTTACCCGCCGGGTACACCTAATTTGACTCAGTCTCAAAAGAGAATTGGGTTGTCCCACGCGATCGCGCGTGGGTACATGAATTATTATTTTTGTAATGATTTTCCTAATAGAATTGCCGAAGTATATCAGTCTCTCACGGCTGAGCTTTGTGCGAAGAGTGTAGTGCGGTACCGTAGTTGATATGAAGTCGCCTTCCAGTATCGTTAATAATTGGGAGGCTCTACGCTTTTTTTCTAAGATCTATAAAATACTATTCGCTACTAATTTTTCGAATTGGATATGTTGATCCGTTTGGGAAGTGATTGCTGAGAGTTTTGAGTTTTTCCTAGTGATCGATAGCCACTGATTAAAATATAGATACTATAGTTGGCGAGTTCCATCCTGCGTCCTGCTATGCTTCCTTTGAAGTGGCATATTTCTCTTGTACAGCTAGCGCGATACAGGAACACTGCCGCGCTAAGACGCAGTTTCACGTATGTTTCACAAATTTATATCTGCATATGAGATATGTTTTTACTCAGGTGAAGCTATAAGATCTTGGTTCGAAGTTGTTGCAGCATGGCCTAGCAGCAATAGACGCAAAGATCTATATCTGAACGTTCGCAAAGAGGTGGAGCAGTGGGGGATCAATACTTCGTGCATTAGTACGAAAGTGATACGAAAAATCATAAGTCATGCTGCAGACCTTGATCTCAAGTTGCTGTGGATTTGACGTATCCAATCCATCACCGAAAAGGCTATTGATTTTGCTCCTGACTGTTGCCAGTTGGCCCACACCTGTCGGCCATTTGCGACAGGAATTAGCCCAAAGTGGTCTTTCAGAGGCGTCCAGAAAATCCAATATGACTTAGATGCTATTTCGACGGCTTCACCATTAATGATGGCTTGGTAATATCATGCAATCCGGCTGCCTGAAATATGAAACCGGGAGTCTTATGGCATTCACCAAGGAGGAGTACGACACATGACTGCAAAATCGAAGTTTGGCGTTCCAATGAACTCTGGGGAGTACGCAAAGGAGTGGCAAGTAAACTCTGCTGGCTTTGAAAGCCATGGTGATTACAAATGGATGGCGACACAGCTTGGAAATGCCGACACCGTGCTGGAAATTGGGTGCGGCTCGGGTAACGGTACGTTGGAGTTGGCTAAACAAGGCCGACGATTCGTCGTGATCGAGCCTAATGCCGAACTGGCTCAAATGGCCTTAAACACCCTCAGGAATGCAAACATCTCAGTCGACTATGTGGCGGCTAGCGCTTTACACACCACTCTACCGACGGGAAACGTGATCATCGACGCTGACATATTCGATAAGAGCCTCGATCGGCTTCTTGCGAGCACTCAATTCGACGCCATTGTGTGCTGGCTGATCGGTGCTGAGCCTGAAAGGGTTGCGTCAAATCTCAATGTCGCGTTCGACGAGTTTCAGGGGGGTGAACCGACTCTGTATCGGGAAAGATTGCATGCTCGTTGCGGTGAGCTAGGTGCTCTTTGCCTTAAACCGCGTGGGCTAATTCATGTTGTCGACAGGCAGGGCGTCAGTCATATGGATGACTGCAAACCGTTCATTCCAATCATTGTTGAGAATCATTCGAAAGTCTTTGGTCCTCGTTACTCGGTCTCATCGCAAAGTATTTCCTTTAGAGAGCTCAGTACTAGTCTCGCCGCGGATTCCCGCATGCAGTACTCCTCCAATCAGACTGTTACCGCTAAGGGAATTCTTATCTTCGTATCTGTAAAAGCCGTTCTTAGCTGATCAGTTGAAAGGTGGGAGTAGGATATCGGGCTCAAAAGATTACGCTGTTTTTTTCCTGCTCCCGCCGCCAGTGAGGTTTCGGTCGTCTTGGTTCATTCCGTAAGCGTAATTGTTCTGCCCCTTATCCAATAGTTGTGTGTTTTTGGCCGATAACTGACATTTAGGTGAGGTCTGCCCTTCCCAATCGAGCCAGGCCTTGCTTGATATGGCCCGCGTTTTCACCAATCGTGTGAAGTGCCCCTCGAACATTCTCACCCAATTCTAAAGCGTTTTGCTGCTCAGCCCAAAGAGTCAGCTCCATCACAGCCGCTTCCAGTGCCAGTTGATTTTGATAAAACCGTTCCAGCACGTCCTTCAGTGAATACTCGCTTGCCATGGTTTGCGGCTCGTTTTGAAAAAAATAAGCATAGCAGTGGCAGCTCACGAATTTGCGAAATCCAGTGAAAAAGGAGGCAGGAGGAGTGCCTGGGAGTAGTGGTGGTACGAAAGTGGCACTGGAGGGTGGCGGGAGCGCTGTAGTGCTCGTTTTGTGAGGCCTTGAGGATTAGTTGTTCCAATCCATCATCGGACGGATCGTTTCTCTAGAGCCTCGAGCGCTGAGCGTGGGGCAAAAATGGGGCAAACCATACGCCAATCTATGCCCTTCAATGCCAAATATGCGTTTATGTAACTTGATGCATGTGCGCATTTTAAGCCAGCAACCACAGGCATATTTCCCAAAATCCATTACATACCCTTGCATAATCGGGGTGTGCTTTGTCAGGGACGATTGGTTCGTAGCTTCGCTAAGCCCTGCTTGATGTGCTCAGCGTTTTCGCCGATCACGAATAGAGCACCACGTACGTTATTACCAACCTCATCCAAGCCTTGCTTTTCGCTTTGGAGAGCCAGCTCCATCAGAGCTGCTTCCAACGCGAGCTGATTTTCGTACATTCGTTCAAGCAAATCCGGGAGTGAGTATTCTCCTGACATGGTGCTACCCCATCTAAAAAGAGCTAAGCATAGCAGTGGCCTACCAAATAGGTGCTTGCTTAGAAATTGCTACGAGATCGGCTGCTTAATGCCAGAAAAGTAGCGATAGCAGTGGCTTTGGGGAGGGCTACGTCCACTCCATCATCGAGGCCATAGAAAACCGGCGGGGCAGGGCTGCGTCGGACTGTGTCTGAGGGCGTTGGAATCTGGTGATGGAGAACGCGAAGGGTGGGGATTTTATTAGGAATAGGTTACAGGCGGCTGGGTGTTGATTGTGTGACAGGAGCTCCCGATATTTCTATAAAACCTTCCCTCCTGCTACAGTCGTCTGGTTAGGGCTGCGTTATCGACAAGATGAATGATCGACTGAATTGTTTTAAGGATTGCTATGGCTAATGAGAGCACGTCGTCCCAGCGAAGCTGGGCAGAACATCCAGTTTATGTAGCCGGAGTTTCGGTCGCTGGAACAATCGCTATATGTATTGCTTTGTATAAAGAGGTTCTGCTGCCAGCTCAAATGGCCGCAAGTGATTATAAAGTGAGCGAGCTAGAAAGGCAGCTTAAGGATGCTAATGCTCAGAGGTTGATCATAGAACAAGTTGCAGAAAGAACTAAGGTTTCTAATTTGTCTGAGAAAAAACAGCTGTCGAGTGAGTTGGCATTGGTTAAGGCAGAATTGGAAAAAACAAAATTAGAATTTTCAAATTTTAAGTTGGGAAATCTCTTTTTTGAGGGTGGGGTTTATCCATCATCTTTTGATAAGGTAAAAGTCGGGCAGCCAATTAGTGTGGTGGAGAAGGTCTATGAGGGTTTTCATGTCAAAAAAGAAGATGGATTTGTCACTGTAAATGTAGATCACCCTTTCTTCGGAAGTGTCGTATACTATTATCTTGATGACGCCCCACAAAATATATATCAAATTATGTATATGGCTCGATATGGTGCCGAGTTAGCGGTTGGTGGGAATTATCTTCAGGGCCAGCTAGAGAAAGCATTTGGTGAGCCCGTAAAAATGTCAGAAGATAAATATTATTGGAAAGCTAGCGATGGGGTTAACATTTTTAAAGATGATGACACTTTCTTGATTACTACCGGGAATAATCGTCCTGGCGGTTGGGATAGATTGATTGAAAGATACTGGAAATCAATTGATGCGCAGAAAGAAACTACTAAGTAAGTTAATGAGCTTTCGCTCAGCAGGGAGATCAGCGTAGTACTCTTGTTGCGCATATCACCGAAGGCCCAGCCCTCCTTGGATCACTTGTGAAGCTCCTTCGTTAGCGGTGCTGACATTCTGCACAGCGCTTCTTACGGCGCTGTAGGATCTAGAAAAGCTCTAGCGACCACGCCACCGGCTACGTCGACGTTCTTTCGACGTATACCCGACAGGAGGCGACGAAACATAGGAATCCATTCCGCAACCGACATAGAACCTCCCGATTTGCAAGGGCTCCAGCGGGGCTGGGATTTACGGGATGCGGAACTGAGGGGAATGTAACTTATTGAAAAATCGTAGGATATTCGTGGATTGCAAATCCGCCTACGCCGGTTCGATTCCGACCTCGGCCTCCACTCTTGAAAACCCCGTAGATTAACGTCTACGGGGTTTTTTATTGCCTGGGGTTTGGTCACCGCTTCCGCAATTTTGTGGAGAACTAATCACGTTATCGCCTTATACAGGCACGCCCATCGACAAACTGCTAACACGGTCTTTCAAGGCTTACTGCCGCTTGCCGGCAACCATCAAGCCGAATGTTTAGCCAAGAGCGATAGGGCTACATGTCGAATAGCGAGCGGTACTTAATTCGACGAAAAGTTCCGGAAACAAAACTGCCGACGCCAATAGACATGAATACTTAACAATATCGAAAAATCATTGCCCGAATGGACATTTAACCGTAAATTTTTGCGCATGTCGCGGCACTCTAACTGTCAAAAATATACTAGCCGGACATGTTCTGTAACATCTGAATTCGCTTTTTTTCTAATTTCCATTAAGGTTTGCCCGTCTGAGAATAGCCAGCTCATTAAATTTTTAGGATGTGAGTACTGATGAACAAGCATGTAGCGCTTCGGATAATTATATTTGCTGTTAGCATGCTATCCATTTCCGCAAGTGCTGACTGCTCGTTTGTTAGCAGTAAAGGTATTGATAATTTTACCTATAAGGTGTCGAAAGAGGACTGCGAGCTAATAGATTTTAACGGCGAGAGCGTGGCGACCATTCATGTTGAATATCCCGCGATGAAGTTGGTGAGCTATAAAAGTAAGGATGACAATGTCGTCACATTGAGAATATCACCGATCGACGTTCCACCGTTTGATATAGATCGTTCTTATTCCGACATAAAAGTCTTAGGTACTGTAGATGGGCTGGATCTATTAGAGGGGAACGAGACAACCTACAGGCGAGTCGGTAGCGATGGAGCGAATGCCTATATTGTCAAGTGGCAAGCCATTTTTGTCGGTAAAAGAGCCTATAAAGACAAGTTAATGGTTCAATATACCTTTGATCATAAGCTCTCAGACATCAAAAGGATCGATGAGTTTGTTTTAGGTTTTTTAAATAGATTCATAGCTTATTAGATTTAGATAAAACACAGCTTCCACTCTCTAATGCCGATATTTTTTATTTAAAAGTCGGGCTGTCTGTAGAAGATTGTACAGGCGGCTACCGCTACCTTTATGATTTGGTGTAAAAAAGCTATTTCGAATGAAAAGGACGAAATTGCGAGAGATCAACTGTTGATGGCGCGAACTGGCTTTATTTCTGCCTGGTATCACGAAAAACTTAGCACGGAGCAGCGTAATGGCGGATTTATCCTCGGCTGTATTCTTCATGGGTGCGATATTCAGCCTTCAACCCAACTAGTCGAACATTGCCGGCTTTTCGATTACCGCCACTCCATCGCGTCTATCCTTCCTCCGGCTGGGGAATACGACGTAACACGTCGTCATAAGCCGGCATGTCGAGAAACGCCGTCACCTCTGTCGCACGGCCTTCCTTCATACGGAAGATCCAGACGTAGCTGTTGACATAGAGCTTTGCGTCGCGAGCGACGGCTTCGCCTTTCCAGTGAATGATGACGTGGTCGCCATCGGCCCAGAGCTGCTTTGACACCGGCCGGATTGGCGTCTTGAGGCGCACGGTGAGGGGGCGTACGGCTCGCGCCATCAGGTCATCGCGGCCGCGGTAAGTGCCGGAGTTAGGCCCTGACCCCTCAATGGTCCAGACCACGTCGGGTGCCACGACCTCGTTGAAGAAGTCAGTGCCGCCAGCCGCCCAGCGATCGAACGCCGCTGCCACAAAGGTCTTGTTGTCTGCGCTTCGCTCAACATTGGCCGAGGCAGTGGGCAAAAAGCAGGCAAGCAAGGCGCAAATGACCAGCCTGTAAGTGTGATTGGCGAAACGGATACTGGCCATGGTATTTGCTCCTGTTACCGACAGCGTTGTTGCTATACATGAGTTATCGCCCATTGCTACTTGCAGCGCTTATCCGGCCCGCCCCTGCACCTTGGCGCCGCCAAATACCAGTTGCTGGACCATCGGGGTGGCAACAAACCGGCCCGGAAAAATCGGCGCCGGCGCGCTTGCCTGATCCAGGCGGGCGATGTGCGATTCGGCCAGCTCGATGCTCAGTGCCTTCAAGTTGTCATCGGCCTGTGCCAGTGTCCGCGCGCCGATAATGGGCGCCACCACGGCGGGGTTTTGCAACGTCCACGCAAGCGCTACCTGGGACGGTGTCGCGTCGATTTGCGCAGCGATATCAACTACCACACTGGCGATTTGCAATGAGCGCTCGGTCAAGTGCCCCGATGAACTGATCACGCCTTTGCGTTCCGCTGCTACACCGGCTTCGGTACTTTTGCCCAGGTCGTCACGCCCGTATTTGCCGGTCAGAATACCGCCGCCCAGCGGTGACCACGGCATCACGCCCAGTCCCATTTCTCGCGCCATCGGCAGCAGCTCGTGTTCCACCGTGCGCTCCACCAGGCTGTACTCAATTTGCAGTGCGACCAGGGGCGCCCAACCGCGCAGTTCGGAGAGCGCTTGCAACTGCACCACCTTCCACGCGGGCGTGTTACAGATGCCCAGATACAGCACCTTGCCGCTGCGTACGAGGTCATCCAGGCCGCGCATCACTTCCTCCGCGCTGGTGGTGAAGTCCCATGCATGCAGGTGCAGCAGTTCAATGCGGTCGGTGTCCAGCTGGCGAAGGCTGGTTTCCACCGAGCGCATCAGGTTAAGGCGATGATTGCCGCCTGAGTTGGGGTCGCCGGGGTCGCGGGCCATGGTGTACTTGGTTGAAATAACCAGACGCTCGCGCCGCCCCTTCATGAGCTGGCCAAGAATGCGCTCGGAAGCGCCGTTCGTATAATTGACGGCGGTGTCGATAAAGTTGCCGCCCGCCTCGACATAGGCGTCGAAAATTTGCCGGGCTCCGGTGGCGTCCGTCCCCCAGCCCCAGTCAGAGCCGAAGGTCATCGTGCCCAATGCGAGCGGAGAAACGCGAACGCCGGAGCGGCCGAGCAGGCGGTAGTGATCGAGTGCTGAAGGGGTAGACATTGGAACTCCTCACGAAACACAGGTTGATTTCTGTAGGAGAATTTTGCGTGGTGGCGACGACTTGCACGTATACGGATCGTCCCGCATCCTTGCATCATCCTCCGAACTACTCTGCGTTCCGCAGTAGAACGTCTTGAGGCACACCATGAACCTGCGGCAAAAACTGATCGACCTCATCAGCCGTCATGCGCCGTCAAATGGCTTTCACTCGACGCCGTTGAGGGGCGTTACGCTGGTCCGCTCTGACACCCCGACAGTGCCCATGCCCGTGGTGTATGAGCCGACGCTCTGTTACATCGTGCAGGGCCGTAAGCAGGTGTTGGTAGGCACCACGGCCTACGTTTACGACGCGGCCAACTACCTGGTGGCCTCGGTGGATATTCCGGTGATGGGTTCGGTTATCGAAGCCAGCGAGGCAGAACCCTATTTGTGCCTGGTGCTCGACCTGGACATGGCGGTGCTAAGCGAGCTGGCCTTGCGCAATCCACCGACCAGCCGCGAGAAAGTCGCCCCGGTGTCGACTGGCATCGGACTCAATGGCAGCACACCGGAGCTGCTCGACGCGGTGACGAGGCTGGCTGGTTTACTGGACACGCCACAAGACGCCGCCGAACTGGCTCCGCTGGTGGTGCGTGAGGTGCTCTATCGCCTGCTCACCCGACGTGGCAATGACATGCTCTGGCAAATGGCCAAGGCTGACAGCCGTCTCGGCCAGATCGCCAAGGCGATTACCTGGCTGCGCGCCCACTACCAGGAAGCGTTGCGCATTGACGATATTGCCGACATCGCGGGCATGAGCCGCTCCACCTTTCATGCTCATTTCAAAGCGGTGACGTCGATGAGTCCGCTCGAATTCCGCTGCCTGCTGCGCCTGCAGGAAGCCCGGCGCCTTATGGTGGCCGAAGCGCTGGACGCAGCCACTGCAGGTTACCGCGTGGGCTACGAGAGCCCGTCCCAATTCAGCCGTGACTACGCGCGGATGTTTGGCCTGCCACCGGCCCGAGATGCCATGCGCTTGCGCAGTGGCGCTATGACCTGATTCATTCGCGGGGTGAACACGTACATCCACCTCTGGCAGGAGGATCTGGGGCGAAGAATCTGATCGCTGCGAATAATGCGTTTTTCGACGAGTGACGCGTCTAGATCAAGGCTTCCAAGCCGAAGAGGGTTGTCAGACGCGGATTTGCCGACTACCCTGAAAATGTTCGAATTGTTACGAATAATTTCGGTGGTGGCCGTTTTTGGGTCACGCTACTTCAGGATGAGGAACGAAAGATGTTTTCACACGAAGGTCCCGCAATAGAGCTGTTGATGTTTGTTATTGGCCTGTCTGGCTTGCTCTTGGTCGTCTGGTTCATTCACCACCAATACGAACGAAGAAACGGGAAGGGCGTAAGAAAACAACAAAATCGTAACGAGCGGCAGTCGACTTGATTTTTGCCATGTACCTGTCGAATCGAGCCAGCCGGTTTTCGGCTGGTTTTCAGTCGCGATTCAGCGGTTCGCTTCGGCCCTTGCAATTCGTTGCTCCTTCACTTCCCGCGCATAGCCGTCCAGCTTTTCCTGCTGAGCGCCCAGCAACCCACCTATTTTCATCAACGCCAACGCCTCATCCGGGGTTTTCGCGTTTGCCGCCAGGGCCGTCAGCTCGACCACTGACCATCCAATCACCGCTGCCGCGTCTTCAAGGTCGTAAAACAGTTCCTGCTGCGCAGTTCGGGGGCCGTCGAGGCCGTGTATCAACGCTTCCATCTACTTCTCACCTGATGCTGATTGTTGAAGACGAAACGCCTCACTTGCCTCCAGTGACATCCAGAAACGTCCCGGTAATAAACGAAGCTTCCTCGCCCGCCAGCCACACTATAGCTCGCGCCACTTCTTCGGGTTGTCCGCCCCTGCCCATGGGGATCGATTCTTTTACCCGGTCCACGCGCCCAGGTTCGCCGCCGCTGGCGTGCATGTCGGTGTAGATGTGGCCGGGGCGGATGCAGTTGACGCGGATACCTTCGCGCGCCACTTCTTTGGACAGGCCGATGGTGAACGATTCGAGGGCGCCTTTGGAGGCGGCGTAGTCGACGTATTCGTTGGGGCTGCCGAGCCGTGCGGCACCGGATGAGATGTTGATCACGCTGCCGCCCTTGCCGCCGTGGCGAGTCGACATGCGCTTGACCGCGTGTTGCGCGCAGAGCATGGGGCCGATCGCATTGATCGCGAAGATGCGCTGCATGCGCGTGACGTCGATGTGTTCAAAGCGCGATTGGGGCGCGATGATCGCGGCGTTATTGACCAGTACGTCGATGCGGCCAAAGGCATCGTCGATGGCGGCGAACAGCTGCACCAGCTGTTCCGCGTCGGCGCTGTCTGCGCGGATGGCCAGGCCGCGGCGCCCCAGGGATTGCACATCGGCCACCACACCAAGCGCGGCGGCCTCATTGGCGACGTAGCTGATGGCCACATCGTAGCCTTGTGCTGCCGCGAGCCGCGCCGTGGCTGCGCCTACGCCACGGCTGCCGCCAGTGATCAGGATCAGGGGTGTTGAGGAGGCTGTAGTCATGTCGAGCACCTTATAGTGGAAGGGTAGTCAGGATCAGCCGATCAGGCTGGTGCCGATGGCGATGACCACGCAGGCCAGTACTTTTCGCACGGTCAGGGCTTCGCCAAGGAACAGGTAACCGATCATCGCCGCAAACAACACGCTAGTTTCGCGCAAGGCCGACACCGCGCCCATGGGGGCGTGGGACATGGCGTAGATCACCAGCCCGTAGGCCAGCAGTGACACCAGCCCGCCCATGAACGCCGTGGCGAAACCGGGTCGTGGTTTGAACAGGCTGGCGGTGTCACGCAGGCCGATATAGACCAGTGGCATCAACACGCCCCACAGCGCGCACATCCACACGGTATAGGCCAGCGGCGCACCGGAGAGTCGCGCGCCAATACCGTCGGTGACGCTGTAGGCCGCAATGAAGAAACCCGTACCCAGGGCATAGGGCAAGCTGGGCACGGCGATTTTGCGTCCTTTGAATGCCAGTGAAATGATCCCGCCCGACACCAGCGCAATGCCGAGCAAAGCGCCGGGGCCGACCGTCTCGCCGGCGAAAAACGCGGCGAACAGGGTGATCAGGATCGGCGAGGAACCACGGGAAATCGGGTAGGTCTGCCCCAGGTCGCCGACCTTGTAGCTGCGCACCAGGAACAGGTTATAGCCGACGTGCAGCACCGCCGACAGCACGGCATAGGGCCAGCTGGCTTCGGCGGGTGCTGTCAGGAACGGGGCGATCACGGCGCTGGCGATGGCGACGGCCAGGCACATGACGGTCATCGACCACAGGCGGTCGGCGCCGCCTCGCAGCAAGGCGTTCCAGCTGGCGTGCAAGAGGGCGGCGAACAGGATGAGTAACACGATGTGTAAGGGCATGCGCCATCCTACGCAAAAGGCCGCAGGGACTAAAGCGAAGTCCCCTCATCCTGGCATGAGCATAACCTCATGTTTTAACCATAACGTTGCTGGGCCTGTTTGGCCTCTGCCAGGAGCCAGTCGCGAAAGCTGGCGACATGCGGTTGGGATTCCAGGCCTTTGGGGCAGACGAAGTAGTAGGCAACCGGCGAGGCGAACGGCAGGTCAAATATTCTCACCAAGCGACCATCGCTGATTTCAGCTTCGACGTGCCCGCTACGCGCCAGTGCAATGCCCTGGCCCAGCAGCGCGGCTTCGATGGTCATGTTGGTGTCCGCGAACCTGACGCTTTCCTTGAGTGCGCCGATGCCGACGCCGATGTGCTGGAACCACGCCTCCCATTTCGGCACAAGGTCGGCACCCTCTCGCGTGAGCAGCGGGTAGCGCAATAATTCAGCCGGCGTCTGCGGGGTGCCAAAGCGGTTCAGGAGGTCAGGGCTGGCCACCGGGAAAATCTGTTCCCTGAGCATGAATTCCGAGTGCAGGCTCGGGTAGTTGCCATTGCCCAGGCGGATCGCCACGTCAGCTTCGGCGCTGGAAAAGCTGATGGCTTTGTCGCTGGTCTCCAGCGTGACCAGGATTTGCGGATGCTGGTGTGACAGGCTCGGCAACCGCGGAAGCAGCCATTTCAACCCGAAGGAATAGGTGGTGCTGACCTTGAGCCGCACCCGGCCGTTTTGCTCCCTGAGGTCAGCGAGGGTGGCTGCCAGGTTCATGAAAAACTCACGCACAATCGGCGCAAGCGCTGCACCCGCCGGGGTCAGGCGCAGGGATTTGCCGCGCTGGAAAAGCTGCAAGCCCCAGATATCTTCAAGGTGTTTCAACTGATGGCTGACGGCGCTTTGGGTGACGTGCAGCTCTTCGGAGGCTGCGGTGAAAGTGGCGTGCCGGGTCGCCACTTCAAAGGCACGCAGGCTGGCAGTAGGCGGTAGGTCTCGCATTTGAGGGGTCTCGACAAGCCGATTGGAAGGCAGCTTCCATGAGTGGAGGCTCATGATAGTTGATTTACAGCAGGCACTTGCTCCGCGAGTTCGACCGAGCCCAGCTGCTAGCGCAAAGACGCAAGCTGGATGCGCAAGCGCGACCTTGTACCGGTGCCCTTACAAACCCTACCAAGGCGTTACACGAAAGCCGTGACGCACGTGGCTTTGCACGGTCATACCTGGCGAGAAGTTAATCTCGTCAAGTAAGAGAGTGTGGTCATGAAGTTGAAATACCTAACCAAGGCGGCTGTGGTTGTCGCGCTGTTGTCGAGCTTGTCCGGCTGCTGGATGTTTATGCCACCCGGTGGCGGTGGTGGGCATGGGGGCGGCGGGCATGGTCAGGGCGGTGGGCCTGGCGGCCCGGGTGGCGGTGGCGGCCAGCGCTGAGGCAAAAAAGAGGCAAGCCATGTTGCGTGGCTTGCCTCTTTTTTTGCCTGTGATAAATCCGCCACGGCGCTTGGCACGCCACAGGCAGCTTATGCCAGGCAAAGAAAAGCCCGCGATGGGGAGCGCGGGCTAAAGGGATGTTCACTAGGAGCTGGGTTCAACATAGGCCCTCGTCTGTGAAAGGTTTGTGAAAGCGTCGAGAAATTTGCCGAGCCAAAGTGTATTCCTCGATCCACCACCAGCTGTACGGGGCATTGGCGTGCAGATCCCTTTACTGTCGCAGGCATACCACCCCCGCCTGGATGCCGCCTCATGTTTATGTCCACCAGCCTGCTGTCAGCCTTTGTGCTGTTCGCCTTTGTGTCTTCGATCACGCCCGGTCCCAACAACACCATGTTGCTCGCCTCGGGGGTGAACTTCGGGTTTCGCCGCTCGATGCCCCACGCGCTGGGGATCAGCATAGGTTTCATGGTGCTGGTGATTTCGGTGGGCCTGGGGTTGGGTGAAGTGTTCAAAGTGTTCCCGTGGGCCTACACGCTGTTGCGCTATGTGGGCGCGACGTACCTGTTGTACCTGGCATGGAAAATCGCCACGGCCGGCGGCATGTCCGAGAGCGATGACGAGCGCGGCAAGCCCATGACCTTCCTCGGCGCGGCGGCGTTCCAGTGGGTCAATCCCAAGGCCTGGATCATGGCGCTGGGCGCCATCACCACCTATACGCCGGCCGAAGGCTACGTGACCAACGTGCTGGTGATTGCGCTGGTGTTCGCGGTGGTCAACCTGCCCAGCGTGTGCGTATGGGTCGGGTGTGGCAGCGGTTTGCGTAACGTGCTGCGCGAGCCGCGCTGGGTACGCCTGTTCAACTGGTCGATGGCGGCGTTGCTGGTGCTGTCGTTGTACCCGATGGTGTTTGTCAGCTGAGGGTCAGACTGGCGAGATGGTTGCCAGCAGGCCGATACCGATGGTCAACACCAAAAAGCCGAACAGGAAAAGTGCCATCTTGGTCATAAGGCCTCCGAAAGGCAGGAAAGGGGAATGGCGCCATTGTCCGCCCGGGCAGTATTTCGGTACAGACGCAGATAACAAAGAAAAAACCGTATCAGATGCAGTTGTCGCGGTTCTGCCACAGGCTTTGCGTGAGTTCGGCTTTGTGAGGATCAGTGCCTGAGACAGCCACCGCATTTGCCCCTAAGATGGCGGCCACTGCATCAACAATAAGAGTGGCCAACCCTCGATGGAAAGACGCCAATTCAGCGGTGGCATGCAAGGCAAGAACCTGCGCTACCTCAACGAGACTTCCCGGCAGCCGGCGCTGGTGACCCGCGTCGGTTTCCTGCTGCTCGAGCACTTTTCACTGCCTGCGTTCACCCAGACCCTCGACACTTTCGTCACCGCCAACCTGCTGCGCCCGCAACTGTTCGCCTCGCGCACATTCGGCTGTGGTGACGGCGAAGTCGTCAGCGACCTCGGCCTGGTGATTCGCCCCGATGCTCGCCTTGACGCCAACGCGCTGCACGACCTCGACCTGCTGGTGATCTGCGGCGGCTTCCGCACCGAACTCAAGGCCGACGACGCTTTCATCCAGCTGCTGCGCGCCGCCGCCGAGCAGGGCGTGAACCTCGCGGGTGTGTGGAACGGCGCATGGTTCCTGGGGCGCGCCGGCCTGTTGCAAGGCTACCGCTGCGCGATCCACCCCGAACACCGCCCAGCGCTGGCCGAGGTGTCCAAGGCCGCGCACGTCACCAGCGAACCCTACGTGATCGACCGCGACCGCCTCACAGCGTCCAGCCCATCCGGTGCCTTCCACATGGCGCTGGACTGGATCAAGAGCCTGCACGGCAAGGCCCTGGTCGAGGGCATTGAAGACATCCTGGCCTTTGAAGAGTCGCGCTACCGGCGCATCAAGCCCACCGAAAACGTCAGTGTCAGCGCACCCCTGCGTGAGGTGGTGAAACTGATGGACGCCAACCTCGAAGAGCCGCTGGAACTCGACCAGCTTGCGGTCTACGCCGGCCGCTCGCGCCGCCAGCTCGAGCGCCTGTTCAAGGAACAACTCGGCACCACGCCACAGCGCTACTACATGGAACTGCGCGTGACCGAAGCCCGACGCTTGTTGCAGCACACCGAACTGTCGCAAGTGGAAGTGCTGGTGGCCTGCGGGTTTGTGTCGCCGAGCCATTTCAGCAAGTGCTACAGCGCCTATTTCGGATATCGCCCCTCCAAGGAGAAGCGCTTGGTGAAGTAGCATGGGCATGGCCCGGAATTTGTCTGGACGAATTTTATTCAAGGAATGCTAATGACCCTCACGCTTTCAGACCGCTATCGCGGCAGTTTGCTCGGTTTGGCCTGCGGCGATGCGGTGGGCACCACGGTGGAATTTTCCCCACGCGGCACGTTCAAGCCGGTCACGGACATGCTCGGCGGCGGGCCTTTCCAGCTCAAGGCCGGGCAATGGACCGACGACACTTCCATGGCGCTGTGCCTGGCCGAAAGTCTCTTGCGCAAGAATGGCTTCGACGCCGCAGACCAGATGGCGCGCTACCTGAACTGGTGGCAGTGGGGCTACCTGAGCGCAACCGGTGACTGTTTCGATATAGGCACCACGGTCCGCGCAGCCCTGGCGGCCTTTCAGGAACTGGGTGACCCGTTCGCAGGTCCGACCGACCCTTATTCCGCCGGCAACGGCTCGATGATGCGCCTTGCGCCTGTGGTGCTGTTTTATTACCCGGACGCGCAACGGATCGACCACTTCGCCCGGCAAAGCTCGCGTACCACACACGGTGCTCAAGAGGCTATCGAGTGCTGTGTGGTACTGGCGCGTGCAATCAGCCTGGCCTTGAGCGGTGCACCCAAAGAGCAACTGCTGAGCCTCTCGACTGCCGGGCTGCACGCGCCCAAGGTTGTGGCAATTGCCCAGGGTGACTATCGCGATAAATCTCGCGAGCAGGTCACCGGTTCCGGTTACGCCGTCGCGTCGTTGGAGGCGGCACTCTGGTGCGTAGTGAACACCGAGCGTTACGCTGACGCCGTGTTGATGGCTACCAACCTTGGGGACGACGCGGACACCACTGCCGCCATCGCCGGCCAACTGGCCGGTGCCTTCTACGGGGTGCAGGGCATCCCGGAAGGGTGGTTGGAAAAGGTCTGGATGCGAGACGACATCCAGGAAATGGCGGATGGACTGTTGAAGGCGGCCAGTGGGCATCCGATTTAACAGCGGGCCGCCACGTCCCCTTGTGGTGAGCGAGGCAAGCCCGCTCGCCACAGAGAGCCGGCTTTCAGCCTGATTTTGCGTTTGGTCAGAATCGACTCAGACGGTAAGGCTCCGCCACCATCCCCTCCGAGTTTGCCAACCGCCCGACCCTCTCCGCCGTCACCGCCGCCTGCGTCAACCCCAAATGCTGGTGACCAAACGCCAGCAACACCTTGCCATCGCACACCCGGTCTATCACCGGCAGCGAATCCGGCAGCGACGGCCTGAAGCCCATCCATGGCGTGGCCTCTTCGGCATTCAGGTCCTGGCGAAACAACCCATGACTCAGGCGATGCAACTGCCAGGCGCGCTGCATATTTGCCGGGCGTTTCAGGCCGGCGAATTCGACCGTGCCGGCCAGGCGCAGGCCGCCGGCCATGGGCGTCATGATGAACTTGCGTTCCAGGGACGTGACGGCAAAGGGCAGGCGCTGTTGCTCGTGGGGCAGCATCAGGTGGTAGCCGCGCTCGGTGTCCAACGGGATTTTTTTGCCGGTGAGGGCGGCGGTGAGCGTGGCTGAGTGAGCACCGCAGGCGATCAGCACCTGGCCCGCCTGCAACGGCCCCTGATCGGTGACCAGCGTGACGCCCTGAGTATCCACTCGCCCGTCCAACACTTGACGCTGCAGAAATTGCACGCCCAGCGCCTTGGCCGCCTCAACCAGTTCACACACCACCTGGTAGGGGTCGAGAAAGTGCCCGGTGCGCGGGAAAAACAATCCGCCCTGGATGCCGTCGCTCAATTGCGGGGCGGCCTTGCGTATGGCATCGCCCGACCAGAACGCCACCGGCACCTGTTGCTGTTGCATCCGCTGTTGCAGGGCATCCAGGGCCGCTTTCGACTCTGCCCGCTCAAACACCAGCAGCGAGCCGTCTTCGCGCAGCAACGGCGACCGGTCGATGCTGTGCAGCAGGCGTTGCCACGCCCCCAGGCTGCCTTCGTTCAACGCACGAATGCCCGCCACCGTGCGCTGGTAGCGCGCCGGGCGCAGGTTCAACAGCAGCCGGACAAACCAGGGCAGGGCGTGCGGCATGTATTTCCAGTCCAGGCGCAGCGGGCCCATGGGGTCCATCAGCATCGCGGGCAGGCGCTTGAGGATCGACAGGTCGGCAATCGGAAACACCTGCTCGGTCGCCAGGTGGCCAGCATTGCCATAGGAGGCGCCCATACCGGGCGCCTGTTGGTCGACCACCACCACCTGCCGCCCCTGGCGCGCCAACTTCAACGCGCAGGCGACCCCGATAATGCCGGCGCCGACCACGGCGATATCTGCACGGTTCACCATCGCCTAAGCCTCCCGCTGGCCATCGAGCAGGCGCCGCAGCAGCCAGGGGTTGCCCTGCTGGAGCGCGTCCGGCAGCAAGGCGTCGGGGAAGTCCTGATAACACACGGGGCGCAGGAACCGCTGGATTGCCGCCGTGCCCACCGAGGTACTGCGCGCATCGGACGTCGCCGGGAACGGTCCGCCATGCACCATGGCATCACCCACTTCCACGCCGGTCGGCCAGCCATTGACCAGCAGGCGCCCGGCCTTGCGTTCCAGCACCGGCAGCAGTGCCTTGGCGTTTGCCAGGTCAGCTTCATCCAATTGCAGGGTGGCAGTGAGTTGACCTTCCAACTGCTCGGACACCTGGCGCACTTCTTCAGCATCCGTGCACACCACGATCAACGCCGCCGCGCCAAACACCTCGGCTTGCAGGTGTTCGTTGCTCAAAAACGCCGCGGCCCGGGTCACGAACAGCTGCGCCTGGCCCTGGTTGGGACCTTGTGCCGGCAAGCCCTGCGCGGCGACCTCGGCGTGCTGGGTCAGGCGACCGACAGCGGATTGGTAGGCAGCAAAAATGCCGGGGGTAAGCATGGTCTGTGCCGCGCTGAGCGACAGCCGTTCGCCGGCCACCTTGATGAAGTGATCGAGGGCCGGCCCGTGAACGGCAATCACCAGTCCGGGGTTGGTGCAGAACTGCCCTGCACCCTGGGTCAACGACGCCACAAAGCCTTGGGCCAACGCTTCGCTGCGTGCTTCAAGCGCAGCGGGGAACAGGTACACCGGGTTGATCGAACTCATTTCCGCATACACCGGTATCGGCTCCGGCCGTGCCTGCACAGCCTGGGTGAGTGCCATGCCGCCACTGCGCGAACCGGTAAAGCCCACGGCCTTGATGCGTGGGTCGGTCACCAGCGCAACCCCCACCGCGTAACCGGAATCATAGAGCAGGGAAAACACTCCCTCCGGCAAACCACAGTCCTTGACTGCCTGAGCCACGGCCCGGCCCACCAGCTCACTGGTGCCGGGATGCGCGCTGTGCGCCTTGACCACCACCGGGCAACCGGCGGCCAGTGCCGAGGCGGTATCGCCGCCGGCCACCGAAAACGCCAAGGGAAAGTTGCTCGCACCAAACACCGCTACCGGGCCCAGCGCTATGTGGCGC
>NZ_JBAWDE010000074.1:0-12903 GCF_049590575.1 Pseudomonas sp.
GCTTGCTCGCGAAAGCGGTGTATCAGGATCAGAAGTGTTGACTGACACACCGCATTCGCGAGCAAGCCCGCTCCCACACTCAGGTCCCATTTCAATCAGAAAAAAACGTGCGTTTAGCGTTCATGCACATAAGTACCCGGTGCCGCCTCAGCTGCGGCATAGGTTTTGTTACCCAAAGTTGTCGGAGCTTTCTTCAGCTTGCCTGCGCGCTCCGCCTGCCAGGCCTGCCAGTGCAGCCACCAGGAATCGGTGTGCTTGGTGGCGTTCTCCTGCCAGTCCAGCGGTTTGCCCGCCAGGCCGTCGCTGGTTTGGTAGCGCGCCTTGGGGTTGCCCGGCGGGTTGAGGATGCTCTGGATATGCCCGCTGCTGGACAACACGAACTCCACCTTGCCGCCAAACAGTTGCGCCGACTTGTAGCACGACTGCCAGGGCGTGATGTGGTCGTTGGTGCCGGCCAGTGAGTAGATGTCGGCGCTGACTTGTTTCAGGTCGATAGGCGTACCGCACACTTCCAGGGCATTGGCGCGCACCAGTGGGTTGTTTTTGAACAGCTCGATCAGGTCGCCGTGGAACGCCGCGGGCAAGCGCGTGGTGTCGTTGTTCCAGAACAGGATGTCGAACACCGGCGGCTCGTTGCCCAGCAGGTAGTTGTTCACCCAGTAGTTCCAGATCAGGTCGTTGGGGCGCATCCAGGCAAACACTTTGGCCATGTCGCGGCCTTCCAGCACGCCGGCCTGGTAGGAGTGGCGCTTGGCCGCTTCGAGAGTCTGCTCATCGACGAACAGCGCCACCTGGGTGTCCAGGGTAGTGTCCAGCACACTGACCAGCAGGGTCAGGGCGTTGACCTTGTTCTCCCCCAGCGCTGCGTAGTGGCCCAGCAGCGCGGTGCAGGTGATGCCGCCGGAGCAGGCGCCGAGCATATTGATGTCTTTGCTGCCGGTAATCGCCGAGACCACGTCGACCGCTTCCTTGAGCGCCTCGATGTAGGTCGACAGGCCCCATTCGCGCTGGGCTTTGGTCGGGTTGCGCCAACTGATGATAAACGTCTGCAGGCCATTGCGCAGGCAAAAGCGCGCCAGGCTCTTCTCCGGGCTCAGGTCGAATACATAGAATTTATTGATCTGCGGCGGCACCACCAGCAGCGGGCGTTCGTGCACCTGTTCGGTGATCGGCTTGTACTGGATCAGCTCCAGCACGTCGTTGCGAAACACCACCGCGCCGTCGGTGGTGCCCAGGGTCTTGCCCACTTCAAAGGCGCCCATGTTGACCTGGCTGGGCATGCCGCCGTTATGCACCATGTCCTTGGCCAGATGCGAAAGGCCGTCGAGCAGGCTCTTGCCGCCGGTCTCGAAGAAGCGCTTTACGGCCGCCGGGTTGGCCGCGCTGTTGGTGGGCGCCATGGCCTCGGTCATCAGGTTGATCACGAAGTGGCCGCGGCTGATGTCCTGCTCTGACAGGTTGCTGTCGCCGATCCAGTCGTGCAGTTCCTTGCGCCACGCCAGGTAGGTTTGCAGGTAACGCTTATAGAGCGGGTTCTGGCTCCAGGCCGGGTCGTGGAAGCGGCGGTCGTCGCTTTCGGGCACCAGCGGGGATTTGCCGAACATCACGTTCTTCAATTCCACGCCAAAATGGGCAACGTGCTTGACGCTGTGCAACGGTTGCTTGATGGCTTGGGTCAGCACCATCTTCGCCGAGGCCAGTAAATCCTTTTTACGTAACGCGATGATCGGGTTGAGCCCCAGGGTGTTTTCCGAGGCCTGGCGTTTCAAGTCATCGTTATTCTTGTTACTCATCTACGACGCTCCATTGTCCGAAAGACGAGTACCGGGGACCGCTGCGCACGAGGTTTCGATACACAACACAAGCCTGGTACTGCGACTCGGGTGACCGTTGATACCGCATCGTCAAATGCAGGGAACTTGCCAGTTCCATTGGTTACCCGAGTTTAATTTTTTTCGCAAGCGGGCCAATCATTGGCCACGCGACAAGGCATTCAAGCAGATGAAATTAGAAAATGCCCTCTAAAGAGCAAGAAGCCTGGGCTAGAGCATCAGCCGCACGACCGACTGGCTCGGGTCGCGGGTTTTGCCGGCCGCCTTGAGCTCGGCAAGATAATCGGCCCACAGCGCATCCTGACGCACGGCCAATTGGTAGAGGTAATCCCAGGTGAACAAACCGCTGTCATGCCCGTCGTCAAAGGTCAATTTCAGTGCGTACTGACCGGCCGGTTCGACATTGGTCAGCCGTACATTGAGCTTGCCGAATTGCAGGATGGGCTTGCCGTGGCCCTGGACCTCGGCGGAAGGCGAGTGGGTGCGCAGCAGTTCGGCGGAGAGTTGATACACCTCGTCGGGCCCGTAGGTGAGGCCGAGGGTGTTGGAGGTTTTGTGCAGGTTTACAGCCGTAGGGAATTTGGACATTGGTAATAATCCTGAAGAAGCCGGCTTCAAAATGTGGGAGGGGGCTTGCCCCCGATAGTGGTGTGTCAGTGTCAGGTGTGCTGACTGATACACCACTATCGGGGGCAAGCCCCCTCCCACATTAAGGCGAAGCGATTCTGTGTGAGGCTTACAGAATATAGCGCGACAAGTCTTCGTTCTGCGCCAATTCGCCCAAGTGGCTGTTGACGTATTCAGCGTCGATCTTGATCACTTCGCCATTCTGCGCGCCAGCCAAATCGCCAGCGCTGAAGGACACCTCCTCCAGCAGACGCTCCAGCAAGGTGTGCAAACGACGGGCACCGATGTTCTCGGTCTTCTCGTTGACCTGCCAGGCGATCTCCGCCAGGCGCTTGATGCCGTCGGGCTGGAACTCGATGGCCAGGCCTTCGGTTTTCAGCAGCTCGCGGTACTGCTCGGTGAGCGACGCGTGCGGCTCGCTGAGGATGCGCTCGAAGTCGCCCGGCGTCAGCGCTTTCAGCTCGACGCGAATCGGCAGGCGGCCTTGCAGCTCCGGTACCAGGTCGCTTGGCTTGCTCAGGTGGAACGCACCGGAGGCGATGAACAGGATGTGGTCGGTCTTGACCATGCCCAGCTTGGTGTTCACGGTGCAGCCTTCGATCAGCGGCAGCAGGTCGCGCTGCACACCCTCGCGGGACACATCGACGCCGCCGGAGTTGCCGCGCTTGGCCACCTTGTCGATCTCATCGATAAACACAATGCCGTGCTGCTCGACGGCTTCCAGGGCCTTGGCCTTGAGCTCTTCCTCGTTGACCAGGCGCCCGGCTTCTTCGTCGCGCACCAGTTTCAGCGCTTCCTTCACCTTGAGCTTGCGGCTTTTCTTCTTGCCCTTGCCCATGTTGGCGAACAGGTTCTGCAACTGGCTGGTCATTTCTTCCATGCCAGGCGGCGCAGAGATGTCGACGCCGGACACTTCGGCCACTTCGATCTCGATTTCCTTATCATCCAGCTGCCCTTCACGCAGGCGCTTACGGAACAGTTGGCGGGTGTTGGAATCCGAGGCCGGCGCGGCGTCTTCGTTGAAGCCCATGCGTGCCGGTGGCAGTAGGGCGTCGAGGATACGTTCTTCGGCGGCATCTTCGGCGCGGTGGCTGACCTTGGTCATTTCCTGTTCGCGCAACAGCTTCAGGGCAGCGTCGGCCAGGTCACGGATGATCGACTCGACGTCGCGGCCCACATAGCCGACTTCGGTGAACTTGGTGGCTTCGACCTTGATGAACGGGGCGTTGGCCAGCTTGGCCAGGCGCCGGGCGATTTCGGTTTTACCGACACCGGTCGGGCCGATCATCAGGATGTTCTTCGGAGTTACTTCAACGCGCAGTTCTTCGGGCAGTTGCATCCGGCGCCAGCGGTTACGCAGCGCAATGGCAACGGCGCGCTTGGCATCGTCCTGGCCGATGATATGGCGATTGAGTTCATGGACGATTTCGCGGGGAGTCATGGACATAGTGTTTGGCGGCCTCAAGCGGGAATAAGCCTACGGCTTATTCGGCGAGGTCCTGCTCCTCAATGGTGAAGTTGTGGTTGGTGAACACGCAGATATCGCCAGCGATGCCCAGCGCAGTCTCAACGATTTCGCGGGCCGACAGGTCGGTTTGCTTCAACAGTGCGCTGGCTGCCGCCTGGGCGTAGCCGCCGCCGGAGCCCATGGCGATCAGGCCATGCTCGGGCTCAACCACGTCGCCGTTACCGGTGATGATCAAGGAGGCGTCTTTGTTGGCGACCGCGAGCATGGCTTCCAGGCGGCTGAGGGAGCGGTCGGTGCGCCATTCTTTGGCGAGTTCGACAGCGGCGCGAACGAGGTGGCCCTGGTGTTTTTCCAGCTGGCCTTCAAAACGTTCGAACAGGGTGAAGGCGTCGGCGGTAGCGCCGGCAAAGCCTGCAAGCACCTGGCCGTGGTACAGGCGACGGACTTTTTTCGCGTTGCCTTTCATCACGGTATTGCCAAGGGAAACCTGGCCGTCGCCGCCCATGACGACTTTGCCGTGGCGACGTACTGAAACGATGGTGGTCAAGGGGAGAGTCTCCACGCAGCGGGGCGAAAATGCCCTGATGGATTCTCATATGGGGGTGGCGGGGGGGATTTCAACCGTAGGAAGGGTGTACGGACGAGTGGTGTTTATACGTCCTACACATTCTCAAGCACACCGCAAAACCAAATGTGGGAGGGGGCTTGCCCCCGATGGCGGTGCATCAGTCGCCAAAAATATTGACTGATCTACTGCTATCGGGGGCAAGCCCCCTCCCACATTTTGATCCGCGCTAAGCTTGAATCAGCGGCTCTGACGTTGTTGTAACAACAGGTTGCTAAACCCTGCGCCGGCCAATTGCTTCTGCGCCACGGTCAGCTGTTCACGGTTGCTGAACGGCCCTACCAGCACGCGGTACCAAGTGGCGTCCTTCACCGTGCCGGATTCCACTGTCACCGTCTGGCCCAGCAGGATGATCTGCGCACGCACGCGATCCGCGTCCGCCTGTTTCGGGAACGAGCCGGCTTGCAGGAAAAACTTGGTCACCGGCGCCGCCTTGGTCTCGGCAACCGGTGGCGCTGGCGGCGGGGTGATCCCGGCCAGTGCGGCCTGGGCGCGCGCAGTGTCGATTTTCGCCGCTTCCGCCGGCGTCACCGGGGTGGTCGGCACTTGCGGCGTCGGCAGGGTTTTTTCCGGCACGGCGTCGGGCGGCACGATCACTTCGGATTCCGGCAACAGCGTGTAGAAATCGTACTTCGGCTTCACCGGTGCAGTCGGGCTAGGCGCGGTCTTATTGGCTTCGGCCATTTTCGTGGCCTTCTGCTGCTCTTGCTTGACGCGCTTGACGTCATCGCCCTTGCCCGGCTCCAGCTTCATCAGGATCACGACAAACGCGCCGACCGCCAGGCCGATGGCCATCCACAACCAGCCCGGAATCGGCTTCTTGGCGGGTGCCTGGTAGCGGCTGGCGCCGCGCTTGGGTGCAGGTTTTTTCTTGGCAGCCAACTTACATACGCTCCAGGGTTTCCAGGCCTAACAGCTCCAGGCCTTGCTTGAGGGTCCGTCCAGCCAGCGCGGCGAGGCGCAGGCGACTTTGCTTCTGGGCTTCGTCGTCGGCGGTGAGGATCGGGCAGTTCTCGTAGAAGCTGGAGAACAGGCCGGCGACTTCGTACAGATAGGTGCAGAGGATATGCGGCGTGCCTTTGTCGCCGACGCTGTTCAGCACTTCGCCGAACTGCGCCAATTTGGCCGCCAGCTCCTGTTCATGCGGGGCATCCAGCACGATCTGGCCTTCGACCTGGCTGAAATCCTTGCCCAGCTTGCGGAACACACCGGCCACGCGGGTGTAGGCGTACAGCAGGTACGGCGCGGTATTGCCTTCGAAGTTGAGCATCAGCTCGAAGTTGAAGCTGTAGTCGCTGGTGCGGTGCTTGGACAGGTCGGCGTATTTCACCGCGCCAATCCCCACCACACGGGCGATGTTGCGCAGGTCGGCCTCGGCCAGCTCCGGGTTCTTTTCCTTCACCAGGTTGTAGGCGCGGTCCTGGGCTTCGTTCAGCAGGTCGATCAGCTTCACGGTGCCGCCGTCACGGGTCTTGAACGGGCGGCCATCGGCGCCGTTCATGGTGCCGAAGCCCATGTGTTCCATGTGCATCGGGTGGGTGACGAAACCGGCGCGGCGCGCCACTTCGAACACTTGCTGGAAGTGCAGGGCCTGGCGCTGGTCGACGAAATACAGCGCACGGTCGGCTTTCAGCACGCCGCTGCGGTAGCGCACGGCCGCCAGGTCGGTGGTGGCGTAGAGGTAGCCGCCGTCGGCCTTGACGATGATCACCGGCAGCGGCTCGCCGTCGGCGGTCTTGAATTCTTCGAGGAACACACACTGTGCGCCATTGCTCTCCACCAGCAGGCCGGCGGCCTTGAGGTCGTTGACCACATTGATCAGGTCGTCGTTGTAGGCGCTTTCGCCCATCACGTCGGCCATGGTCAATTTGACGTTGAGCAGTTCGTAGATTTCCTGGCAGTGCGACAGCGAGATCTCACGGAAGCGGCCCCACAGCTCCAGGCATTCCTGGTCACCGGCTTGCAGCTTGACCACCAGGCCACGGGCGCGGTCGGCGAACGCTTCGGATTCGTCGAAGCGTTTCTTGGCGGCGCGGTAGAAGTTTTCCAGGTCGGCCAGCTCGTTGCTGGTGATCGGGTTTTCCTGCAGGTACGCCATCAGCATGCCGAACTGGGTGCCCCAGTCGCCCACGTGGTTCTGGCGGATCACGGTGTCACCGAGGAACTCCAGCACCCGCGCCACGCCGTCGCCAATGATGGTCGAGCGCAGGTGGCCCACGTGCATCTCTTTGGCCAGGTTGGGCGCCGACAGGTCAACTGCCACGCGCTGCAACGGGCCGGCCTTGCGCACGCCGATCCTGGCGTCGGCCAGGGCCGCGTCCAGGCGCGCAGCCAGGGCCTGGGTGTTCTGGAAGAAGTTGATGAAGCCAGGGCCGGCGATTTCGGCCTTGGTGACGCTCTCGTCGGCAGGCAGCGCGGCGATGATTTTTTCCGCCAGGTCGCGCGGCTTCATGCCCGCAGGCTTGGACAGCATCATCGCGATGTTGCTGGCGAAGTCACCGTGGGTCTTGTCGCGGGTGTTTTCCACCTGGATCGCCGGCGTCAGGCCTTCAGGCAACACACCTTCGTTGACGAGTTGGGTGAGGGCTTGTTGGATCAGCTGGCGAATGGTGTCTTTCATGGTGTTCTCTTTCGACCGCAAGCGGCGGCGCGCGATGCGCAGGTGGAAAAACTGGGCATTATCCGTGGCGAGGGCGGGCTTGCCAACCTTCGCGGGACCTGTGGCCAGGCTTAATACAAATCTACCGGGTCTACGTCCAGCGACCATCGCACTTGCCGGCCGCTGGGCATTTGCTCCAGGGCAAGCAACCAGCTACTTAATAGCCGATGCAGGGGCGCGCGGGACGTCGCCTGCAAGAGTAGCTGAGCACGATAACGCCCGGCGCGGCGCTCCATGGGCGCGGGGACCGGGCCGAGCAACTCGATGCCGGTCAGACCCAGCTCGCCGAGCAAACGTTCGGCGGCGCTGCAGGCTTCATCCAGAAAACCTTCGGCCTGCCCCGGTTTGTGCGCTTCGGCGCGCAACAGCGCGAGGTGCGCGAACGGCGGCAGGCCGGCGGAGCGGCGTTCGCTCAGCGCCTGCTCGGCGAAGGCAAAGTAGCCTTGTTCTGTCAGCTGAATCAGCAGCGGATGGTCGGCCAGGTGCGTCTGGATAATCACTTTGCCCGGCTCCTCGGCACGCCCGGCGCGGCCGGCGACCTGCACGATCAGCTGCGCCATGCGCTCGCTGGCGCGGAAGTCGCCGGAGAACAGACCGCCGTCGGCATCCAGGATCGACACCAGCGTCACCCGTGGGAAGTGATGCCCTTTGGCAAGCATCTGCGTGCCCACCAGGATGCATGGCTGGCCCTTCTGAATGGTGGCGAACAGTTGATTCATCGCGTCTTTGCGCGAAGTGCTGTCGCGGTCCACCCGCAGCACCGGGTAATCCGGGAACAGAATGCCCAGGCGCTCTTCGGCGCGCTCGGTGCCCGCACCCACCGGGCGCAAATCCACTTTGCCGCACTGTGGACAGTGGCGCGGTGTGCGCTCCACGTGGCCGCAGTGGTGGCAACGCAACTCGCCGTAGCGCTGGTGCACGGTCATGCGCGCATCGCAGCGCTCGCATTCGGACATCCAGCCGCAGTCATGGCACAGCAGCGTCGGTGCAAAGCCGCGGCGGTTGAGAAACACCAATACCTGCTGGCCGGCGGCGAGGGTCTGGCCGATGGCTTGTTGCATCGGCCCGGAAATGCCGCTGTCCAGCGGGCGGCTTTTTACGTCCAGGCGCAGGAAGCGTGGTTGTTTGGCGCCACCCGCACGCTCATTCAAGCGTAGGAGCCCATACCGGCCGGTGTAGGCGTTGTGCAGGCTTTCCAGGGACGGCGTGGCCGAGCCCAGCACGATCGGGATGTCTTCCTGGCGCGCGCGCACCAGCGCCAGGTCGCGGGCGTGGTAGCGCAGGCCTTCTTGCTGTTTGTAGGAGCCGTCGTGCTCTTCATCAATGATGATCAGTCCGGGGTTTTTCATTGGCGTGAACAGCGCCGAGCGGGTGCCGATAATAATGTCGGCCTCGCCATCGCGCGCGGCCAGCCAGGATTCCAGGCGTTCGCGGTCGTTGACCGCCGAGTGCACCAGCGCGATCCGCGCGTTGAAGCGCTGCTCGAAACGCGCCAGGGTCTGCGGGCCCAGGTTGATCTCGGGGATCAGCACCAGCGCCTGTTTGCCGGCCTGCAGGGTTTCGCGGATCAGCTGCAAATACACTTCGGTCTTGCCGCTGCCGGTAACGCCGGCTAGCAGGAACGCATGGAAGCTGTCGAAACCGGCGCGAATCGCCTCATACGCCGCGCGTTGCTCGGGGTTCAGCGGCAGTTCCGTCTGGGCCAGCCAGTGTTCGTGGCGCGGGTCGGGCGCGTGCTTGCGGATTTCCACCTGCACCAGGCCCTTGGCCAACAGCAGGTCGAGGCTGTCTTTGCTCAGCATCAGCTTGCTTAACAGCTGGTGCGCCACGCCGTGGGGGTGTTGGGCCAGCGTGGCCAGGGCTTCACGCTGGCGCGGTGCGCGGGCGATACGCGGGTCGTCGAGGCGCGCGCCGGGCACTGTCGACCAGAAACGCTCCTGGCGTGCCTCGGCCAGTTCGCCCTGGCGCAGCAATACCGGCAGCGCCCAGCTCAAGGTATCGCCCAGGCTGTGCTGGTAGTACTGAGCGGTCCACAGGCACAGCTTGAACAGCGCGGGCGGCAGCGGCGCCGTCTCGTCGAGGATCGCCACGGCCGGCTTGAGTTTTTCTGCAGGGACTTCGCTGTGGTCGGCGATTTCGATCAGGATGCCGATCATTTCCCGTCGCCCGAATGGCACACGCACGCGCATGCCCGGCTGCAACTGTGCCCGCAGCACACCGGCCGGGGCTCGGTAATCGAACAGTCGGCGCAGGGGCGAGGGCAGGGCTAGGCGCAATATGGCGTCGGGCACGCGGGGAGTCTCATCTGTAAAGGCAGGCGGTGGTGCAGGGGCGGGAGCCTAGCAGACGGGGGAAGCCTTGGGTATGCCATGGTTTTCTGATGAAAGGTGCTTTTATCTCTACGGGCGAACGGTGCTGGCGCTTGCGCGATTGAAAAGGTCTGGTAGAATCCGCGGCCTAATTACGTGCGGTATTCGACAATAGTGTCGAGTGGCGGCACGCTAGCCCGAGGAAGTGCCATGAAAGCCGATATCCATCCAGCGTACGAAACCATCGAAGTTACCTGCAGCTGCGGCAACAAGTTCGAAACTCGCTCGAACCTGTGCAAGCCACTGGGTACTGACGTATGCAACGAGTGCCACCCGTTCTACACCGGTAAGCAGAAAACTCTGGACACCGGCGGCCGTGTACAGCGCTTCGCAGATCGCTTTGGTGCTTTCGGCAAGAAGCCTGCTGCTACTCCAGCAGAGTAAGGCTCAAAAGCCTTATGGGCTTTTGCCAGCTGTTGAAAAAGGCGTCCCTTGTGGGCGCCTTTTTTGTGCCCGGGATTTGGCTATCGGCCGCACATGCCGAGGTATTTTGCTCCGCGCCGGCGTCCCTCCCACAGGTGGAAGTGCAGCGCGTGGTGGATGGCGACACGCTGCGCCTCAAGGATGGCCGCAGCGTGCGGTTGATTGGCATTAACGCGCCGGAAACCGCCAAAAAGGGCCGCACTGAGGAGCCTTTCGCCGTGGCTGCGCGTCAGCGTTTGCAGGCGCTGGTGGATGCCAGCGGCGGGCGCGTCGGCTTGCTGGCGGGGCGTGAGGGCAAAGATCGCTACGGTCGGACCCTGGCCCATCTCTACGGCGCCAACGGCGAGAACCTGGAGGCGCAGCTGCTGGCCGAGGGCCTGGGGTTTCAGGTGGGTGTCGCACCGAATGTGGATTTGGCTGTGTGTCAGCAGGCTGCCGAAAACAGCGCTCGCCAGGCGCGCCTGGGTCTTTGGCGACAGTCGCCGGCGCAGCCCGTGGCACAACTCAAACAATCCGGCTTTGCCCTGGTCAGTGGCCGGGTGAGCAAGATCGAACGCAATCGCGGCGGTATCTGGATTGAATTGCAGGGGGCGCTGGTATTACGCATTGCCCCCGATCAGGTCCGGCAATTCGACAGCGTCATGCTCAATGGTCTGCAAGGTCGCGCCATTGAGGTGCGTGGCTGGGTACAGGATCGCTCGCGGCGGGGCGGCCTGAAAAATGGCCAGGCGCGCTGGCTGCTGCCGCTGACCGATCCGAGCATGCTCAAATCGACGTTTGAATAAAAAATTGTAGACATTTTTTAATTCGATTGTGAACAGTTGAGCCCTTGTATCCCGTGGCTCTTGGCCGAAAGTCTTATTGTTGGGCCCTTGACACCTGTGACTGCCCAGTCTTGTAGGGACTTTGCGACACGCGTATCCTCGGCGGTCCGTCGACCAACAGTAAAAGCGGAATGCCGATATGTCTGATTTGAAAACTGCCGCTCTCGAATATCATGCCCATCCTCGTCCAGGAAAGCTGAGTGTAGAGCTCACCAAAGCCACTGCCACCGCCCGCGACCTGTCGCTGGCCTACAGCCCTGGCGTTGCCGAGCCCGTACGTGAAATCGCCCGCGACCCCGAACTGGCGTACAAGTACACCGGCAAAGGCAACCTGGTTGCAGTGATTTCCGATGGCACCGCGATTCTGGGCCTGGGTAACCTCGGCCCATTGGCTTCCAAGCCAGTCATGGAAGGCAAGGGCGTGCTGTTCAAGCGCTTCGCCGGCATCGACGTATTCGACATCGAAGTCGACTCCGAAAGCCCGCAGGCTTTCATCGACACCGTAAAGCGCATTTCCATCACCTTCGGTGGCATCAACCTGGAAGACATCAAGGCACCTGAGTGCTTCGAGATCGAAAAGGCCCTGATCGAGCAGTGCGACATTCCAGTATTCCACGATGACCAGCACGGCACCGCGATCGTCACCGCGGCCGGCATGATCAACGCCCTGGAAATCGCCGGCAAAACCCTGGCTGACGCGCAGATCGTCTGCCTGGGCGCCGGCGCTGCAGCCATCTCCTGCATGAAGTTGCTGGTGAGCATGGGCGCCAAGCTGGAAAACATCTTCATGGTCGACAGCAAGGGCGTGGTCCAGTCCGAGCGTACCGACCTGAACCAGTACAAGGCGATGTTTGCCCACGCTACCGACAAGCGCACCCTGGCTGACGCCCTTGACGGTGCAGACGTGTTCGTTGGCCTGTCCGGCCCGAACCTGCTGAGCGCCGAAGGCCTCAAGTCCATGGCGGCCAACCCGATCGTGTTCGCCTGCTCCAACCCGGACCCGGAAATTTCCCCGGAACTGGCACACGCCACCCGTAACGACGTGATCATGGCCACCGGCCGTTCGGACTACCCGAACCAGGTCAACAACGTACTGGGCTTCCCGTTCATCTTCCGTGGCGCCCTGGACGTTCGCGCCAAGCGCATCAACGAAGAGATGAAAGTCGCTGCCGCCAACGCCCTGCGCGAACTGGCCAAGCTGCCGGTCCCTCAGGAAGTGTGCGACGCCTACGGTGGTATCAAACTGGAGTTCGGCCGTGAGTACATCATCCCGAAACCAATGGATAAGCGCCTGATCACCCTGATCTCCGATGCCGTGGCCAAGGCCGCCATCGAGACCGGTGTGGCCACCCTGCCATATCCGAAGCACTACCCGCTGCAAAGCGTGGATGATGTGTTCAACGGCTAAGCCGTTGTAGCGTATCCACAAAAAAAGCCCCGGCTCTTGCGAGTCGGGGCTTTTTTGTGGGCCGGCGATTAATTTGAACCGGGTGGAAATCCAAAGGTTGGAGGGGGCTTGCCCCTCGCCCACATTGGATCGGGTTAGAACAGATCGATCGGCGCCGCCTCATCCGCCGGCAGCGGGCTGCCTGGAGCAACGCCATTGCCCAGCTCGTTGACCGACGGTGGCGTGTCTTCGCTCTTGAACAGTTCGAAGTACGCATTCGGCGTGCTTGGCGAAGCCGCACGGCCGCTGACCGGGTCGATCCGCAGGCTGAGAATGCCTTCCGGCTCCGGCTGTGTATGCGGCGGCTTGTCCTTCAAGGCAGCGCCCATGTAGCTCATCCAGATCGGCAGCGCGACGGTGCCACCGAACTCGCGGCGGCCGAGGCTTTCCGGCTGGTCGTAGCCGGTCCACACGGTGGTCACGTAGTCGGCGTTGTAGCCGGAGAACCAGGCGTCCTTGGATTCGTTGGTGGTGCCGGTCTTGCCGGCGATATCCGGACGGTTCAGCGCCAGTGCGCGGCGACCGGTACCTTTCTTGATCACGTCTTCAAGGATGCTGTTGAGGATATAGGTGGTGCGGCCATCCACGATGCGCTCGGCCACGGCGGGCGCCTGCGGCTCGGTCGGGGT
>NZ_JBAWDE010000075.1:0-13326 GCF_049590575.1 Pseudomonas sp.
GATGTATTGACTGATTCGGCGCTTTCGCGAGCAAGCCCGCTCCCACAGTGGTTTGTGGCGTTTGTTACTCAGCCCTTGCCCTTGGTCCGAGTCATGTTCGGCCCACCATTCTTCTCCAGATGCTGAATAATGATCCCCGCCACATCCTTGCCCGTGGTGGTCTCGATGCCTTCCAGGCCCGGCGATGAGTTCACCTCCATCACCAGCGGCCCATGGTTGGAGCGCAGGATATCCACACCCGCTACCGCCAAGCCCATCACCTTGGCCGCCCTCAGCGCCGTCATGCGTTCTTCCGGGGTAATCTTGATCAGGCTGGCGCTGCCACCACGGTGCAGGTTGGAGCGGAACTCGCCCGGCTTGGCCTGGCGCTTCATGGCGGCAATCACCTTGTCCCCGACCACGAAACAACGGATATCCGCGCCACCGGCTTCCTTGATGTATTCCTGCACCATGATGTTTTGCTTGAGGCCCATGAACGCCTCGATCACCGACTCGGCGGCCGTTGCGGTTTCACACAGCACCACGCCGATGCCCTGGGTGCCTTCCAGCACCTTGATCACCAGCGGCGCGCCGTTGACCATCTCGATCAGGTCCGGGATGTCATCCGGGGAGTGGGCAAAACCGGTCACCGGCAGGCCGATGCCGCGACGTGACAGCAGTTGCAGCGAACGCAGCTTGTCCCGCGAGCGTGCAATGGCCACGGACTCATTCAGCGGGAACACGCCCATCATTTCAAACTGGCGCAGCACCGCACAGCCGTAGAACGTTACCGAAGCGCCGATCCGCGGGATCACCGCGTCGAAGCCTTCCAGCGGCTTGCCCCGGTAGTGGATCTGCGGCTTGTGGCTGGCAATGTTCATATAGGCCCGCAACGTGTCGATCACCACCATTTCGTGGCCACGTTCGGTGCCGGCCTCGACCAGGCGGCGGGTGGAATACAGACGCGGGTTTCGCGACAGCACAGCAATCTTCATGCAGCACCTGGGGCAGAAATAGTAGAGACCGGGAACACCGGCTTGTCTTGAACGTACTTGACGCCGGGGCTGACGACCAGATGGCCGTCAATCAGCGCCTTGGAACCCAGCAACAGGCGGTAACGCATGGCTTTGCGGCAGGCCAGGGTGAACTCCACCCGCCATACCCGATCCCCCAGCGCCAGCGTGGTGCTGATCACATAGCGCACCTGCGCATGGCCGTTGGAGCTCTTGATGGTTTTCATCGTCACCAGGGGCGCTTCACAGCGCCGGTGACGCAGTTGCACCACGCTGCCCAGATGCGCAGTGAAGCGCACCCACTTCTCACCGTCGCGCTCAAATGGCTCGATATCAGTGGCGTGCAGGCTGGAGGTGCTGGCACCGGTGTCGATCTTCGCGCGCAGGCCAGCCACTCCCAAGTCGGGAAGTGCCACCCACTCACGCAGACCCACAACGGTCAAATGGTCAAATGTCTTCAATATGGGTAACCGGTTAATTCGCCCAGGCGCGCGGAGAAACCTCGGCCAGGGCTTTGAATGCGGGCTTGGCGAACCAGTAGCCCTGCATCAGAAATATTCCGCAGTCGGACAGGAAGTCGCGCTCGCCGGCACTTTCGATGCCTTCGGCGATGACAGTAACCCCCAACTGCTCACAGATTGTGACAATCCCCCGGACGATCACCTGACGGACACGGTCCTTGTCGACATCGCGAATCAGCGCCATGTCGAGTTTGATCAAGTCAGGTTGGAAATCGGCCAGCAGATTCAGCCCCGAATAGCCCGCGCCGAAATCGTCGATGGCGGTCTTGAAACCGAATTCGCGATATTCACGCAGAATATTCGTCAAATGGCGATAGTTATCTACGTGCTCGCTTTCCAGTGTTTCGAAAATCAGTTGGTTCAGCGGGAAGTTGTGCGCCCGAGCCGCCTCCAGGGTGCTGCGGATACACAGCTCCGGGCGGTACACGGCGTTGGGCATGAAATTGATGGAAAGGTGCGTTTGCATGCCCAGCTCAGCAGCCAGGGCAATTGCCTGGGTACGGCAGCGCTGGTCGAAACGATAGCGGTTGCTGTCGTTGACCTGGTCCAGCACTGACATCGCGCCTTCGCCATTGACGCCGCGCACCAACGCCTCATTGGCAAAAATCGAATGGTCGCGAAGGTCTACGATGGGCTGGTAGGCAAATGCAAAATCGAACCCCAGGGGCTCGCTTTGCTGGCACCCCACGCACCGTTGGTTAGGCGAGGTGAGTGAAATCGGAAAGTCGGTCACAGCGAATCCTCGCGAAAACAGGGTGCTACCTGGCGTATCTTAGGTGAGCCTTGGGGTTTATGCGTCGAAGGGTTTCAACGGTAAAGTTGCGACATTTTTCAGAGCGAGGAATTCAAGTGGCTCAAAAGCAGGAAGAGGAAGAAAAGGTCCGTCTGGACAAGTGGTTGTGGGCCGCACGCTTCTATAAAACGCGTGCCCTGGCCAAGGCTGCCATCGAGAGCGGCAAGGTGCATCATCGCGGCGAGCGCTGCAAGCCGGGCAAAGAGCCACGTGTCGGCGACGAGTTGCAGATTCGTACCGGTTTTGACGAAAAGACGGTCGTGGTGCAGGCGCTTTCCGTTGTACGGCGTGGCGCTCCAGAGGCTCAGGCGCTGTACGCCGAGACCGAAGCCAGCGTCGCCAAGCGCGAAAATGCGGCGGCCATGCGCAAGGCGGGCGCTACCGGCATGACCACCGATGGCAAGCCGAGCAAGAAGCAACGCCGCGACCTGTTCAAGTTTCGCGGCAGTGGCAATGACGAGTGATTGCGTAAATCTCCAGGCAATCGGAGGTCAAATACGGGAGCGGGCCTGCTCGCGAAAACGGTGGGTCAGTGAGAAACGCTTAACCTGACACTCCGCATTCGCGAGCAAGCCCGCTCCCACAGTCAGCCTGTACCGTTACGCTGCGGCGCGTATGACGCTCAATCGCCCGATCACCGGCAGCTTACCCAGTAACCCGAAGATGGGCGCCGTCACGCGCAGCAACGCCTCCGACACCTTCGCGGCAAACGGCGTGTAATACCCCCAGCCCAGTGCCAACAGGGCCAGCAGCACGCCGCCGATATAATCGTCTTGCCCCCAGTGCGCGCCCGCAACCAGTCGCGGCATCATGAACAACAGCGCCAGGCCCCAGATCACCAGCACCTGGCCAATGCGCTTGGCGAACACCGTCATGAACATCCCCCAGATCAGCAATACGGACGCATGGTCCCCCGGGAAACTCTGGCTTGAACGGTCCTTCAGCTCCCAGGTTTTCTCCAGCCCCGGGAAATAGTCACTCATCTGCACCGCCCCGCTGATCACCATCGACGGGCTACTGTGTTGCCAGCCCATCTGTGCTGCGAGTTTTGAAAAGAGCATGCGGATGAACAACAGCAGCAGCAAAATTCCGACAAAACCTAACGTCGCCTGGCGCACCTGCACGGCCTTGAAGACCCAGTCGCCACGAATCAGCAGCGCCAGCAGAATCACCCCGACCACCGCATCAAATGGTCGCAAACTCGCTACGGCCCACACATGCAGCCACGTTGAGTTACTCGCCAGCGGGTCATTGAGCAGATGAAACAGCCACTCGTCGAAAATCACACAGAGCATCTGGCCCGTGGGCCACAGCCAAAAACACAGCAGCCCGATAGCGAGTAGATTGCAAAGAGCCCATCGCCGGAGGTTCCACTTGGCTTGGAACAAACCCGGATTGTTCATAAACTGTCCCTCTACGCTCAATTAAGCTCTCCGTTTCCAGAAGAAAGCCGCACCAACATGGTGCTAAAGCGTTTAATTCTATAAACCTTGTAATCATTTTGTCATCAATTCAGATACCCAGACCTATGACTGATCTACCGGATACCGACTTCACCCAACGCTTCATCTTCGACGAGAACGACGCCCGCGGCGAACTGGTCTCGCTGGAGCGCAGCTACGCCGAAGTCCTTGCCAAGCACCCCTATCCGGAGCCGGTCGCGCAATTGCTCGGTGAGCTGATGGCGGCGGCTTCGCTGCTGGTGGGCACCATGAAATTCGACGGTTTGCTGATCCTGCAGGCCCGTTCCGAAGGCCCGGTGCCGATGCTGATGATCGAGTGCTCCAGCGAGCGCGAGATCCGCGGCCTGGCGCGTTACGACGCCGACTTGATTACCGCGGACGCCACGCTGTCCGACCTGATGGCCAACGGCGTACTGGCGATTACCGTCGACCCGACTGAGGGCCAGCGCTACCAAGGCATCGTCGACCTCGACGGCGAAACCCTGTCGGACTGCTTCACCAACTATTTCGTGATGTCCCAGCAAGTCGGCACCAAATTCTGGCTCAACGCCGACGGCAAGCGCGCCCGTGGCCTGTTGCTGCAGCAATTGCCGGCAGACCGTATCAAGGACGACGACGAGCGTACCGACAGCTGGCGCAAGCTGACCGCCCTGGCCGGTACCCTGACCGCTGAAGAGCTGCTGGCCCTGGACAACGAAACCATCCTGCATCGCCTCTACCACGAAGAGGCCGTGCGTCTGTTCGACGCACAGGGCCTGCGTTTCCATTGCAGCTGCTCGCGCGAGCGTTCGGCCAATGCCTTGGTCAGCCTCGGCCTGGAAGATGCACAGGATTTGGTAGTGGAGCACGGCGGGCATATCGAGATTGACTGCCAGTTCTGTAACCAGCGCTATCTGTTCGATGCTGCCGATGTCGCCCAGTTGTTCGCCGGTGCGGGTATCGACACCCCTTCCGACACCCGCCACTAAAACGTTTAAGCACAGGTAAATCACCTGACGAATGCCGGATTAGCGCTGTTCTGACGGGAGGGCCCTACTCTTTTTGGGCTTTTCTGGCATAATCCGGCCCACTTTTTTCGCGGTAGTAGTGCGCAACTTTCTACTACAAAACGTTTGGAGCACTCGGCCATAGGCCGACGGGGAACCTCATGACGCAAGCCAATAACGCCGTATACACCGATCTGAGTGTTGACGATCTGGTCAAAGAAGCCCTGCAGCGCGGTGAAGGCGTGCTTGCCGATACTGGCGCACTGGTCGTTGAAACCGGTCACCGTACCGGCCGTTCACCGGTCGACCGTTTCATCGTTGAAGAGCCTTCCACCCAGGCTTCCATCGCCTGGGGCCCGATCAACCGCAAGTTCCCGGCCGACAAGTTCGATGCCCTGTGGGCTCGCGTCGAGGCATTCAATAACGCGCAAGAGCACTTCGTTTCCCACGTTCACGTAGGGGCTTCCGAAGACCACTACCTGGCCGTGAAAATGACCACTCAGACTGCCTGGCAGAACCTGTTCGGTCGTTGCCTGTTCATCAACCCGGCCCAGTACAACCCGGCCGGTCGTGAAGAATGGCAAGTGCTCAACGTGGCCAATTTCGAGTGCGTGCCTGAGCGTGACGGCACCAACTCCGACGGTTGCGTGATCCTCAACTTCGCACAGAAAAAAGTCCTGATCGCCGGCATGCGCTACGCCGGTGAAATGAAAAAAGCCATGTTCTCGGTGCAGAACTTCCTGCTGCCGGCTTCCGACGTGATGCCGATGCACTGCGCCGCCAACATTGGCGAAGCAGGCGACGTGACCCTGTTCTTCGGCCTGTCGGGCACCGGTAAAACCACCCTGTCCGCCGACGAAAGCCGTTACCTGATCGGTGACGACGAACACGGCTGGGGCGAAGGCGTGGTGTTCAACATCGAAGGCGGTTGCTATGCCAAGTGCATCGACCTCTCCGAGAAGAACGAGCCGGTTATCTGGAAAGCCATCAAGCATGGCGCCGTGCTGGAAAACGTGGTCATCGACGATGCCAAGCACGCCGACTACACCAACGTCAGCCTGACCCAGAACAGCCGCGCAGCCTACCCGCTGGAACACGTTGCCAAGCGTTCCGAGAAGAACCTGGGCGGCGAGCCAAATGCAGTAATCTTCCTGACCTGCGACCTGACCGGCGTGCTGCCACCGGTGTCGATCCTCAGCGAAGAACAAGCGGCCTACCACTTCCTGTCCGGCTACACCGCACTGGTGGGTTCGACCGAAATGGGTTCCGGCGGCGGCATCAAGTCGACCTTCTCCACCTGCTTCGGCGCGCCATTCTTCCCACGCCCGGCCGGCGAATACGCAGAGCTGCTGATCAAGCGCATCCGTGGCTTCGGTTCCAAGGTCTACCTGGTCAACACCGGCTGGACCGGCGGCGGCTACGGCGTCGGCAAACGCTTCAACATCCCGACCACTCGCGGCGTCATCGCAGCGATCCAGAGCGGCGCGTTGATCGGTGCTGAGACCGAACACCTCGACACCATCAACCTCGACGTGCCACTGGCCGTACCGGGCGTTGAAACCGGCCTGTTGAACCCACGTAACACCTGGGCTGACAAAGCTGCCTACGACGAAGCCGCGAAAGCGCTGGCCGGCCTGTTCATCGAGAACTTCAAGAAGTTCGAAGTGAGCGACGCGATCAAGGCTGCGGGTCCGAAGTTGTAAAATTCGGACGCTGTAAAAAAGCCGCCCCTAGTGGGCGGCTTTTTTGTGCACGCAGGCTCAGTGCGCGATATGCAAAACCACCGCCCCAACCAGCACCAGCACAACCCCCAACACCTGCACCGCCGACAACCGCTCCTTGAAAAACACATACCCCAGAATCGCCGCAATCCCGCCCGACAACGTACTGATCACCGTCACCACCGACACCGACCCTGCCATCGCCCCCCACGAAAACGCCGAGAACCCACCCAGGTTCATCAGGCTCGCGCCGGTCAGCGTCGCGCAGTTTTTCAGTGGCGGGATTTTCAGACCGTCCTTGATCTTCAGCACCATCACCACCAGTACGCACAGGCCCACCAGGTAACCGAGCCAGAGCATGCTGATCGGCCCCAGCGCAGGCAGCGTGTAGCGGCCTTGCAGCCAGAAGCTGGTGCCGTACAGCAACGCCGCAAGCATGGCGTAGGCGATGGCGCGGTTCGAGCTGGTGTGCGGGACGCCGTTTTCTGTGTGGAGGCTGGAGAGGATCACGCCGATGACGCACAGGCCGATGCAACCGAGCTGGACCAGGCTGATGTGCTCACCGGTCGCCCAGGACAGCAAGGTGGTGACCACGCCGTAGGACGTCACCAGCGGTGCCACGATAGCGGCCTTGCCCAGCGCGAAGGCCTTGGACAGTGCCAAGGCGCCGGAGACGGTGAACAGCGCAGCAGCGATGCCCAGCAGCCAGACGCTTAGCGAAGCGTCCCGGGATTTGAGGAGCAAGGCGGGGAAGATGACCAGCAGCAGGGTCATGATCAGAAAGCCCAGCGCCTGGCCGAAATATACCGCGCGCTTAACGCCCACAGCGCGGGCATTGAGGCCGACCAGAAAATCCGTGCCGCCCCAGAGCAAGGCGGCCAGCAGGCCCATCATTACGTCCATGTAAGGTCCTTGGTATCTAGGCAGTTCGCCAGGGTGGCGCATAACCAACTGTGGGAGCGGGCTTGCTCGCGAATACGGGGTGTCAGGCAGAGTATTTCTCACTGACCCAGCGCATTCGCGAGCAAGCCTGCTCCCACATTTAGTATTCGCTGCTTTCGGGATTAGCTCAGGTTTTCCAGCGTCTGTGTGTCCCAGCTGTTGGTTTTGATGGCCAGGTAGAGCATGCCGATGGTCAATGGGACCTTCTCGCCACGCCCCTTGGCACGCCGCTTGAGGAAGACGTCAAACACCGGTGGGTTGAAATAACGATAAGTGTCGTAGTCGCCCAGGTCGAGGGAAAACTCCTGTTCCAGCACTTCCATGAGTTGCTTGGCCTCACCGCCGTCACAGCCCAAATCGAGATTGAGCGAAGTCTGCAGGCGGATGGTCTTGTGTTTCGGCAGGCCGATTTCTTCATGCAGCAGCTGCAAGAGGCGCTGCATGACGGGGTCTTCGGGGAAGTTGGGGGCGAGGTTCATGGTGGGGGCACGCAGGAGTGGGTGAGGAGGATGGTTGCGTTGGCGGCGGTATTTGTTACGTGTAATCAAAAGGCGAATGCCGATGATAAAGGCGAACGCCGTAAGGCTGTCGAGTTGTAGTTCTCTTAGCCAGGAAGTCGCGCCGAAGAGAAGTGTTGAGCCGATCACTATGAGAACGAGCCCGCCCCATTTTCTGAGTTCGGGATACCTCAATTTCCTGTCGATTATGACGGCGAAGGCGATGGAAATCAGGAGCGTGGCCCAATTTGTGTATTCGGTCATCGTGCCAACCTTCCATAGTGGCGGGTGTATTGAGTCCTATCCATTTTCACGAGCTCTGCCGACAAAAGTTGAGAGGGTGCTAGTGTCGGTCAGTCGAAGGGGTGTTCTGTAGAGGGGTGAGAGGGTATTTGAAGCAGTTTAGGAAAAGGGCTACGCGCCGTTTGGTAGCTTCTTACGGATGCTTCCGGTATTTGCTATTTGACAGTGACTTTTTACCTAAAACCGCCCATTGCGGGAGCCGGGCTTGCCCGCGATGACAGTGGGTCAGCGATATAGGTACAGACTGAAAATTCGCTATCCCGGGCAAGCCGGTTTGCACATTTTTAGCTCAGTGGCTGGCTTGGTTGTTTATCGACCGTCGGTTGCAGTCGATCAAGCGTTTACGGGTTTACTGATGCACCGCTCAAAAATCGCCTCCAGCCCTCGATAATCGCACGCGACTGCATCAATGTTCGCCGGTATCCAGGCCGCATGTTTGACCAGCCACCAGTTCACCGAAAAGCCTGCGTTCACGATGATCTGCTCGAACAGAATCCGCTGCGCGCGGCCATTACCTTCGCGGAAGGGGTGGATGACGTTGAGGTCGCCATAAGCCTCGGCAATCAGATGAACAAGTTCAGTTTGAGTCGCACCGACGTACCAGTTCGACTGTTCCATCTGCCGGATGATTTTCGCCGCTTCGGGTGGGATACGTTCCGGGGTGCAGAACAGGGTGTTGCCTTTTTGAATGTTGACGCTGCGCAACTCCCCAGCCCAGTCGTAGATATCGCCAAACAGGGTGCGGTGGATGTGTTGCAGGCGTTCGAGATTGTAGGGGGGTGGGTATAGCGGGATGCTGCCTACGGCGATTTCGGAGAGTTCTCGCTCGGCTTGATGAAGGAGTGCTTCGTCAAACAACTCGAGGCGGTTACGCAGGACGCTGCTACAGGGATAGCAGTAAGGATCCTGGCCCACCCCGTATTTTTCGAGCATCAGTGCGGCGTTTTGCGGTACTTGGCAAGAACGGCTTCGCGGGTCGGCAAGGGTTTGTCGACTTCGTTCGGCTGGGTGTCGAACCCCTCCAGGCGCAGGCTGGCCAGGTAATTGGAACGGCGGATCTTGTGGTAGTGATCCTGTTTTTGCTCAAACGTCGGTTCGCTCATTGCAGCGTACTCCTGGGTCGCAATGCTCAATTGTAGCGCAATGCGTGCGCGGGTATGCAGGATAAAAACCACGTCACATTCTGCACAAAAAGTCCGCCAGCCCACTCAATTCAGCGTATGTTTCAGCGCAAAATCTTGTAGGGCACTTTCGCCCACTACTTAAAGGGAGTTAAGCATGGGTTTGCTTCGTGTCGCTTCGGCGATGTCATTGTGTGCGGTGGCTTTTGCGGTCCAGGCCGAGCAGTTGCCGATTGAAGTGCTCAGCGCCGTGGTCAAGGACCAGAAAATCGCCGACGCCGAAGTGCTGCTGCAACGCAATGGCGCGCAGAACGTGGTAGGCCGCACCAATGCCCAAGGCCAGGTGACGCTCACCAGTGAATCCGCCGATGACGCCAGCAACTTGCTGATCATCAAGAAGTCCGGCTACTCCAACCTGGTGGTGAAGTGCCCGTGCAAGGGCATGACGTATGCCGTCAGCCCGGTGATGGAGAACCTCGACGGCCTGCGTGTGGTGCTGACCTGGGGCAAAAACCCGGAAGACCTCGACTCCCACATGATCTTCCCCGACAACAATATCTATTTTGAAAACCAGAAGGGCACCGACGCCGAGCTGGACGTGGATGACGTCGACAGCTATGGCCCGGAAACCATTACCCTGCAGAAAAAACACTACGGCGAAAGCTACGTTTACGCGGTGCATGACTTCACCAACCTCGCCAACCCAGGCTCGCGCCAGCTGTCGAACAGCGAGGCCAAGGTATTTGTGTACATGGGCCAGTCCCTGGTGCGTACGTACTACGTGCCGAAAAACCGCAGCGGCAACCTCTGGACCGTGTTCCGCATGACCGGCAGCGGCGACTTCCAGGACATCAACAGCTTCAGCGGCGTGAATGTGGAAGCCAAGGACGTGCTGAACGAGGTCAAACCGCTGCTGGATGACAGCGTCGCGGTCACGGCTGTGGCTGTCAGCTCCTCCGCACAGACCGATGCGAAGCGTCTTAACCTGCAAGGCGAAGCGGCCTACCAGGCTGGCAAGCTGGACCAGGCTATCGAGCTGTTCCGCCAGGCCATCGATCTGGACAATGGTTTCGGCAAGGCCTACGGCAACCTGGGCCTGGCGTATCAGAAGGCCGGCAATACTGCCGAGTCTATCTGGGCCAATCGCAAGGCCATCGCCCTAGCTACCGGCGCGAATGCCGCCACCGTGCGCGCCGGTGCGTACTACAACATTGCGCGGATCTACGAGGCGGCGGGGCAGTTCCCGGATGCGTTGCGGCACTACCAGTTGGCCAAGGAACAGAAGGCCAACCCGGTGTATGACACGGCGATCGAGCGCGTGCAGAATCGCTGATCTGGTTGTAGTAGAGATCTAAAAGTGGAGGCGGGCTTGCTGTGGCGAGCAAGCTCCCTCCCACATTTTATATATGCGTAATCCTGCTACCACCTCGGAATATGCCCACTTCGGCCCTAGGCCATCCCCCACTCTGTGTATCATCCTGTCTCTTTTTTCCTTGCGACCTTTCTCGATTCGCTGAATGTTCCGAGCTATGTTTTTGAGCCAACTCAGCGGTCAATGGAGTGACAGCTCATGCACGACACCCTCCAGCAGGTCTTTGGTTATCCACAGTTTCGCTTAGGCCAGGAACAGACGGTCCGCGCGGTACTGGGCGGGCGGTCGGCGGCGGCAATTTTCCCTACCGGGTCGGGCAAGTCCCTGTGTTACCAGCTGTCGGCGGTGCTGCTGCCGCACCTGACGCTGGTGGTGTCGCCGCTGTTGGCGTTGATGCAGGACCAGCTTGGTTTTCTGCAGCGCCACGGCATTGCAGCCGGCAGCATCGATTCGGCGCAAAGCCGTGAAGACGCCAATGACGTCATGGCCCGCGCGCGTTCGGGTGAGCTGAAAATCCTGATGATTTCCGTGGAGCGCCTGAAGAACGAGCGCTTCCGTAACTTCCTGTAAAGCGTGCAGATCTCGCTGCTGGTGGTGGACGAGGCGCACTGTATTTCCGAGTGGGGCCACAACTTCCGCCCGGACTACTTGAAGCTGCCGGACTACCAGCGCCAGTTCAATATCCCACAGGCGCTGCTGTTGACGGCCACAGCCACGCCCAAGGTGATTGCCGACATGCAGGCCAAGTTCGCCATTGCACCTGAGGATGTAGTCACCACCGGCTTCTACCGGCCCAACCTCAACCTGCTGGTGGAGCCGGTTGCTGGTGCGGATAAGCGTCGGCGTCTGGTGCAGTGGATGAGCGAGCGCGCCAATCAGCCCAGCATCGTGTATGTGACGTTGCAGAAAACCGCCGAGCAGATCGCCGAGCACCTGAACCGCAACGGCATCCAGGCCGAGGCCTATCACGCCGGTCTGCCCCACGATAAACGCGAAGGTATCCAGCAGCGCTTTATGGGTGGGCGCTCCAATTGCATCGTCGCCACCATCGCGTTTGGCATGGGCATCGACAAGAGTGACATTCGCAACGTGGTGCACTTCGACCTGCCCAAATCCATCGAGAACTACAGCCAGGAAATCGGCCGCGCCGGGCGTGATGGGCAACCCTCGGACTGCCTGGTGCTGGCCAACCGCGACAGCCTCAATGTGCTGGAAAACTTTGTATATGGCGACACGCCCGAGCAGGACGGCATTCGCCGCGTGCTGGACGAGTTGCAGGCCGCGCGAGGCGAGGGGCAGTGGGAGTTTTTGCTGAGGTCACTGTCGGACCACAGCAATATCCGCGAGCTGCCGCTTAAGACCCTGCTGGTGCAGTTGGAACTCAAGGGCGTGATCGCGCCGCGCTATGCGTTTTATGCCGAGTACCGCTTCAAGTACCTGATCGAACCCGAGGCCTTGCTGGCGCGTTTTTCCGGCGAGCGACAGCAATTTGTCTCAGCGATTATCCAGGTGTGCAGTCGCGCCAGAACCTGGGCGACCGTGGATTTCGACGCGCTGTACCAACAGCACAATGCCGAACGTAACAGGGTGGTGAAAGCGCTGGATTACTTTCAGGAACAGGGCTTGATCGAGCTGGAAAGCAAGCAGATGACCGAGGTCTACAGTTTGCTGAATACCGATTTTGACCCCCATGCGTTAAGCGAAGAGTTATACACAGGCTTCAAGCAGCACGAAGTCGGGGAGGTGGCGCGGATTCACGCCATGCTCGATTTGTTCGCCACCGAACAGTGCCTGGGGCAGCGCCTGGCGCAGTATTTTGGTGATGAACAAGCCCCGCAGCGCTGCGGGCATTGCTCGGTCTGCCACGGCCATGTGGCGCACCTGCCACCACCGCCGAGCTTGCCGCCGCATGTGGATAAAAACTTCATGGGGCTGTGCGGTGACTTTATCCACAGGCATCATGAGCACTCCGGCCATTTGCCGAGCGCCGAGCGGCTTACACGGTTTTTGGCTGGCATTAACGTGCCGTTGTTTACCAAGTTGAAGGTGCGGAACATTTCCGGTTTTGCTGCGCTGGAGGACTACCCTTACGCGGACGTGCGTGAGTGGGCCCAAACCCATTTGGATAACTTTTAAGATACCTTCATGAGACGTGCCGATGCCTGACTCAACGCCCGAACGCGCCGATTACCGTCACTTCCAGCCGATCATTACGCGCTGGCACGACAACGATGTGTATGGCCATGTGAACAACGTGACCTACTACAGCTTTTTCGACACAGCGGTGAACACCTACCTGATCGAACAGGGCGGGTTGGATATTCATGACGGTGAGGTCGTGGGGTTTGTGGTGAGTTCGGCATGCGATTACTTCGCGTCGATCGCCTTTCCCGATCGGATAGACATTGGCCTGCGCGTCGGCAAGTTGGGCAATAGCTCAGTGCAGTATGAGTTGGCGGTGTTCAAGGCAGGCGAACAGGAGGCCTGTGCGGCGGGGCGTTTTGTGCATGTGTTTGTGGATCGTGGGACGAACCAGCCGGTGACGATTCCGGGGAGGTTGCGCGAGGCCTTGCAGCGGTTGGTGGTGTGACGCAGTTTTGCGCGCGCTACAAAAC
>NZ_JBAWDE010000076.1:0-3640 GCF_049590575.1 Pseudomonas sp.
AAATGTGGGAGGGGGCTTGCCCCCGAAAGCGGTATCAGCGTTTCACAGCAACCGGCCTGGAATGCTCAGCCCGCTTGCTCAACTGCTCAAACACCGACGGATACGCCGGCCGCTCCACATACCGCCCGGCACCGCGCTCGGCGCGCAGGTCGCCATCGGCCCAGACCAGCTTGCCCTGGCTGATAGTGTGGCTCGGCACGCCGCGCACGGTCTTGCCTTCGAAGATGTTGAAGTCGACTTGCTGGTGGTGAGTCTTGGCCGAAATCGTGCGCGTACCTTCGGGGTCCCACAGCACCAGGTCGGCATCCGCACCTACGCGAATCGCACCTTTGCGCGGGTAAAGATTGAAAATCTTCGCCGTGTTGGTAGAGGTCAGCGCCACGAATTCCTGCATCGACAGGCGCCCGGTGTTGACGCCCTCGTGCCACAGCAGCGCCATGCGGTCTTCGATACCGGCGGTGCCATTCGGGATCTTGCTGAAGTCATCGCGCCCGGCAGCTTTTTGCTCGGCGCAGAAACAGCAATGGTCGGTGGCGGTGGTGTGCAGGTTGCCCGATTGCAGGCCGTGCCACAGCGCTTCCTGATGCCCGCGCGGGCGAAACGGCGGGCTCATCACGTAGCCGGCGGCGGTCTGCCAGTCGGGGTGCTGGTAGACGCTGTCGTCCAGCAGCAAATGCCCGGCAAGCACTTCGCCGTAGACCGCCTGGCCCTTGGCGCGGGCGTAGGTGATTTCATCCAGTGCTTCCTTGGTCGACACGTGCACCAGGTACAGCGGCGTGCCGATGGTCTCGGCAATCCGGATCGCCCGGCTGGCTGCTTCGCCCTCCACCTGGGACGGGCGCGACAGCGGGTGCGCTTCCGGCCCGGTGATGCCCTGGGCCATCAACTTGCGTTGCAGGTGATACACCAGCTCGCCGTTCTCTGCGTGCACCGTCGGCACCGCGCCGAGTTCCAGGCAGCGCTCGAAGCTGGCGACCAGGGTGTCATCGGCCGCCATGATCGCGTTCTTGTAGGCCATGAAATGCTTGAAGCTGTTGATGCCGTGGTGGCTGACCAGCTCGGCCATTTCCTCGCGCACCTGCTCGCTCCACCAGGTAATCGCCACGTGAAAACCGTAGTCGGACGCCGATTTTTCGGCCCAGCCGCGCCACTGGTGAAACGCTTCCATCAACGACTGCTGCGGGTTGGGAATCACAAAGTCGATGATCGACGTGGTGCCCCCGGCTAAACCCGCTGCCGTGCCGCTGAAAAAGTCTTCACTGGCCACGGTGCCCATGAAGGGCAATTGCATATGGGTGTGCGGGTCGATGCCGCCAGGCATCAAGTATTGGCCGCTGCCATCGAGTATTTCAGTGCCGGCGGGAATATCCAGGTCCGTGCCAATGGCGCGAATCAGACCGCCTGCGCATAAAACATCGGCGCGGTAACGTTCATCATGGGTAATAACGGTGGCGCCACGGATCAACAGCGACATGTCGAATTCCTCACAGGCTTGACCGGCTTGTGCCAGTTCTAAGTGTTGTAATGCTGCTTGCCGATGGCGGAATTAATTCCTGTCATCGGTGACAGGAATAGAAACTAGCCCGAGTTTTTCGAATGAGCAAGAAGATTTTTTATAAGCTTATATCTTGTTTATCTTGTTGATTTATAACGGTAAAAAACTGAAATCACCAAAATGTCGCGGCCGCTCACCATTTTGACGCACTTGACAGGTTATTAATTTGAGCAACATTTCTTATTGCAAATCAGCCGCTTGAGACATGCCTCTTGACGGCAGTAGTAAATAAAAATAATTGTGTTGCACCAGATTGAGTCCTGATCGTTCGGGCAACTTCCACGTTATCCAGCCTGAGTCACGTGGCAAGTACCGAAGGGCCAATCGGAGAGCAGAATAAAGCTGATTAACATCAGCACGTTATATAAGCGGTGCGGGTTCAGGGGCGGTTGTCGGCACGGTTATTGAGTGCAGTGGCGGCTGGCCGGTCCCGTGATGTCATGTTGTTCACGAGGTACTCCGGCCATCCCGCGCAAAGCGTGGGGTGAGCAAAAATAATTCGAAAAAACCGTGGAGCGGCCATGCAACAGAACAGATCGCAAGTCATTGAGCGCAACGGCCTGTACGAACTCGACGCCGGCCCCGACGTCCTCGACAGTCCGCGCTACAACCACGACATGGCACCGACCAAGGTGCACGAACGAACCTGGAACAAATGGCACATCACCGCGCTGTGGGTCGGCATGTCGATCTGCGTGCCCACCTACACGCTTGGCGGTGTGCTCACCGCGTATTTCGGCTTGTCGGTGGGCGAAGCGCTGATGGCAATTCTGCTGGCGAATATCGTGGTGTTGATCCCGCTGACCCTCAACGCCTTCCCTGGCACCAAGTACGGCATTCCATTCCCGGTGCTGCTGCGTTCGTCCTTCGGCATCCTCGGCTCCAACGTGCCGTGCCTGATTCGCGCGCTGGTGGCGTGCGGCTGGTTTGGCATCCAGACGATGTTTGGCGGGCTGGCGATTCACCTGTTCCTCGGGTCGATTTTCGAGGGCTGGAAATCCCTGGGTGGCACCGGTGAAGTGATCGGTTTCATGATTTTCTGGTGCCTGAATTTGTGGGTGGTGCTGCGTGGCGCCGAGTCGATCAAACGCCTGGAAACCCTGTCCGCGCCGCTGCTGGTCGCCGTCGGGATTGGCCTGCTGGTGTGGGCGATGCCCAATGTGTCGCTCAGCGAACTGATGGCGATTCCACCCAAGCGCCCCGAAGGTGCAAGCCTCACCGGTTACTTCATGGCCGGCCTGACCGCGATGGTCGGGTTCTGGGCTACGTTGTCGCTGAATATCCCGGACTTCAGCCGCTACGCCAAAAGCCAGAAGGACCAGATTCTCGGGCAGATTTTCGGCCTGCCGCTGACCATGTTCCTGTTCGCCGCGCTCGGCGTGATCATGACGGCGGCCTCGGTGAAACTGGTGGGCGTCAGCGTGTCCGACCCGGTCACCCTGATCGGGCATATCCAAAGCCCGGTGTGGGTGGCCATTGCCATGCTGCTGATCATCATCGCGACCTTGTCCACCAACACTGCGGCGAACATCGTTTCGCCGACCAACGACTTCCAGAACATCGCGCCCAAGCTGATCAACCGCACCACCGCGGTGATCCTCACCGGCCTGGTGGGGTTGGCGTTGATGGCCCATGAACTGCTGAAGAAACTCGGGCTGATCGTCTCGGATGTGAGCCTGGAAACCGTGTACTCCAACTGGCTGCTGGGCTACTCGAGCCTGCTGGGCCCGATCGCCGGGATCATGGTGGTGGACTACTTCATCACCCGCAAACAGCAGCTTGACCTGGCCGGCCTGTACCGCGACGACGTGTACCCGGCGTGGAACTGGAGCGGTTTCGTGGCCTTTGGCGTGCCGGTGGTGCTGACCTTGCTGTCGCTGGGCAGCGATGCCTTCAGCTGGTTCTACAGCTACGGTTGGTTTACCGGCTCGGCGCTGGGCGGCCTGTTGTATTACGGCCTGAATGCCAAGCGCGGCCTCAGCCCGGTCACCGCCAAATCACCTTTGTAAACGCGGTCAATGTGGGAGCTGGCTTGCCTGCGATTGCATCGCCTCGGTTCGGCAGAAATACCGAGCCGCCTGGATC
>NZ_JBAWDE010000077.1:0-7654 GCF_049590575.1 Pseudomonas sp.
CTCGGTTGATCAGTGGCAACCAGTCGCTGCCTTCGCAGGCAAGCCAGCTCCCACAGAAACGCAGATCTGCTTATGCTGTAGATTTGCTTTCGCTCCTCGCTCTGCGCTCTTGATCTGCTTCAACCACGCAGGTCGGCTACCAGGCCGCCGTGCTGTAGATCTTGATCTTGATCTTGATTTTGATCTTAGGCGCCCCGTTAACCACGCTGGCCGAAAACAGGTAGTACGGAGCGGGTAAACCGGCAGGACGCCGGTTTAGCCGCGACGGGGCAGGGACGGCCCGTCGCGGCGGCCCGCGCAGTACTGCCTGTTTTCGGGCACACCGAGCGTGAGCGAGGTGCCGAGTGGTGGGGCAAGAGCCCTTTTGGTTACTTTTGGGGCTCTTTTCCAAAAGTGACTCGCCGTAAGGGCGAAACCATAGGCGGCCGTTACCGCAACAACGGATATGCCCACCCCCACCCATCCCCAGCCAACCCTCTGTCGCCAATAAACCGACACCAAACTCCCCGTATTTATTAGGTGCGATCCCCCTCAGTCCCAGCTAATCTCCTGAAACCAAATATTCAACTCACATGGATATTTTTTTGACGCCAAGTCAGCAGTCGCCAGGGACAGCTCATGACAAAGGGACGCAACGGCAGAGAACGGCGAACGCTGCCAGAGGGCACTGCAATGAGGTGGCGCCACACGTTCCAAACCCGCATCGCCGGCGTGCTGGCGCTATTACTGTTGGTGGTCGTCGCGGCCACCTACTTCGCCGTCAAGGCCGCCACCTCCCGTGCGGTGGAAAACCAGGCGCAAGTCCAACTCAAAACCGGTAGTCAGGTGTTCGAACGCCTGCTGGACCTGCGTGGCCGTCGTCTGCAATACGGCCTCGACTGGCTCACGGTGGATGGCCCATTCAAACTGGCGGTGGCCGGGGGCCAGACCGTGCCGATCCTCGCCGCCCTGCGTCGGCATGGCAGCGGGATTCGTTCCAGTGAAGTGTTCGTGCTCGGCCTGGATGGCAACGTCATGGTCAGTACCTTGCCGAGCCTGACGCGCGGCCAGCCTTTCCCGTATGCCGAGGCGCTGCGCCACGCGCGGCGCAGCGGCCTGCAGATGTTGATCGTGGCCATGGACGGCCGGCCCTACTTGCTGGCGCAGGACGAGGTGCGCAACCCCTTGCCCATCGCGCGAGTGGTCATGGGTTTTGCCATGGACAAACTGTTCGCCAATGAACTGCGCTCCATGAGTAATCTGGAGGTGTCGTTCCTCAGTGTGCAGAACGGCAAATCGGGGCCGCTGTTCAGCACCCAGCCCGACGCCTACCAGGCGACCACCCTCAGCCTGCTGCGCGAGGGGCACCTCAACCCGGAACCGCAAATCCACCTTTTCTACGGCCAACGGGTACTCAGCCAGGTCGTGCCGCTGGCCAACACCGGTGATGGCAATGAGGTGCGCGTGTTGCTGCAAAGCCCGCTGGACCACGCCCTGGAGTCCTTCGCGCCGCTGGACCGGCAGTTCCTCGGGATTGCCCTGGCAGTGCTGCTGGTGTCTTTGGCCGGCGCGTTGTTTTTGGCGCGGCGTGTGTCGCGCCCGCTCAACGCGCTGGTGGAGGCCGCCGGGCGTATCGGCGCCGGTGATTACCGCACGCCGGTGCGCGTGCGCAGCCACGATGAGTTCGGCTTGCTGGCCCGGGCCTTTAATGCGATGCAAAGCGGGATTGCAGTGCGCGAGCGGCAGTTGGCGCACAACGCGCTGCATGATCCGCTCACCGGCTTGCCCAATCGCGCGCTGGCCATGGAGCGCCTAGGCAGTGCGATCAGTGCGCGGCGGCCGGTGGTGTTGCTGTACCTGGGGATCGAAAACTACCGTGCTATCAACGAAGGATTCGGCCCCCAAGGTGTGGAGGAAATGCTGCGTGAGGCCAGCCGTTGCCTGTCGATGAGCCTGTTGGCCAGTGACACCGCGGCGCGCATCACTGGCAGCGAGTTTCTGCTGTTGCTGGAAAATACCGAGATCGACCGCGCCGTGGCGCGCGCCGACCGCCTCTACGCGTTGCTCACCGAACCCCAGCGCATCGGCAATGATGAACTGCGCCACGAAGTGAGCATCGGCATCGCCGCGTACCCCGCCGACGGCCAGCAGGTTGAAGAACTGATCAGCCGCGCCGCCATCGCGCGGCACGATGCGGCCACGCTGCCGGGCTATTTGCAGATCTACCAGCAGGACCGCGACCTGGCTCACCAGCGTCAGATCACGCTGATCCGCGACCTGCGCCGGGCTGCCGTGGAAGGTGAGTTGTACCTGTGCTACCAGCCCAAACTTGACCTCACGAACGGCCATGTGCGCCAGGCCGAAGCCTTGCTGCGCTGGCAGCACCCGAGCCTGGGGCTGGTGTCGCCGGCCGAATTCATCCCACTGGCCGAGCGCACCGGCAGCATGAGTGGCCTGACGCAGTGGGTGATCGAGGAGGCGATCCGCCAGGTCGGCGAGTGGGGGCAGCGCGGTATGCACCTACAGTTGTCGGTAAATATCTCAGTGGACGACCTGGCCGATGATGACTTGGCGATTCGCGTGACGACCTTGCTGATGCAATACGGCGTGCAAGCTCAACAGCTGATTTTCGAGATCACCGAAAGCGCAATCATGCATGACCCCGAGCAAGCCCTCAGCGTGCTGGAACAGCTGCGTGGTTGCGGCATCAGCCTGTCGGTGGATGACTTCGGCACCGGCTATTCCTCGCTCGCGCAATTGCAGCGCTTGCCGGTGCAGGAATTGAAGATCGACCAGTCCTTTGTGCGCAACCTCGACAGCACCAGTGGCGATGCAGTGATCGTGCGCTCGACCATCGAAATGAGCCACAACCTGGGGCTCAAGGTAGTGGCCGAAGGGGTCGAGTTCGAGCCCAGCCTCAAGTTGCTCAAGCAGTGGAATTGCGACACCGCCCAGGGCTATCTCATCAGCCGGCCGCTGAATGCCATGGCGTTTGAAATGTGGATGCGCCGTGAGCGAACCCCGGTCTAGAAACCGCTACCGGTCGACTACAGCTTTTTTGCGGGTGGTCGATAACCTCTTCAGAGCCTGACCGATTGCATAGGTTTTTATCGACCAACGGTCATGCATCTCGCCCTTCTGGATGATGGCATTTTGCCTTGCTTGCGGCATTATGATCGCTGTTGTTGGTGCCAAGGCTGGCCGCTCATTCCATTTTTTGCGGATCTACCATGGCACGATTGATTCACCTGTTCTCGGGTATGGCGCTACTGCTGACAGCGGTGGTCGGCCCTGCCTCTGCGGCCACGTTGACGGTGCTGATGCAGCAGGCCGATGGCCACCCGGTGGCTGACGCGGTGGTGACCCTGAAGGGCCCGGCTGCTGCGCCAGCCGGCATCCTCAAGGCCGATATGGACCAGCGCGGCCAACGTTTCGCCCCGCATGTGCTGGCGGTGCACACCGGCACCCAGGTGCGCTTTCCCAACAGCGACAATATTCGCCATCAGGTTTATTCCTTCTCGGCTGCCAAGCGTTTCGAATTGCGCCTGTACGAAGGCACGCCCACCGACCCGTTGCTGTTCGACAAGCCTGGGGTGGTGGTGCTCGGTTGCAATATCCATGACTGGATGCTCGGTTATATCTACGTCACCGATGACCCGCGTTTCGGCGTCAGCGATGCCCAGGGCCAGGTGCGCCTCGAGGACCTGCCGCCCGGCGATTACCACGCCACCCTGTGGCACCCGCAGCTGGCGGACATGCAGCCGTTGGATGGCGGCACCTTGCACGTCCCCGCGGCGGGGCTCAGCCATCGCGTCACGCTGAGCCTGGAGCCCGCGTCGGAGGACCTGCCGCCAGCACCGACAGCCTTCGGCGATGCCTTCAATCGAGCCGCCCATGAAACTGCGCAATAGTTTCCAGGCGCGGGTCGCCTGCGTGTTGATCCTGCTGTCGCTGGTGGTAATCGGTGCGCTGTATTTCAGCGTGAAGGCCGCGACCCAGTCGGCGGTGCAGGGCCAGGCCCACACGCAGCTGGCGGTCGGCACGCGGGTGTTCGAACGGTTGCTCGAAGTGCGCGGCCGGCGCCTGGCCGATGGTGTGCAACTGTTGGCCGCCGACTTCGGCTTTCGCGACGCCGTGGCCAGTGGCGATTCGGCGACGATGCGCTCGGTGCTGCTCAACCACGGCAAGCGCATCAATGCCAGTGACATGATCCTGTTGGGCATGGACGGCAAAGTCCTCGCCAGCACCCTCGACGAAGTGCCCGAAGGCTCGACTTTCCGCTACGACCAGGCGCTGCGCGAAGCTCGGCGCAATCGCCAGGCCACGCTGATCGTGCCCTTGCAAGGCAAGCCACACTTGCTGGTGGAGACCTCGGTGCTGGCGCCGTTGCCGATTGCGCGGGTGGTGATGGGCTTCAGCATGGACGGCGCGTTTGCCGATGAATTGCGTTCGTTGAGCAACCTGGAAGTCTCGTTCCTGGCGATCGATCACGGCCAGCCCGGCGAACTGGTCAGTACCCAGCCGCCGTTGCTGCGCGACAGCATCGTCGAGCTGATGCAGGGCGACTCGACGCGCCGTGGCGTGTCCACCACCGATCACCTGGAGCACAGTTTCCTCAGCCAATCCCTGGTGCTGGCCAGCGATGAGAACGGCAAAGTCCTGGCGTTGCTGCAAAGCCCGCTGGATGCGGCGATGCAAGCTTTTGTGCCGCTGGATGAAAAGATCCTCGGCATCGCTTTGATCGCGCTGGTTGCCTCGTTGATCGGTGCCTTGCTGCTCGCGCGCACCGTATCGCGACCGGTGCAGGCGCTGGCGCTGGCGGCCGAGCGCATCGGCCAGGGTGACTACCAGACCCCGGTGGTGCTCAAGCGCAGCGATGAACTGGGGCGCCTGGCCCACGCGGTCAACTCGATGCAAAGCGGGATCGCCGAGCGGGAACACCAGCTGGCTCACAACGCGTTGCATGATCGCCTGACCGGCCTGCCCAACCGCGCGCTGGCCATGGAGCGCCTGGGCAGTTCGATCACGTTGCAGCGGCCGATGGCGCTGATCTACCTGGGCATTGATAACCTGCGTGCCGCCAGCGAGACCGCCGGGCCGGACGCCGCGGACCAGTTGCTGTTGACCGTCAGCCAGCGCCTGCAAGCCACCTTGCGCCCCGGCGATACCTTGGCGCACCTGATTGCCGATGAGTTCCTGCTGCTGCTTGAAGGCGCGGGCAGTGAAGAGGCGGTGGGCCTGGCCGACAAGTTGCAGCAACTGTTGCTGCGCCCCCAGCGCATCAACGGCCACGACTTCGCGCTGGATTGCCGCCTGGGCATCGCCGCTTACCCGGCCGATGGCGAAAGCCCCCACACCCTGCTGGAGCGCGCGGCGATTGCGATGAAGGACGCCGCGCAAATGCCTGGCCGCCTGCAAATCTACGAGCAGGGCCGCGACCTTGCGCATCGCCGGCAAATCACATTGATCCGCGACCTGCGCCACGCACCCGGCCAGGGTCAACTGCTGCTGCACTATCAGCCCAAACTGGATATTCGCCAGGGCCACGTGCGCCAGGCCGAGGCGCTGTTGCGCTGGCAGCACCCGCAGTTCGGCATGGTCTCGCCGGCCGAGTTCATCCCCCTGGCCGAGCGCTCGGGCAGTATCCGGTTGTTGACCCACTGGGTGATCGAGGAAGGCATTCGCCAGCTCTGCGAATGGAACCGGCGCGGCCTGTATCTGCAACTGTCGCTGAACATCTCGGCAGACGATTTGCTCGGCGATGAGCTGGCCCACCGCGTCTCGGCGCTGCTGCGCAGCTATGGCTTGCCGGCCGAGCAACTGGTGTTCGAGATCACCGAGAGCGCGGTGATGCGCGAACCGGAAAAAGCCCTCAAGGTTCTGCACCTGCTGCGCGATTGCGGCATCAGCCTGTCGGTGGATGACTTCGGCACGGGCTACTCGTCGCTCGCGCACCTTAAGCGCCTGCCGGTGCAAGAGTTGAAAATCGACCAATCGTTTGTGCGCAACCTCGATGAAACCAGTGAAGACGCGGTGATCGTGCGCTCCACCATCGAGATGAGCCACAACCTCGGCCTCAAAGTGGTCGCCGAGGGCGTCGAATACGCCCACAGCCTGCGTCTTCTGGAGCGCTGGCAGTGCGACACGGCGCAGGGATACCTGATCAGCCGGCCCCTGGGGGCCGAGGCTTTCGAAGCCTGGGTGGCGTTGCCCCTCAGTGCGCAAACTTCTTTGGTTCATTGAGTGTTAGACGTGCGTCATTTATTGATCGGCTGCCTGGCCGCCCTGACAGTGCAAACCAGCCTGGCCGATAACGGTCGCCTGATCGCCACCGGCGGCGCCAGCAGCATTGAGGGCACGGCGGGCGGCGGCATCACGCCGTGGGCGGTGCTGGCCGGGTATGGCGAGCAGCACGAGTGGGGCGCCACGGCGTTCGCCACCACGGTCAACCTGCCGGATTATCGGCTGGACGTGGCCGGTTTGGCGCTGGCCTATGACAACCGGGTCGAGCTGTCTTTCGCCCGCCAGCGCTTCGACCTCGGCACCCTGGTGCACAGGCTGAACCTGCCCGAGGACAACCTCGGCCAGGACGTGCTTGGCGTCAAGGTGCGGTTGTTTGGCGATGTGATCTACGACGCGTTGCCCCAGGTGTCACTGGGCCTGGAATACAAGCACCAGACTCACTTCGATATACCCAAGCTGGTCGGCGCCAAACGCAACAGTGACGTTGAAGGCTATCTTGCCGCCAGCCGCTTGTTCATGGGCGCAGCCTTTGGCTACAACGTGCTGGTCAACGGCAGCCTGCGCTACAGCCGGGCCAACGAAACCGGGTTGCTCGGTTTTGGTGGCGACCGCCGTGACAGCCGCAGCCTGCTCAAGGAGGGGTCGGTGGCGCTGCTGCTGAACCCGCGTTGGGCGGTAGGTGTGGAGTATCGCGAGAAGCCCGACAACCTGTCGTTCGCCGGTGAGAGCGACTGGGCGGATGTGTTTGTCGGCTACTTTCCCAACAAGCATGTGTCGTTTGTATTGGCTTATGCGCGGCTTGGGGAGATCGCTACGCTGGATAACCAGAACGGTACCTATCTGTCGGTGCAGGGGAGTTTTTGATGCGCTTTTTATCGGTGGCTTTGGTGTTGCTGCTTGGTGCGTGTGCCCAGCAGCCGGCCAAGGATGACAGCCTGTATCGCGACCTTGGTGCGTTGCCGGGCATCACGCGGATTGTCGAGGGGATGTTGCTCAACATTGCCCGTGATGAGCGGATTGTGGAGCGCTTCCGGCGCATCGATATCCAGCGTTTGCGCAATAAGCTGATCGAGCAGTTTTGTGTGGAGGCGGGGGGGCCTTGCACGTATACCGGCGATAGCATGGCGGAGAGTCACAAGGGGCAGAATGTGAGCCGCAGTGATTTTAATGCGTTGGTTGAGGATTTGATCAAGGCGATGGACAGCGAGGGGGTGGCGGTGCCGGTGCAGAATCGGTTGATTGGGCGGTTGGCGGTGATGCGGGGGGAGGTGATCGAGCATTGATCTTTGTTGGGATTAGCTGTTGGGGGGGTGTCAGAAATTTTGTGTTCGGGCATACCATGAGCAAGAGGTGCATGTATGCCAACCAAAAAGAAACCACCGCTGCGTGAACTACCAAAAATCCCGAAAGAGCTGCTCGAGCAGTTTGCTGA
>NZ_JBAWDE010000078.1:0-3596 GCF_049590575.1 Pseudomonas sp.
CCCCTGACGTGATATAAAACGAGCCTGTTGTTTCGCCCGCGATGAAAAGGTTGGTGACCGGATCCGTTCCAGGCGCGCTTGCACAGTCGGGGCTTGATTCCGATGTGATGGTGCAGACGCCTATCCCGTACGCCTGATCGAAGGCTTTGCCGCCATAGTAAGTGAGAAGGTGCGTCCCGCCGCCGTAGCCGTACTCACCGATGAAAGCATCGGTATCGCCCTGGTACTTCTTAAATACAGTGTTTACTAGCGGCAGGGCGGAATCGTTCGTGTCGCCGGTGATGTAAATGTCTCCAGAAACGTCCAGCGTGACAGCATTGCCCACGGTGGTAGTGGTTGAAGAACCGATCAAGTCCGTGAAATTGAGTACGGTCCCCAGCTGGGTCATCGACACCAGGAACGCTTCGCTGGTCCCCGCGGTGGCCGCGCTGACAGCAGGCTCATCGCCAGGTTTCTCAACCTCGCCAAGAGTGGTGGAAGTGGTGGTGCCGACAATATACGCCACCAGAACCGGGTCCGCTAGAGTCGGGTTGTTGAGGCCCACCGCGATCGCGTTACCTGTAGTTGTGCCCGTTCCTCCTAAGTAAGTCGAAAACAGCAGCGTGCCGGAAGGCGTCGTTTCGAGCGTACAGCCATCGATATTTTGCATCGCGGCGTTACATCCTGAGGCATAGCGTGCCACAAAGGCGTCCTGGGTTCCGGAAAACGTCTTCTGCAGCACTCCCGTTTTCCCAGCGCCCACCTTGATGGGAAAGTTCTTCGAGGTAGTATAGCCGGTGACGAACAGGTCCTTGGTCGCCTGATCCATGGCAATGCCGGTGATCTCATCGGTGCCGCTGCCACCGAGGTACGTGGCGAAACCGATCGAAGTATTGATCTGGCCTCCCGGGGGCGCAAAACTGGTGATGGTCAGTTGCAACAGCACTCCGGAAACCCAAGCGTCAACGCCGCCGCCGCTGGTTGCTTGTGCAGCGTTCACGACGTCAAAATCCGTGGACGTGGTGTAACCGGCGACGTATATGATGGCGGGGACCTCGAAGTTATCGATCGCGACGGCGTTTACCACGTTCAAACCGCCAGTGCCGCCAATGTAAGTGGAGTTATACAGCTTTCCGCCACCAGCATTGAAGGTTGCCAAGAACCCGTCGGTTTCACCGGTATAAGGATAACTGGTAACGCCAGTGGTGGTACAGATGGGCATGGCCGGACACGTAGGCACTGGGGCGATCGGAAAATTCGCCGAAGCAGTGGATCCTGCCACGATGGTCAGGCCGGTCGCAGTGGTAATTGTAATAGCCTTGCCGTTATCGCCGCCGCTTCCGCCAAGATAAGTCGAGAACGCGAGCGAGGGATCGATTACCAGCTCCTGGCTGTGATCGTAATCCCCCAGTTTGAAAGAAACCTGATTCCCGCGTAGGCTGAAACTGCCGGCAATCTCACGCCGCGAACCATTGATCTGCTGGTAGATGACCGGCTTGTGCTGATAGATTGCACCGTACTTTGTTTCGAGGCGCAAGTCGCCATTGCGATCGATGCGAAGTTTACGCACGCCTTCGATACCCAGCCGGATGGAATTCGGATCTGCGCCCGGGGCAACTAAATAGTCATATTCGAGTTGCTGTTGATTTCCGTAGTAGATCAGGTCGATGCCGGGATAAATGGAGTCGTACTTCACGCGCCCATAATTGGCTACATTTTTGCGCCATTTCGATTGATCTTTGCCTACGAAGTAGTTCGAGATGGAATCGAGACGGTCCACGCCGCTGACTTTGGCCGCCGGGTTCGATCCCAAGGTCCGCACTCGGACCACGGACTCATGTTTGCCCGGTGACACCACAAACACAGATTCATTGGACGTGAGAAAAAGACCGTATCTGGAACCGCGTGAAAGAGCCTTCACTTGCGGATCACTCTGACCCTCGTTCAACTCGAAGGTCATCGGCTGCTTTAGATATTGAGCTGCCAGTTTGGCGTGAGTGGCCTGGTCGGTTGCCGTGGAAGCGGCAGCCAATCGAAAGGCTGCACTCATTGTTAGAAGCGTAAGCGTAAGATTCCGTCCGAACATAATTCCTCCCTGTGTGGCCCGCGGATAGGTGGACACAGTTCCCTGGTGCCCAAAGAGCTCCATCCCAAAAAGGCTCAAAAAGAATGATTCTTATGAATAGTAGCACCGAGTTCCAGGTTGTAAAGCAACAAACAAACGTTAGACGTACGCTTTTAGGTTCATGAGTTCCAGTACGACAAAGCGCTGGGCGGTACGAGATAGGAAATCCTGTCAGCTGCGGGAATGCTACACTCTACTAAATACGGATGGAGTGATCGAAAAATCACGATGGCCGATCGACCGCTACCGGCGACAGCCATGGTGAGAGTGACGAATGAGTGATAACCCGCAAAACGAAAGGTCTTGGCGACACGCGGATCGGTGGACATTGGTTCGCATGTGGTGGCGCTGGGGACCCAATCGTCATCTGAAGCAATCGACGATCTGGACATTTCTCTACTTAGAATATCTGGCAAGTGGCCTCGTGGCGCTGGTGGAGAAGTATCTCAAGCGGGATCGCGCGCCACTGTTGCCGGATGGAATCGGCGGGTAAGAGATGCCGGATAAAAGATGATTGAAGCAGTTGGCAGAGCCACCGAACCGATGCCAGTAGGCGAGAATCCGCGGCTGAATCTGGCGCGCGAATTCGCCACCCTGGCGGCTCCGCGCCCGGCCGATACCATTCAAGTGGTAGCGCACCATGAAAAGGGCGGGCCTGCGCATCGCTACCAGTCTTTAACCTTCGGCCGCTGCCGGGAACTGGGCGAACAATACGCTCGGGGGCTCCAGGCATCGAATATCCGGCAGGGGGATCTGGCGGTGATCCTAATGAAGCCCAGCCTGGAATTGGTGCCGGTTTTTCTGGCGCTTTGGCACGTGGGCGCCATCCCGCTGGTGGTGGATCCAGGCGCGAGCAAGGAACAGAAACTGAAATCCATAGAGGATATCCGGCCAAATGTGCTGGTCGGCATTCCCCTGGTGCATGCGCTTCGGATTCTGCATCGCAAAGCTTTTCGCTCCATCACCCGCTCGGTCACCATCGGCGGTTTTTCACCGGTGGGTGGACCCACGCTCAAGTCTTTTCTACGCTTGCCGAGCTTGCCGAAAGATGAGCCGTTCCCCAGCGCGCCCACGCTGGCAAACGATACGATGGCCATCGTATTCACTACGGGAAGCACGGGCGCTCCCAAAGGCGTGGTTTATACCCACGCGAATGGCGCGGCCATCATTCAAATCATGCAGGAGTCGCTGGGCATCGGACCCCAGCAGATCTGCCTGGCCTGCCATCCTGCGTTTGCCATCTATTTTGTAGGTTCCGGCGCTACTGTAATTACGCCGGACATGGATCCGCGCTATCCCCGCGATGCCGATCCGGCCTGCCTGTTCGATATCATTCGCGAGCAAAAACCCACCGTGGCGTTCATGCAAATTCCGGTGGTCCGAAATCTGGTGAAATACTGCACCGAGCGCGGGGAGAAGATTCCGCATCTGCGAAAGATTCTCACCACCGGAGCTTCGGTTCCCATCGAGCTGGTGGAGGGTGTTCAGCGAG
>NZ_JBAWDE010000079.1:0-6266 GCF_049590575.1 Pseudomonas sp.
AGAGCCTGTCGCCGGTGGAGGTGACCGAGGACGCGCTGTTGCGACGCGCGCGCGGCGTTCAAGGCGCCTTCCGGGTCGACGTGGCAGTAGGCGTTCACCAGCGGGTTGTAGCGCTCGATGCGCAACAGCGCGTCCTCGGTCACCTCCACCGGCGACAGGCTCTTGTCGCGAAAATGCTGCAGCAGTTGCACCGCTGTCAGTTGGCCAATCTCACTCATGCCAGTTCCCCCTGTGCCGCGTTGACCATGGCGCGCAGCAGCACCGCGCAGCCTGCTGCCAAGTCATCCGGCGCGGCGTTTTCGATTTCGTTATGGCTGATGCCGCCTTCGCACGGCACGAAAATCATCCCGGCCGGGCCGAGTTCGGCGACGAAAATCGCGTCATGCCCGGCGCCGCTGACGATGTCCATATGGCTCAAGCCCAAGGCAGCGGCGCCGTCGCGCACGGCGTTGACGCAAGCCGGGTTGAAGTCCAGCGGCGGGAAATCCGCAGTCGGCGTCAGTTCAAAGGTCAACCCATGCCGGGCAGCGCTGGCTTCGATCACACCGCGCACCTCATCGACCATGGCTTGCAGCTTGTCGGCGTGCAGGTGGCGCAGGTCGAGGGTCATGTGCACCTGGCCAGGGATCACGTTGCGCGAACCGGGGTGCAGGTTCAGGCAGCCAACGGTGCCGCAGGCGTGGGGCTGCTGTTGATGGGCGATGCGGTTGACCGCGCTGACCACCTCGGCGGCGCCCACCAGGGCGTCCTTGCGCAGGTGCATCGGTGTCGGGCCGGCGTGGGCTTCGACGCCGGTGAGGGTCAGGTCGAACCACTTCTGGCCGAGGCAGCCCATGACCACGCCGATGGTAGTGGCCTGGTCTTCCAGTACCGGCCCTTGCTCGATATGCGCCTCGAAATACGCGCCCACCGGGTGGCCCAGCACCGCACGCGAACCGGCGTAGCCGATGCGCTGCAATTCGGCGCCCACCGAGAGGCCTTGCTCGTCCTGTTTGTCGAGGGTGTCCTGCAAGTCGAACTTCCCGGCAAACACCCCGGAACCCATCATGCACGGCGGGAAGCGCGAGCCTTCTTCGTTGGTCCACACCACCACTTCGATTGGCGCTTCGGTTTCAATCTTCAAATCATTCAGGGTGCGGATCACTTCCAGTCCAGCCATCACGCCGTAACAGCCATCGAACTTGCCGCCGGTGGGCTGGGTGTCGATATGGCTGCCCGTCATCACCGGTGGCACGTGCGGATTGCGTCCAGGGCGACGCGCAAAAATATTGCCGATGGCGTCGACACTCACGCTACACCCGGCCGCCTCGCACCACTGCACAAACAGGTCGCGGGCCTGGCGGTCGAGGTCAGTCAGGGCCAGGCGACACACGCCGCCTTTGACGGTGGCGCCGAGTTGGGCCAGGTCCATCAGCGATTGCCACAGGCGGTCGCGGTTGATCAGCGGGGCGTTGCTCTTGAGCGGTTGCGCAAAACTATTCATCTGCAAACTCCGGTCAGGCACTCAGGGCCAAATAGCGGTTCTTGATGCTCGGGTCGGCGCGGAAGGCGGCGGCGCTGCCCTCGTAGACCACGCGGCCCTGTTCGAGCACGTAATGGCGGTCGGCGAGCTTGTCGCAGACCATCAGGTTCTGTTCCACCAGCAGCACGGGCAGGCCGTCGTCCTTGACCTTGCGCAGGATCTTCACCAGCTCGTCGACGATCACCGGGGCCAGGCCTTCGGTGGGCTCGTCGAGGATCAGCAGCTTGGGGTCGTTGAGCAGGGCGCGGGCGATGGCGAGCATTTGCTGTTCGCCGCCGGACAGCGCGTGGCCGGCGTTTTTGCGCCGCTCCTTGAGGCGCGGGAACATGCCGTACACGTCTTCCATCTGCCAGCGGCTGCTCTTGCGTACGGCGATGCGCAGGTTTTCCTCGACGCTGAGCAGGCGGAAAATCCCGCGGTTTTCCGGGACCAGCGCCAAGCCCTGGCGCGCAATTTCAAAGATCTTCTGGCCGACCAGTGCCTGGCCGTTGAAGTGAATCTGGCCCTGGCGCGGGCAGATAATCCCGAGAATGCTGCGCAGCGTGGTGGTCTTGCCGGCGCCATTGCGCCCGAGCAGGGTCACCAGTTCGCCGGGGTTGACGCTCAGCGACACGCCTTCGAGCACGTGGCTCTTGTCGTAGTAGGAATGGATATTGTCGACGATCAGCATCAGGCAGCCTCCCCAAGATAAGCCGTGCGCACACGTTCGTCGGCACGCACGAATTCCGGCGTGCCTTCCACCAGGATCTGGCCGTGGCTCATCACCGTGATGCGTTGACTGATCGACATGACAATGCTCATGTTGTGCTCGATCAACAGCACGGTGTGGTCGCGACCGAGGTCGCTGATCAGCTGGGTCATGATCGGGATGTCGTCGATGCCCATGCCCGAGGTGGGTTCGTCGAGCATCAACAGTTTGGGTTTGGAGCAGATCGACATGCCCACCTCCAGCACCCGCTGCTGGCCGTGGCTCAACTCGCCGGCCAGGGTGTCGGCGCGGGCGGTGAGTTGCAGGCGTTCCAGCACCTGGTCGGCCATCTCCAGGTGCTCGCGTTTACTGTCGACCCGGCGCCAGAAGTTCAGCGCCTTGGCACCGTCACGGCCCTGCGCGGCCAGGCGCAGGTTTTCGCGCACGCTGAGGTTCTGGAACAGGCTGGTCAGCTGGAACGAGCGCGCCATGCCCAGGCCGACCCGGGCGTGGGCGGGTTTGCGCATCAGGTTCTTGCCGTCGAAATGAATCGCCCCGGCGGTGGCCTGGCGCTCGCCGGTCAAGCAATGGAACAGGCTGGTCTTGCCGGCGCCGTTGGGGCCGATGATGGTGTGAATGGTGCCGGCTTCGACCTTGAGGTTGACGCCATTCACCGCGTGGAAGGCGCCGTAGGCCAGTTCCAGGTCTTTGGTTTCCAGCAGGACGCTCATAGCCCTTCCTCCTTGACGACGACCGCGGTTTTGCGGCTGCCGCGCACGCGTTCGAACAGCGACGCCAGGCCGCCCCACAAGCCGCCACGCATAAAGATCACCACCAGGATCAGGATCACCCCCAGCAGCATCAGCCAGCGCGGCCACAGGTCGGAGAGGAAATCCCCCAGCAGCACGATGGACCCGGCGCCCAGCAGCGAACCGAACAGCGAGCCGGTGCCGCCGATAATGGTCATGATCAGGATGTTTTCGGACATCGCCAGGTCGATATTCGACAGCGGCACAAAGTGCAGCAGCATGGCGTACAGCGCGCCGGCAATCCCGGTGACCGCGCCGGACAGCACGAATACCAGGATCTTGAAGTGGCGCGTGTCGTAGCCGATGGCCGAGGCGCGGGTTTCGTTTTCGCGGATCGCCATCAAGGTGCTGCCGAAGGGCGAGGCGATCACCCGGCGCGCGCCGATAAAGATCAGCAGGAACAGCACCGCGACAAACCCGTAGAACGCGCGGGCGTCGGCCAGTGACAGCAGTACGGTGTCGCCGATGCGAATTTCCGGGCGTGGCACGCTGAGCAGGCCGTTATCGCCGCCGGTCCAGTCGCTCAGGGTGTAGGCGACGAAGTAAGCCATCTGGCTGAACGCCAGGGTCAGCATCACAAAGTAGATGCCGGTGCGGCGGATCGCCAGGGCGCCGACCAGCAATGCCAGGAAACCTCCGGCAATCGCAGCGCCGAGCAGGGCGATAAACAGGCCGAGTTGCAGGTGGATCATCAACAGCGCCGCACAGTAGGCTCCGGCGCCGAAGAAGATGCCTTGGCCGAACGACAGCAGCCCGGTGTAGCCCAGCAACAGGTTGCAGGCGAGGGCGGCCATGGCAAAGATCAGGATCTCGGTGGCCAGGGTCGCCGAGGGCAAAATCAACGGCAGGCCGATCAGCACGGCCAGCACCCACAGCAACATCGCGCGCGATTGGGTTTTGGCAAACGGCAGGGGGTTTTTCTCGCTCATGTCAGGCTCTCCCGAACAGGCCGTAAGGACGCACCAGAATCACCACGGCCATTGCGCCGTAGATCATCAGGCTCGCGCCCTGGGGCCAGAGTGTGGTCATCAGGCTTTGCACCACGCCCACCAGCAAACCGCCGACCAGCGCGCCGCTGAACGAGCCCATGCCACCGATCACCACGACCACGAAGGCCACGCCGAGAATCTCCGGGCCGACAAAGGGCTGCGCGCCGCGCAACGGCGCAAACAGCACACCGGCGATGCCGGCCAGGGCTACGCCGAGGGCGAAGGTCATGGAGAACAGGCGGAAGATATTGGTGCCCAGCAGCGACACGGTTTCGGTGCTTTCACTGCCGGCGCGCACCAGGGCGCCGAAGCGCGTGCGTTCCAGCAGCAACCACAGGCCCAGGCCCACCAGCCCGGAAAACACAATCAGGAACAGACGGTAGTAGGGGTAAACGAAGTCGCCGACCACCAGCACCCCGCGCAGCAGTTCCGGCACGGCGACGCTTTTGCCCACCGGGCCCCAGATCATCACGCTGGCTTCCTGGATGATCAGCGCGATGCCCAGGGTGACCAGGATCTGGAACATGTGCGGCAGGTGATAGATCCGCTGGATCAACAGGCGCTCGATCACCCACGCCAGCGCGGCCACCACCAGCGGCGCGATCAGCAGCGCCAGCCAGAAGTTGCCGGTGAGGCTCACGGCGGTGTAGCAAATGTAGGCGCCCAGCAGGAAGAACGCGCCGTGGGCGAAGTTGACGAAGTTGAGCAGGCCGAAAATGATCGTCAGCCCGACCGCGATCAGGAAGTAGATCATCCCCAACCCCAGGCCGTTGAGTATCTGGAACAGGTAAAGATTAAGCATGCAGAAACCCTCGAACAGGTGGCCGCGCGGGCGGCCCTGTCGTGCTTTTACAGGTCAGGATCAGGCGAGCGTGCAGCCTGTGGCGTCGACCGGCGGGAACGACTGGCCGGCGCTGAGCACCTTGGCCAGGTCATCCTTGTCGGCCATGTCGGCGCTGGCTTTGCCGATCAGCAGGTAGTAATCCTTGATCACCTGATGGTCGCCGGCGCGGATCGATTCCTTGCCGGTCGGGCCCTCGTAGCTCAGGCCCTGCATGGCCTTGGCCACGGTCGGGCCGTCGAAGCTGCCGGTGGCGATAATGGTTTCGAGCATGACCTTGGTGCTGATGTAATCGGCGGCCAGCGGGTAGGTGGGGTTGATGCCGTATTTGGCCTGGGTCAGCTTGACCAGTTCACGGTTGCGCGGGGTGTCGACCTGGTGCCAGTACTGCGCGCCGAGGTACACACCGTCGAGAATGTCGCTGCCCAGTTCCTGGAACTGGTCGAGGCCGGCCGACCACACCAGCAGCACTTTCATGCGTTCCTTGATGCCGAAGTTCACCGCCTGGCGCAGGGTGTTGGACGACTGGCTGCCGAAATTCAGCAGCACCAGTACATCCGGTTTGGCTGCGATGGCGTTGGTCAGGTAGCCGGAGAATTCCTGCTCCTGCAGCGAGTGGTAGCTGTTGCCGACATGCTCCAGGCCATGCTCCTTGAGCACATTCCTGGCGCCTTCGAGCAGTGCTTCGCCGAACACGTATTGCGGGGTGATGGTGTACCAGCGCTTGGCGTCCGGCAGCAGTTTGATCAGCGGCACCATGGTTTCACGGATGGCGCCGTAGGTCGGCACCGACCAGCGGAAGGTCGCGGGGTTGCAGTCCTTGCCGGTGACTTCGTCGGCGCCCACCGGGGTCATGAACACGCCACCGACCTTGTCGACTTCCTTGGCCACCGCCAGTGCCGACGACGACAAGGTGCAGCCCTGGAAGAAGCGCGCGCCGTCCTGCTGGATGGCCTCCTGAACCTTGCGCACCGCCTTGCCGGCGTTGCCTTCGGTGTCGATAACCTTATAGTTCAACGGGCGGCCGAGAATTTCCAAGTGTTCCTGCACCGCCAGGCGCGACCCCATGTCGGCAAACTTGCCGTAGCTGGCAAAGGCGCCAGACATGGACTTGAGGCCGTAAAAGGTAAAGGGCTCGGCGGCGAATGCCGAACGCACGCTCAGTGGAAGGCTGAGCGCGGCGGCGGCGGTGAGACTGGCTTTCAACAACGTACGACGCTGCATGGGGTGACTCCCTGGTTTAGTTATTGGCAGGAGCGGCAAGGGCGATACGGTGGAGCAAGGGCCTGTAGGCAGGCCTTTTTATTGAGGTGAAACGCGGTCAGAAACGGTGGGAGCGGGCTTGCTCGCGAAGGCAGTGCATCAGTCACCGGATGCTTGGCTGACCCACCGCCTTCGCGAGCAAGCCCGCTCCCAC
>NZ_JBAWDE010000080.1:0-9056 GCF_049590575.1 Pseudomonas sp.
GCCGCGGCGTGATCGAATACGCCGGCCTCGACCTGGCCGGCGTCGACCCCAGCCAACGCGTGCGCCAGGGCATGGTGCATGTGCTGGAGGGGCGCCATGTGTTCGGCCAGCTCACGGTGGAGGACAACCTGCGCAGCGGCGGCTTTGTGCGGCGCCTGAGCCGTAAGGAGATGGAGCGTGACCTGGAGCGCATCTACGCCTGGTTCCCCCGGCTCAAGACCAAGCGCCATACCCGCGCCGGGCTGACCTCCGGCGGCGAGCAGCAGATGGTCGCCATTGGCCGCGCACTGATGACGCGTCCAACGTTGGTGCTGCTCGACGAGCCATCCATGGGGTTGGCGCCGATGATCGTGCAGGAGATTTTCGAGATCATCGCGCAGCTCAACCGCGAGCAGCAGGTGAGCTTCCTGATCGCCGAGCAGAACATCAACGTCGCGCTCAACTATGCGTCCCACGGCTATGTGCTGGATACTGGGCGCGTGGCCTTGAGTGGCAGCGCCGCTGAGCTGTTGGCGCGGGGCGATTTGCACGACATTTATCTGGGTAAACAGTAAGGGCGAATTTGCATGACAGAATCCATCCGCAACGCTGATGTCCTGATCATCGGCGGCGGCCTGAGCGGCACGATGCTGGCTGTGCAACTGCTGCGCCTGCCTGGCCAGCGGCACATCCTGGTGCTCGAACCGCGCGCCGAACTCGGGCGGGGCGAGGCCTACAGCGCGGTGGAGCTGGGCCACACCCTGAACGGCAATGCGGCGCGCATGAGCGTCGACCCGGACAATGCCGACGACCTGACCCAATGGCTCAGCGACTACATCGGCGCCGGCGGTTGGCCGGAGTCGGACCAGCAACACGTGCCGATCAGCGAGTTGTTCCCGCCGCGCGGGATTTTTGGCTTGTATGCGCAGCAGCGGCTGGCCGAGGCCAAGGCGTTGTCTGCGTCCACGGTGGAGCATGTGCGCGGGGAGGTGATCGATCTGCAAGTTGAAGCGCATTCGACCCTGCTGACCCTGAATAACGGCCAGCGACTGCGCGGCGCCCAGGCGGTTTTGGCCACCGGCATGTTCCCCGCTGCACGCACGCCACAGACCGAATCCAGCGGCGTGAACGCCGCCGCCGTGGACCCGTGGGACGTGCAGGCGATGACCCAGCTCGATCCGCAATCGAGCGTATTGATCATCGGGTCCGGGCTGACCATGGTCGACGCCGTGGTGTCTCTGGAACAGGCCGGGCACCGTGGGCCAATCGAGATTTTTTCCCGCCATGGCCTGCTGCCGCATGTACGCCGGCAGCCACCGGGCTGGGAGGATTTCCTGGCCGCCGACCAGGCCCTGCGCAGCCCGCGGCAATTGCTGCGTGAGGTACGACGCCAATGCCGCATCGCGCAGGCGCAGGGCATCGATTGGCAGGCGCCGCTGGACACCGTGCGTGCGCATATCGGGCGGTTGTGGAGCCAGGCCAGTGAAGGCGAGAAACGCCAGTTCGTGCGCCATGTGCGGCCGTGGTGGGAGAGCCATCACCACCGCTCGCCGCCCCTGAGCGCGCAGCTGGTGGCGCGGTTGCACGAGGCAGGGCGCCTGCGAATTCGCGCGGCGTCGTTCAAGGGGCTTGAGCCTTCGGGCAGCGGCGTGACGATCCGTTTGCGCTACCGTGGCCAGCAGGCGATTACGCAGGTGTCGGGTGCGGCGCTGATCAACTCCAGCGGCATCGAGTACGACTGGCGCCGCGTAGCCCGGCCGTTGCCCCAGCAGTTGCTCAAGCGCGGGCTGATCCAGCCGGGGCCGTTGGCGTTGGGGATTGCGGCGGATAAATCCGGCGCGGTGCTGGATGCGCAGGGGCGGGTGAGCGCGCGGTTGTTTGCCATGGGCCCGCCGTTGCGCGGGATGTGGTGGGAGAGCACGGCGGTCACGGATGTAGCGCTTCAGGCCAAGGCGCTGGCCGCCAAACTCACCCAAACCTAAATGTGGGAGGGGGCAAGCCCCCTCCCACATTTGATCTGCATTTACTTTGAGATCTTCACCAGGCCAGGCTTGAGGCCAAACACCTCCACACCCTGCGGCGTCGACTGCCCGGTGGTCACCTTCACCCGCTCCACCGGCTGATCCATTGCCGCGCGATACTCCACGGTCATGTCCGGCCCGATTGCCTGGCTTGGCACCACAATCGCGTGTTGATTGTTGTAAGTGACGATGGTCAACCGCGCACTCATCCCCAGCCGCACCCGCTGCAACTGCTGCGGCGTGAGCTTGGGGATCGACAGGGTCACCGGAAATTGCGCGCTGCCCTGGCTGTCGCTGGCAATCGCCAGGCCGCTGACCACGCTCACCGAGCCGGTCAGCCGCTCGCCGTCAAAACCATCGCCCATCACTTCCACCGCCTGCCCCTGGTGCAGTTGGTTGATGTCCAGCTCGGAGACCTTGGTGACGATTTTCAGCCGCTCGATATTCGCCAGGCCGAACAGCACCTGGCCTTGGCTGACCTTGCTGCCGGCCTGCACCGGCGCGTTGGTGTTGCCACCCTGGGATGAGTTATTGCCCGGCGCCGGCACGACGATGCCCGAGAACGGCGCCTTGACCTCCTGGCCCTCGAGCAGCCGGTGCAGGCTGTCGTATTTCACCGTGGCGTTGGTCAGCTCCATATTGGCAATTTGCCGGTATTCGCCTTTGCCTTGATCCAGCGCCTGCTGTAACTCACTGCGCGCCGATGCGAGGTCGAGTTGCTGCTGCTGGGCCTGCTGCTTGAGATCGTCCAGCTCATTGCGCGGGATGATGCCGCGCTGGAACAGGTTTTCACTTTCGGTGAGCTTGCGCTGGGTATTGCCGGCGCTCATCTCGGCGGTGCGCAGGCTGCGGCGGGCGCGGCTGACGGTCGGGCCGTTGTCCCAGTCCTGCAGCTCCTGCACGGTGCGCCGGGCCTTGAGTTGCGCGGAGAGGGCCTCGCGCAATTGCACTTGCAGGGTGGACGGGTCCATGCTCAGCAACACTTGGCCGGCTTCGACCCGCTGGCCTTGCTCCACCCGGTTGGCCTGCACATTGCCGTCGAACGGCGCAGTGAGGGTGATGGTGGTGTCGGGCTCGATCTTGCCCACCAGGCCGATCTGGTGCACCAGCGGGTCGGGTTTTACCGCCAGCCATTGCTCCGACGCGCCGGCGGGTGCGTCGGCCGGGGTGCGCAGGAACAGGCCTGCGCCGGCCAACAGCACGATCAACACGGCGGCCAAAAGGCGTTTTCGATCAGTAGTCATTGAGGGCGATTTCCCAACTTTCCAGCGTCATGCCCAGGGTCAAGTCGAGCTGGGTCTGGGCGTTCAAATAAGCGATCAGTGCATTGAGTTGCGCGTTTTCGGCGTTGCGCAGGTCGGTCTCGAAGCTCAGCACCTGAAAGTTGGTGGAGCGCCCGGCGCTGAGTTTTTCGCGCTCGATCTCGATCTTGCGCCGCGACAACTGCACGGCGCGCTGCGAGATTTCATATTGGCGCCAGCGTGTGCCGAGGTCGCGCACCACATCATTCACGCTGCGTTCCAATGCCTGGCGGGCATCGATGATGCGAATTTCCTGGTCTTCAACATTCACCCGCGCGCGCACCTCGGCCTGGCGAGTGCTGATGTCACCGATGGGGATCTGCACCTGCACCCCGGCGTAGCTGTCCCAGGTGCGGTTGTTGCTGCTGCCGGCGTCGTTATTGTAGTTGTCGCGGACCTGGTTCGCGCCGGCGACCAGGTCTACCTGCCAGCGCCCGGAGTCCTTGGCGATCACCAGGTTGAGGTCGGCCTGTTGGCTGCCGAGCAGGGCGGCGAGGTATTCCGGCTGCTGGTTCTGCGCCAGGTTGAAGGCCTGGCGCTTGTCGATCTGCATGGGCCTGGCCTCCAGGGCTTCGGTGGCGCGAATCGGTGTGGACAGGTCCAGCGCGAGCAGGCGCAGCAGGGCCAGGCGGTTGGTGTCCAGCTGGTTTTGTGCTTCCTCCACGCCGAGTTGCTGGGTGGCGATATCGGCTTCGGTCTGGACGATTTCGAACTCGGCCATGCGCCCGGCGCTGATCAGGGCCTTGTTCACCTCCAGCAGGGTATCGGAACGCTTGAGGGCGTCCTGCACGATGCTCAGTTGCTCCTGGGCGCGCAGCAGTTCGCGGTAGGTGGCGATGATCTGGCTGATGGTCTGCGCCACGGTGGCCTTGAGGTTCAGGCGGTTGGCCTGCTCCGACAGGCGTGACAGGCGCACTGGCGCGGTGGTCGCGTCCCAGCCGGCACCGCGCAGCAGCGGCTGGATAATCGCCAGGTCGAGGCCGTCGCTGCGGTAGCGGCCGGCACGGTCGGCGTTGCTCAGTTGCTGGGTCCAGGCCATGCTCAGGCGCGTGCCGTACTCGCCAAGCAGGCTGGTGGCCGGCGCCACGTTGGCATAACGGGTGTTGTCGGCGGAGCCGCGGTTGCTGCGGTAGTAGCTGTTGAGGGTGAGCTTGGGGTTGAACACGTCCTCGGCCACCCGCAGGTCGAATTTCTGCGCGACCCGTTGCAGGTAGGCGCTGCGGATCGCCGGGTTGTTGCGCAGGCCCAGGTACACTGCGTCGCCCAGGGTCATGCTGGTGGCCTGGGCAACCAACGACACGCCGCGCTCATAACCGCTGCGGGTGGTGCTCGGTGCCGACGGTTTGATGACGATGTCGGCGGCCACGCCGGGCAGGCTGATCAGCGCCAGCCACCAGAGCCATTTACTCATCGCGCAAGGCCTCCACCGGTTGCAACCGCGAGGCCGAGACCGCCGGGTAGATGCCGAAGAACAGGCCGACCAGCAAGGTACTGCCGACGCCCAGGGGCAGGGCGGCGACCGCCAGGGAAAACCCCCAGCCCGACAGCCACGCATACAGCCAGGCCGCGCTCATGCCGAGCACCGCGCCGCACACCGCGCCCACCGCCGTGAGCGTCACGGCCTCGAGCAGGAACAGGTTGCGGATATCGCGCTGGCGCGCCCCCAGGGCCATGCGAATGCCAATCTCGCGCCGACGCTCCGAGACGTTCATCAGCATCACGTTCATCACGCCGACGCCGCCGCCCACCAGGGAGATCGCGCCCAGGGCCAGCAGCAAATAGGCGAAGGTGCGGCTTTGGCGGGTCATGCCGTTGATCATCTGCTGGGGCACCTGGATGTCGACATCGTGGTCGGTCAGTTGCGGCTGCAAGGCGGCGGCGGCCTCTTTCGCAATCCCTTCCATGTCCTGGCCGGGGGCGGCGCGGATGATCACGTTGCCGATCTGCGGCGTGGCATAGATGCGGCGCATGCCTTCGGCGGGAATGAACAGCGAGTCGTTGGCCTGCACCGGCATCAACATCGCCCGTGGCTGGGCCTTGAGGATGCCCACCACCAGGAACAGGTAATCGTTGATGCGCACACGGTCGCCCAATTGCAGCGGGTCGCCCGGCGCGCCCAGGGCCTGGGCCAGTTGGTCACCGACCACGGCATAGGTCTGACTGGCGTCGAAGCTCGACAGGAAGCGCCCCGACTGCATCACCAGGCGCATCGCTGCCTGGATGTCCGGGGTGCTGCCGACGAAGTTGGCATTCGCGCTGCGCCCATGGAACAGCACCGGCCCGCTGAACAGCGTGAGCGCGCCGATGTGGGCGATGCCCGGCACCGCCCGGCGCACGGCTTGCAGGTCGAGTTGAGCGCGCATCGGCGTGTTGGCATTGCCCTTGGGCGGGAACTGGGCGACCAGGGTGTCGGTGCCCATGTCCTTGAAAATCATCGCGGCATCTACCGCCGCGTTGTGGCCGATATTGATCAAGGCCACCACTGACGAACTGCCGATCACAATCCCCAGCAGGGCCAGGATCGAGCGCTTGCCCAGGGTGCGCAGGCTGACGAAGGCCTCATGCAGCAGTTGGCTCAGGCTCTGTTCCACCCGCAGGGTCATAGGCGCCCGGCCTCTTGCACCACGCCGTTGCTTACCAGGATCTTGCGCGCCAGGCGTTCGGCAATGTGCGCGTCGTGGGTGACGATAATCAGCGTGACCTGTTGCTCGCGGTTCAGCGCCAGGAGCAGGTCCATGATCTCCTGGGCGGTGCTGCTGTCGAGGTTGCCGGTGGGCTCGTCGGCGAGGATCACCGAAGGCTTGCCCACCAACGCACGGGCAATCGCCACGCGTTGGCGCTGGCCGCCGGAGAGGTCCGCGGGGCGATGGTGCGCGCGCTCGGCCAGGCCCACTTGTTCGAGCATGCGCAACGCCTGCTCCACCGACTCATGGCGCGACACGCCGCGATAGCTCAGGGGCAGGGCGACGTTGTCCAGTGCGCTGAGGCGCGGCAGCAGGTTGAAGCTCTGGAACACAAACCCGATCTGCTGGTTGCGGATCGCCGCCAGCTCATCCGGGCTGGCGCTGAAAATATCGTGGCCGGCAAAATGGTAGCGGCCGCAGTTGGGCAGATCCAGCAGGCCGAGGATATTGAGCAGGGTGCTTTTGCCGGAGCCGGACGCGCCGAGAATGCCGCAGCTGTCGCCGGGGGCGATGGACAGGCACACATCATTGAGAATGGACAAGTGCTGGCCGGCCAGCTGATAGCTTTTGCCGATGCCTTGCAGGGAGATCAAGCCTGGGTGCGCGGAGGTAGTTGTCATCATGACTACGCCTTCAGTCTCGACGCTGCCGTGCCGCCCCGGTAAAGCCTTGTAACAAGATCGGGGCTGCCTGGTGCATGTCACGGACTGGTTTTATTTCTTGTTTTTAAAATATTGTTTGAATACTAACCGTGTTCTGCGTGCTTCGCCAGCCGTGGATGTAGAGCGGTTTTACGCTTTGAAACAACTCCGCAAACGAGCCTGCAGGGGGGGCAAAAAACCTTCAGCTCGTCACGGCAAGCCCGTCTGCAAAGGCTTTCGTTTATATGAAGGCGTGTCACTACTTGCTTTCGAACGGCGGCCCCGGTATAAAAAATCAAATTATTTTTTAAAACAATATTTCCCACGTGGAACTTCTATGGTCGCGAAAAAACTCAGCGCTCCAAACATTACCAAGACTCGATTGCTGGATGCGACAGAGGCTCTCTTCATCAAATACGGCTATGACGCCGTGCTGCTGCGGCAGATTACCGAGCGGGCCCAGGTGAACCTGGCCGCGGTGAATTACCACTTCGGGGACAAGGATTCCCTGATGAAAACCCTGCTGATGCAGCGCCTGGAGCCGCTCAACGAGCAGCGCCTGGAGCTGCTGGCGCGCTGCGAAGCCGAGTCCGACGGCCCGCTCGACTGCGACACCTTGCTCGGCGTGCTGTTCGCGCCGGCCATGGGCCTGGAGCGCAGCGACCCGGCCAGCAGCACCGGGGAAGGGCGTTCGTTCATTCGTTTCCTGGGGCGGGTCTACAGCGACACGTCGCCGTTTATCCAGGAATACCTCAAGGTGCATTACCAGCCGGTGTTCCAGCGTTTCTTTGAAGCGTTCGCCCTGGCCTTACCGGATTTGCCGCGCAATGAGCTGGGCGTGCGCCTGCAATTTGCCCTCAAGGCGATTTCCGGGGTGATGGCGGGTACCGAACTGCGCCTGCTGATGAATTCCATGAGCCTGGGCCGCCCGGCCACCGACGCTGAAGTCATGGCCAAGCTGATCACCCTGGTGTCGGCGGCGATTCGCGTGCCGCAGCAGAGCCCGGAAGCCGAGAACGCCTTGGCCAAGGTGCTGGATACCCAGCGCGCCATTCGCGAGCAAGCCGTGGCGCCCGCCGCCAAGGTTTCGCGCTAGCTCGAATCCCAGGCAAAAAAAAGCCCGCTGGGGCGGCGGGCTTGATATGCAACGTTTGTAACGGATGAGGCTTCACCCTACGTCTCGGCATGTGAATAAAACGTGAAAAATATGTAAGAAAAAATATGAATGTTTTCCGGCGTGCAAGTGTGTCAAAACGCCATCAATCTAGATCTTCCAGCGCCCGGCGCTTTTGGCCAGGCGCTGGCGCATCGCATCCACGTTCGCTGCCAATTGCACCGTCAACAGACGATACCCATCCAGCGCGCTGTACACCGGTGCATCCAGTGCTGGCTCGCTGCCAGTGATGTGGCTGGGCCGCTCCAACCGTTCAGTCACCCCTGACTTCAACGCCCGCGCCATCCCCACCAGTTGCACGCGGATCTGCCGGTGCTCGGCCTTCAGCACCGCCTGCATGCGCGCCATCGCCTGCTCATCGCGAGGATCGGGGCGGGTGTTGCCGAGAATCTCCAGGGTGCTGATGCACATGCGCAGATGGCGCTGGATCGCGTCGAGTTCGGTCATCGAAATCCGCACTTCCTTGGACACCGACGGCATTAATGAGCGCAGTTGCAGCATCGCCGCGTTCAAGCGGTTGAGCAGCTTCAGGTGCTCATCGTCGGTCACCGACTGGCCGCTGATGATCCGGCTGTAGATCGCCGCGCAATCACGCAACGCGCTGGCCAGGTTGTAGCGCCACGAGTACACCGCATACAGCGGCAGGGCGAAGGAAAACGCCAATGCCAGGACGATGCCGATCAGGATATCGACCGTGCGCCACAAACCATCCGAGATCGGGTTGTCACCGTGGCCCGCAACAATAAACACGGTAATCGCCGACAGCAGCGCGATGTAACCGCCCTTGCCGATAGCGTGGTAGGAAAAGAACCCGCATACCGCCGACATCAACAGGTAGGTCAAGAACGGCTGGCCGAAGTAGGCCTGCTGCACCACCAAGAGCAAGCCGACGCTGGCGCCGATCAAGGTGCCGTAGGCGCGCTCCACGGCCTTCTTGCCGATATTGCCGTGGTGCTGCAAACCGCCGATCACGATCAGCATGGTCACCGAGGCCCACTCACCGTGGGGCAGGTTGATGCCGGTGGTCAGCAGGATCGTCGCCAGCAAGCCGATGGACACGCGCACGGCGTGGATCAGCTTGGCGTGGCGATAGCGGCGGTAGGGGTCGAGCAGGGGACGCAACAGGCGCCGGGCGAAGAGGGGCAGGTTCATCGGTATTAACAGGATCTCGATAGTCAGGGTGGACTCAGTCTGAATGGTGGGAGCGGGCTTGCTCGCGAATGCGGCGTGTCAGTCAAATGTGTATCGACTGACAC
>NZ_JBAWDE010000081.1:0-12145 GCF_049590575.1 Pseudomonas sp.
GGGCAAGCCCCCTCCCACAGTTGAAATACATTCCCCTGTGGGAGGGGGCTTGCCCCCGATAGGGCCCTCAGCCCCACCGCTAAACCCCAGCCCGCGCCTGCAAACTCAAATGCGCCCGCTCCCCCGGCGCCAGACTCGCCCCGGCCATCGCCGACTCCACGCACACGAACCCCGACGCTTCGTTGAAGCTGACACCGAGCAGCGGCCGGCTGCCTGGGTGCCACACCACGGTGTCGGCGCTGTCGCCAGTGTCGATGCACAGTTCGCGCTGCCAGGCGTGGTCCTTGAGGTGCAACTCACCCTCGTGCTGGAACACCCGCTGGCACCCGCCGTCCACCCGCAGTTCGCCTTCCTGCTGGCAAGCCTGGCGATTGAGCTGGTCATAACCTTGTGCGCCGTCGAGCCCAGACAGCGCTACCTCATCGACGTGACCAATACGCCAATAGGCGTGCAAAGCATGGCTCAGCTGGCACGGCAGCTCGTCCTGATGCTCGGTGCTCAGGCGCAACTCCAGGGTTTCGCCCAGGTGCGCGTGCAGGTCGACCTGCCAGTCGCACAGCTGTAATTGCCAGTGCAGGCGTACGCCGTCGTCGTCGGTGCTGCTGTCGATCAGCTTCCAGTCGATCAAGCGTGCCCAGCCGTGGGACGGCCACGCGTTTTCGCTGGGATGACGGCCATACCACGGCCAGCACACCGGTACGCCGCCACGGATGGCGCCGACTTGCGGCCACTTGGCCGCGCACCACAACCAGGGCTTTTGGCCACGCGGCTGAAAATGCAGCAGTTGTGCGCCCTGGCGGCTGAACACCGCCTGGCACAGCGGGTGGTCGATGACCAACACGTCGCGCATCTGAAAGCGCTCCCAGGCGAACACCGGTTGCTCGCGCAGGGATTTGAAAAAGCGTTGCAGCGGATGCTCATGCATGTGCCACGGTCCTGAAAATCATCACAGTGCTGCCCAAAAAAAAGCGGATAGCCATGGCTACCCGCAAAATGCGCACAGAGAGGAGGAGCTTATCGCAACAGCGTTAGAACGTAGACTGGATTTTCAAACCGGCTACGAACGCGTTGTCGACTTTATCCACGCCGCCAGGCTGCACGACGTATTGCAGGTTGGGACGCACGGTCAGCCAGTTGGTCACCTTGACGCCGTAGTTGAGTTCGATGTTGTACTCGGTTTCGCGGATAGGCGAGAACAGCGGGTTGTCGTAGTCGTTGACGCCGTTGGAAGCGTTGAGCAGCTCGGCGTTTTTCTTCACGTCATCGTTGACGTGCAAACGCGCCACACCAATACCGATGTCGTCTTTTGGACGCGCGTCGAATGGGCCCTTGTACACCAGCATCAGCGACTGGTAGTTGTCGACCAGGTTGGTTTCCTTGTCGTGGAAGGTGGCGTTGGCCGCGATGTTCAGGCCGCGCGACGAGTCGCCGTTGTGGCTGGTGAGTTGCTGTTGCGCAACGAACCAGTAGCCTTTTTTGCTGCTGCGGGTGCGGTAGTCCGCACCGGTGGTGGCAGCATCGTTGCCGTTGACGTCTTCACGAACGTCGGCGGCATCGGCGGCGCTTTTGTAGTAACCCACACGGTATTCGCCCGGCAGGCTGTTAACTTTCGGCGACCAGACCAATTCCACCGGAATCACGGTGCCCTTGGTGCCGCTGCCGCTGAGTTTGAAGCCGTTGCCGTGCTCCAGCTGCGAGGGGTTCTGGTTGTACGCACCGATCTGGGCATACAGCTCTGGTGTGATGTTGTACTTCACGCGGATGGCAGCCTGGCTGACTGGCCAGTTGTACCAGGTGTTTACATAGTTACCGACCTGGGAGCCGCAGAACGACAGGTTCTGGAAGTCGCACGGGAAGGTGTTGAAGTCTTCGCCTTCACCGAAGTAGCCGAGTTTCACGTCCAGCTTGTTGTCGAACATCTGGTGCTGGATCCAGAACTGGGTCAGACGCACCATGTGGCCACGGCCGTACACTTCCATGGACGAACTCAGCGTGCCGGCACGTGGGTCGCCGATGCGGTCATTGGAGATGTTCTGGCCATTACGGTTGGTCAGCTGGATCTTGGCCTGGGTGTTATCCCAGCCCCACAGCTTTTGCAGATCCAACGCCACGCCCAGGCCAAACTGGTCGGAGTAACGCCCGGTTTTGTCGTCGTTATAGCCGCCATGCAGGTTGGCGCCCATTTCCCCTACGTAGTCAGCCTTGATGTCGATACCTTGCTCGATCAGCTTGGTACGCTCACCGCCCCAGTCACCGGTCATCCACTTGGAATTGGCGCTGAATGCATCGTCTGCCATCGCATTGGCGGACAATACAAGGGCTGCAGCTGCTGACAGTTGGCAGATCAGCCGAGTGTTGTTGTGTTGCTTTTTCATCCCTACATCCTCGTCTTTATTGTTATTAAACTGTTTTTATCTAACGCGGTTTACTTTTTTTATCTAAAACAACAACTTATCTACATTCAGCGGCCTTTGAACTGGGCCACGTTGTCGGCGTGCGCCGTTTTCGGCAATGAAGCAGCAGTGCCAAGGCGCTCACCGGTTTTGGCGTCAAACAGCAACACCTTGGCCGGGTCGAATTGCAGTGTCAGGGTCTCGCCGACCTGTGGCGCCACGTCGGGCGCCAAGCGGCAGCAGACCTTGGTGTCATTGAGCTGCACAAACACCAGAGTGTCCGGGCCGGTCGGCTCGGTGACCTGGACTTCGGCACGAATGCTCGACGAGCCATTGCCCTCCCCCGCTGCCAGTCCGATTTGCTCCGGGCGCAGACCGAGGATCACGTCACGGTCTTCCAGGCCGGCGTCGTTCATGCTCAGCGGCAGCTCGCAACGGGCCTGGCCGCTGTCAAGCAGCGCCATCAGTTGGCCATCTTTGCGTTGCAGGCGCAAAGGTATGAAGTTCATGGGAGGTGAACCGATAAAGCTTGCCACAAATAGGTTAGCAGGGTCGTTGTAGATTTCTTTCGGCGTACCGAATTGTTGAATGATGCCGTCCTTCATCACCGCCACTTTGTCGCCCAGGGTCATCGCTTCGATCTGGTCGTGCGTGACATAAACCGTGGTGGTCTTGAGGCGCTGGTGCATCAGCTTCATTTCCGTGCGCATTTCGACGCGCAGCTTGGCGTCGAGGTTGGACAGCGGTTCGTCGAACAGGTAGATCTTCGGCCGACGCGCCAGGGCACGGCCCATGGCCACACGCTGTTGCTGGCCACCGGACAGCTGGCCAGGCTTGCGGTTGAGCAGGTGTTCGATCTGCAGCAGCTTGGCCACGCGTGCGACTTCAGTGTCGATGTCGGCCTGGGGCATCTTGCGGATCTTCAGGCCGAACTCGATGTTCTCGCGCACGCTCATGGTCGGGTACAGCGCGTAGGACTGGAACACCATGGCGATGTCGCGATCCTTGGGGCTCATGCCGCTGACGTCCTGGTCACCGATCATGATCGCGCCGCCGGTGATGGTTTCCAGGCCCGCGATGCAGTTCATCAGCGTGGATTTACCGCAGCCCGAAGGGCCGACCAGGATCAGGAATTCGCCTTCCTTGATCGACAGCTCGATGTTCTTCAGGGTGTCGGGCAGGCCGGCACCGTAGGTCTTGTTTACATTGCGAAGTTCAAGCGTAGCCATGATTACCCCTTGACCGCGCCGGCCGTGAGGCCGCGCACGAAATACTTGCCTGCGATCACATAGACCAGCAGGGTCGGCAGCCCGGCGATCATCGCCGCCGCCATATCTACGTTATATTCCTTGGCCCCGGTGCTGGTGTTGACCAGGTTGTTCAGCGCCACCGTGATGGGCTGCGAGTCGCCGCTGGAGAACACCACACCGAACAGGAAGTCGTTCCAGATCTGGGTGAATTGCCAGATCAGGCAGACCATGATGATCGGGGTCGACATCGGCAGAATGATCCGACGGAAGATGGTGAAGAACCCTGCACCGTCCAGGCGTGCGGCCTTCACCAGCGCATCTGGAATGCTGACGTAGTAGTTACGGAAGAAAAGCGTGGTAAACGCCAGCCCGTAGACCACGTGCACAAACACCAGGCCGGTGGTGGTGCTGGCCAGGCCCATCTTGCCGAGGGTGAACGACGCCGGCAGCAGCACGGTCTGGAACGGCAGGAAGCAGCCGAACAACAGCAAACCGAAGAACAGCTGCGAGCCTTTGAAACGCCAGAACGACAACACGTAGCCGTTCAATGCACCGATGGCGGTGGAGATCAGTACGGCCGGAACGGTGATCTTGATCGAGTTCCAGAAGTAACCGTCGACGGTGGCCCAGGCCTTGACCCAGCCGATGCCGCTGACCACGGTCGGCCAGCTCAGCAGGTTGCCGGTGCTGATGTCTTCCGGGGTCTTGAAGCTGGTCAGCAGCATCACCACCAGCGGCACCAGGTACAGCAATACCGCGAGGATCAGCACCGCATAGATCGCGACGCGACTCAGGCTGATCGGCGGTTTGTTAGCGAGACTAGTCATTACGCTTGGTCCTCAGCTCGGAGTAGAGGTAAGGCACGATGATCGCGAGGATCGCACCGAGCATCAGGATTGCACTGGCCGAGCCCATGCCCATCTGGCCACGGCTGAAGGTGAACGAGTACATGAACATCGCCGGCAAGTCGGACGAATAGCCCGGGCCGCCGGCGGTCATCGCCGCTACCAGGTCGAAACTCTTGATCGCAATGTGCGCCAGGATCATCACCGCACTGAAAAACACCGGGCGCAGGCTTGGCAGCACCACGCTCCAGTAGATGCGCGGCAGGCTTGCACCGTCGATCTGTGCGGCGCGGATGATCGACTGATCAACCCCACGCAGGCCGGCGAGGAACATCGCCATGATGAAACCCGAGGCTTGCCACACGGCGGCAATCACCAGACAGTACACAACGCGGTCCGGGTCGATCAGCCAGTCCAGGCGGAAACCTTCCCAACCCCAGTCACGCAGGAGTTTGTCCAGGCCCATGCCTGGGTTGAGCAGCCATTTCCAGGCGGTACCGGTGACGATCATCGAGAGCGCCATCGGGTACAGGTAAATGGTGCGGATAAAGCCTTCACGGCGGATTTTCTGGTCGAGGAAGATCGCCAGCGTCACGCCGATCACCAGGGTGATACCGATAAACATCCCGCCGAAAACCGCCAGGTTCTTGCTCGCTACCCACCAGCGGTCGTTGTCGAACAACCGCTCGTACTGCGCAAGACCCGCCCATTTGTAGCTCGGCAGGAACGTGGACGTGGTGAACGAAAGTACAAACGTCCACAGGATGTAGCCGTAGAAGCCCACCAACACGATGAACATGCTGGGCGCCAGCACCAGTTTCGGAAGCCAGCGCTGCAGTGCATCGAACGGCGAGGCTTTGCTGAACACAGCAACAGAACTCATGGGGAAATCCAATACAGGGAAAAAGGACTGCACACATCACTTTGCAGGAGCCGGCAAGCCGGCTCCTGCAAACACGTTACTTGGACGACTTGATCGCAGCGCCGAGTTTCTTGGCAGTGTCGGCCGGGTCGGCTTTCGGGTCGTTAAGGTAGTTGGTCACGACGTCAAAGAACGCACCTTGCACGGCCAGGTTGGTCGCCATGTTGTGCGCCATGCTTGGCTGCAGGCCGCCAGTCTTGGCGTCTGCCAGGAAGTCCTTGGCAGCGGTCTGGGCGCAGGAGTCGAAGCCGAGCTTGTCCATTTCATTGAGCATGTCGGTACGAACCGGGATCGAGCCCTTGTTGATGCTGAAGACTTTCTGGAAGTTTTCACCCAGCACGACTTTGGCGATGTCCTGCTGACCCGCCGCAGTGCCTTTGTCTTTCTGCTTGAACACCGCCAGGGAGTCGATGTTGTAGGTGAAGGCCTTGTCGGTGCCTGGGAAGGCTACGCACTCGTAGTCCTTGCCGGCGACTTTCTTGGCGGCGGTCCATTCGGACTTGGCCCAGTCGCCCATGATCTGCATGCCGGCCTTGCCGTTGATGACTTTACCGGCTTCGAGGTTCCAGTCCTGGCCTTTGCCGTCGACGTCCATGTAGGTCGCGACTTTCTTCAGCTCGGTCAGCGCCTTGACCATTTGCGGGCCGGTCAGCGCGTCGTTATCCAGGTCGACCAGGGCTTTCTTGTAACCGTCCGCCCCCATCACCGACAGCACCACGGCTTCGAATACGGTGCTGTCCTGCCAAGGCTGGCCACCGTGGGCGAGCGGAATGAAGCCCGCCGCTTTCAGCTTGTCGCCGGCTGCGTAGAATTCTTCGAGGGTGGTCGGGTTTTTGGTGATACCGGCTTTCTTGAAGACTTCCGGGTTGATCCACAGCCAGTTCACGCGGTGGATGTTGACCGGTACGGCGACGTAGTCACCGTCGTACTTCACGGTATCGGAGACTTTCTTGTCGAGCAGGGAGTCCCACTTTTCCTGCTTGGCGACGTCTTTCAATACGTCGGTGTCGAGCAGGCCGGTGGACGCCCATTCCTGGATGTCGGGGCCTTTGATCTGGGCGACGCCAGGTGGGTTACCGGCGACCGCGCGGCTTTTCAGCACGGTCATTGCAGTGGCACCGCCGCCACCTGCAACAGCGCCGTCTTTCCAGGTGAAGCCGTCTTTTTCGACTTGGGCCTTCAAGACATCTACAGCCGCTTTTTCACCGCCCGAGGTCCACCAATGCACAACTTCAACCGTCCCTTTCGAGTCGGCGGCAAATGCACTGAGGGGAAACAACGAGGCAACGGAAATAGCTACGGCGAGGCGATTAATCGCGTTCATCTGAATACCTTTTCTTGTTGTTATGCATGCAAGTCTAGAGCTTGCGCTGCACGGAGTTTAAACATGGATTTTTCAAACGCAGGTAACAAAGGGATGCACAAATGTCACCACTTGGTGACATAACGCCCAGCCCCGATTGCACTGGCCATGCTTGGCGCCAACGGCAGCGCAGGCAGCAATACCGCTTGCCAGGCATGGTACAGGTCCGGCTTGCCGCCCCAGATCTTGCTGCTGGGTTGGTTATGCGGGTTGAGTTCGTGGTGCCAGCTGCCGTGAATACGGTCGATAAAGTGAGCTTCGCAAAACTCCCAGAAGCGCCGGTACCAGGTTTCGTAATGCAACTCGCCCGTGCGTTTAAGCAAGGCCTGGGCAGCGGCGCTGGCTTCGGCGTGGGTCCAGTGCAGGCGCTCGCGCACCACCGGATGCTGGTTCCAGTCCAGGGTGTAGACGATGCCGGCGGCGCCATCCACGGACCAGGCGTATTCACAGGCGCTGGCGAACAGGCCCTTGGCGTCGGTCAGCAGCCAGTCCGGCGTGGCGAGCCCGGCTTGCAGGCGCGCGGCCTCCAGGTGCAGCACCAGCCGCGCCCACTCGAAACCGTGGCCGGGAGTGATGCCATAAGGGCGAAAGCCATCGGCGGGGTGGTCTTGGTTGTAACCGAGCAGGGGTTTCCAGTGCGCATCGAAATGCTCGATCACCATGAACTGGTTGCCGGCAGCGTGGCAGTGGATAACCCGCTCGACGATGCGCAGCGCGCGGTCCAGCCAGCGCGTCTCGCCGGTCACGTCCGCCAGCGCCAGGAAGGCTTCGGTGGCGTGCATGTTGCTGTTGGCGCCGCGATAGGCTTCGACGCCACTCCAGTCCTGGGCAAAGGATTCGAGCATGGCGCCCTCCTCCTCGCTCCAGAAAAACTGGTCGATGATATGCACCGCGTCGTTCAACAGGGTTTGCGCACCCGGTGCGCCGGCCACCACCGCGGAGCTTGCGGCCAGGGCGACAAAGGCGTGCAGATAGGCGGCCTTGCCGCGCTTGCCATCGACCGCATGCGGCGCGGCGAACCAGCCACCGTGTTCGCTATCGCGCAGCGGGCCACTCAAGGCCGCCACACCGTGCTCCACCAGCTCGGCGTAACCGGGCAATCCCATTGCATGTGCCATGGCAAAGCTGTGGGTCATGCGCGCGGTGTTCATGGTCTCGGCGTGGGCATCGGCCGGCAGTTGGCCTTTGTCGTCCAGGTTGCCAAAACCGTCCGGCAGCCGGGAGGCCTTGGCAAACGCCAGCAGGCGCTGGCCTTCGGCGGCGAGCCAGGTGTGATGGGCAGGAGCGTTCAGCCAACTACTGACGGGCAGTGGTTGCGTGGTCATGGGTGGCCCTTATTATTTTTTGTGGGGTGGCCGGAGTCTAAACAAGGCCGAGACAGGGGCATGTAACGAAGGCGATCGGAAATGTCACCAGGTGGTGACATTTGCTGCAGGCGATCCTGTTCAGCGCTTGGCCCCGCCCCCACATTTTCACCGGTTTACAAGCCACTGGCCCCTACGGGGTGCCGCGAGCCGGCGCGCTGAGTTGCTGACTCAAACTCTGCACCTGGCTCTGCAGGGTAGTGATGTTGCGGGTGGTCTGGATCCGGAACACGTCGAACTCTTTATTGGTCGGCGCGTCAGTGTTGGCCGGCTGGTTCTCCTGCGCGCTCTTGAGCACCACCAGGTCCTGTTCGATACGGGCGATGGCCGCGCTCGGATTGCCCTGCTTCTTCAAGGCCGCCACATCGGCGGACAGATCCTTGACGTCACCCTGGGCCGCCTTCAACGTCGCCACGGCGTCGGTCAGGGCCTGCACCTGGCCTTGCAGCTTGGCGTTGGCATTGGACAGCTCGGTGGTGCTGGCGGTCATCTGCGCCAGACGCTTGTCCAGCTCGGAGGCCTGGCCCGCCACGCCCACCTGCTGCTTGCTCTGCTCCAGCAACTGGGTTTCCAGCTGCTTGATCTGCAGTTTCAAGGCTTCGCTGCCGTTGTTCACATTGGCCTCGCTGGCCACCACCTTGCCGGAAATATCCTGCAGGCGGCCCGCCGCTTCTTCGCTGATGCGCGCAAAACTTTCCTGGGTGGCGACCAGTTGCTGGCCCATCAGGGAAATCTGCTGGAAGCTCCACCAGGCAAGGCCCGCGAAGGCGATCAGCAGTGCGCCGACCAAGGCCCACAGCGGGCCGGTGCTGGCGCTCTTGACCTTGACCACCGGTGGCGTGCGCGAGCGCATGGAGGTGGCGGGAGTCGGCTCGAAATCATCATCGTCCCCGAGGTTGGCCCGCAGGCTGGGAACGTTGTCAAAATCGTCATTAGCATCGTTACGCATGAATCAACCCTGAATCGGTGAAATGGCTACGTGTAAAGCCGAGCGACGGGAGTATAAACCCCGTTAGCGCCGCACTGATCGACCCGGAACCGCGGATTCGGTTCCCGAAGTGTTGCTGGGTGTGAGCTTACTTGAACCCCGGATCCTGGGCCTTCCACCAACTGCAGAACTCGTCGAGTGCGGTCCACAGGCTGACCTTGGGCTCGTAGTCCAGATAATGCCTGGCCCGGCTGATGTCGAGGGTGAAATCTTTGTTCATTAGCTGCATGCCCAGCCGCGACAAGGCCGGCTCCGGGCGCCCCGGCCACATCGCACAGAATGCCTCGTTCACTGCGGCCACGCTGTAGGACAAACCGTAGGACCGATACCGGGTGACTTGCGGCATGTCCATCTGGCGCATCACGTAGTTCACCACATCCCACACCGGCACCGGCGTGCCGTTGCTGATGTTGTAGGCCTTGCCCAGTGCCGAGCCGGTGGCGAGCAAGCTGCTGAGCAGTGCTTCGTTGAGGTTGTGCACGCTGGTGAAGTCGACTTTATTGAGGCCGTCGCCGACGATCGCCAGGCGGTGCTTGCGCTGCATTTTCAGCAGGCGCGGGAAGATGCTCATGTCACCGGCCCCCGTGACGAAGCGCGGGCGCAGGGCGACGACTTCAAGACCGAACTCCTGAGCGCCGAAGACCTTCTGTTCCGCCAGGTACTTGGTCGCCGCGTAGGGATGCTTGAAGCGCTTGGGCACTTGCTCCTCGGTGAGCCCGAGGTGATCGCGCCCATCGAAGTAGATCGATGGCGACGACAAGTGCACCAGCCGCCCGACGCGCTGCTTGAGGCAGGCTTCGACGACGTTCTCGGTGACCAGCACGTTGCCCTGGTGGAAGTCCTGATACTTGCCCCACAGCCCAACGGCGCCGGCGCAATGCACCACGGCTTCGACATCGCGGCACAGGTGGCGCACCAGGTCGGCATCATTCAAATCACCCTGGATAAACTCGGCGCCGCGCCTTACCAGGTGTTCCACACCTTCGGCGCGCCGCCCGTTGACCCGTACATCCAGGCCCTGCTCCAGGGCGAAACGCGCGAAGCGCCCGCCGATGAAGCCGCTTGCGCCGGTGACCAGAATTTTCATGTATTACCCCGTGCTCTTTCGTTTTTCATCGCTGTTGCCTTGACGCCCGCCATCACGCCAACGGCACCAACCATTGGCCACACGCCCGGGCCAGATGGTCGGTCAACAGGCTCAACAGTTGCCCGCCACTGCGCCAATGATGCCAGTACAACGGCACATCAATCGGCTTATCTGGCAATAACTCCACCAGCACGCCACGTTTCAGCTGGTCACGCACCTGCAATTCGGGCACCAGGCCCCAGCCGAGCCCGGCTTCCGTCAGGCGGATAAAGCCTTCGGACGACGGGCACAAATGGTGTTCGAAACCACCTTCCACGCCGAGCGAAGCCAGGTAGCGGTGCTGCAGGAAATCATCCGGGCCGAACACCAGCGCCGGCGTACGCGCCAACTGATCGGCGCGCACGCCCTCGGGAAAATGCCGCGCAATAAACGCCGGGCTGGCCAGCGCCCGATAGCGCATGGCACCGAGCAGCAGGCTGCGTGCGCCGGCCACCGGGCGCTCACTGGCGCAGATACAGGCCGCCACTTCACCGGCACGCATGCGCTTGAGGCCGACGGTCTGGTCTTCCACCACCAGGTCCAGCAGCACATGCTGCTCGGCACAAAAGCCGCTGACCGCCTCGGCCCACCAGGTGGCCAGGCTGTCGGCATTCAGCGCAATCCGCAGGCGTTCGGGCATGCCTTCTTCGTCGAGTGCCGGCACCAGGCTTTGCAGGTCGCGCTCCAGCAGCCGCACCTGTTGCACGTGATTCAGCAGGCGGCGCCCGACATCAGTAGGCGACGGCGGCGTGGCCCGCACCAGCACCGGCTGGCCGATGCGCGCCTCGAGCAGCTTGATGCGCTGGGAAATCGCCGATTGCGACAACCCCAGCACCTGCGCGCCGCGCTCGAAGCCGGCCTGTTCCACCACCGCCGCGAGGGCGGAAAGCAATTTATAGTCGAACATCAGTTTCTCTAATGAGAGATCAGCAATATTGGTTTTTCTTATACAGCTTGCACCATGAGAATAGCCAACATCGCTTCTCTCTTTATAAGGAAACCTCACATGGCTGGCGAAACCGCCCTGGTAACCCTGCTGCGCAGCATGAGCCCGCACCTCAATGACGGTGACTACGTGTTTTGCACCCTGCCCGACAACCGCATCCCGGCGGGTTGCGAAGTGATCGGCAGCTTTCACGAGCAGGAAGGGCTGACATTGATCGTCGAGCGCCAACAAGCAGAACAGGCCGGGCTGGCCTACGACTACGTCGCCGCGTGGATCACCCTCAATGTGCATTCAGCCCTGCAAGCCGTGGGCCTGACCGCCGCCTTTGCCAGCGCACTTGGCAAGGCCGGGATCAGTTGCAACGTGATTGCCGGTTATTACCACGACCACCTGTTTGTCGGCCGCGCGGACGCCGAGCGTGCCATGGATGTATTGCGCCAATTGGCGGCAGACGCGGAGTAAACCCTATGTGGCAAAGCTATGTGAACGGGCTGCTGGTCGCCCTCGGCCTGATCATGGCGATCGGCACGCAAAACGCCTTTGTATTGGCGCAAAGCCTGCGTCGTGAGCATCATTTGCCGGTGGCGGCACTTTGCATCGTGTGTGATGCAATTCTGGTGGCCGCCGGCGTATTCGGCCTGGCCACGGTGCTCGCGCAAAGTCCACTGTTACTGGCGGTTGCCCGCTGGGGTGGCGCGGCGTTCCTGTTGTGGTACGGCACTTTGGCGTTACGTCGGGCGTTTTCAAAACAGAGCCTGGAACAAGGCGCAAACCTCAAGGTGCGTTCACTGCGCGCCGTGTTACTCAGCGCCCTGGCGGTCACGCTGCTCAACCCGCATGTGTACCTGGACACCGTGCTGCTGATCGGCTCACTGGGTGCGCAGCAAACCGAGCCCGGCGCGTACGTGGCGGGCGCGGCCAGCGCTTCGTTCCTGTGGTTCGCTACAC
>NZ_JBAWDE010000082.1:0-2354 GCF_049590575.1 Pseudomonas sp.
CCTTTGGGGCGTGGCCGCGCTCTCCCACACGCTGGTCACGTCCGTCGAGGGCTTCATGGCCGCCCGCCTCTTCCTCGGCCTGAGCGAAGCGGGAAACTTTCCCGCCGCCGTCAAGACAATCGCCCAGTGGTTTCCGCGCGCGGAGCGGGCCTTCGCCACGGCGCTGTTCAATTCCGGCGCGAACGTCGGCGCCCTCGTCGCCCCGTTTCTCGTCGCCTGGCTGCTCGGAAACGGGTTCACGTGGCATGCGCCCTTTTTCATCTCGGGCGGCGCAAGCATCGTTTGGGTAACCGCCTGGTGGTTTTTCTACAACGCGCCGGAGAAACATCGACTTGTCTCGCCGTCCGAACTGGCCTTGATTCGCAGCGATCCCGTTTCGCCGGAGGAAAACGCCCCGGCGGTCTCGTGGCTCAGCCTGTTCGGCTATTCCCAGTCGTGGTCCTTCATGGTGGCCAAATTCCTGACCGACCCGGTCTGGTTTTTTCTCCTCTTTTGGCTGCCCGACTACTTCAAAGCAACGCGCCACCTCGACATCAAGGCAAGCTGGCCCCACCTCATGACCATCTATGCGATCGTCACCGTGCTCAGCCTGATCGGCGGCTATTTCCCCGGCTACCTGGTCCGGCACGGGTGGAGCGTTACGCGCGCCCGCAAGACGGGACTTTTTTGCTACGCCGTGCTCATGCTCCCGATCCTAGCCGTCGGCCTGGTGGGCGACTGGTCGGCCGTGCTTCTCATCGGTCTGGCCGGCGCCGCGCATCAATCGTGGTCGGCCAATCTCTTCACCACCGTCTCGGACATGTTTCCTCGCAACACCATCGGATCGCTCATCGGCATGGGCACCATGGCCGGCGGTGTCGGCAGCATGCTCTTCCAACATATTTGCGGACATGTTCTCGACGTCTCCGGGGCTGGTCACGCCCGGGCTGGTTACTTCGTGCTCTTCGCCTACGCCGCCTTCGCCTATCTGATCGCTTTCGGACTCCAACACCTCCTGGCGCCAAAATTTGAACCCTTGAACCTGCACAGTAAGTAACTCTATGTGTCCCCTGCCCCTCTTCGTTCCTCCCATGGAGGCATTTCTTGTGCCTTTTGGCCACGCCAATGCAATTATCACATAATTAGCTTGCATCCCAAACGGGTTTGCTGTTAACTTAAGAGAAATAGCTGTGAAGGAATCCACATGGTAAAATATCGGAAGAGCTTAGGGATGGCATTGCTTACTCTGACGGGGCTGGCAATACCGACAGTGTTTTCATGGGCGCAAACCACGCTCAACACGGTTCCCCAAGGGTATCTTGCGCTGAATATCGCGGCGGGAACGGGAACATCTCCCACCGTATCTTTTGTCTCATTTCCGCTGCAAGGCGCTGCTTCAGCTTCCGGCCAAATGACTGGGCAAGTGACCGGCATTACCGCCAACACCATCACCAACAGCAATGCCGGCTGGACGGCGGGACAACTTTCTCAAGCCACGACTCCTTATCTCATCGAATTCACCAGCGGAGCCGCCGCCGGAAGGTCTTTCCTGATTTCCACCAGTACGGCGAATACGGCAACGACCTTGACCCTCAATGCAAGCGATGCGAGCCAGACAAATCTGACCACCCTCGGAATTGTAGCCGGCACTGACACGTATCAAATCATTCCCGCCGATACGATCTCCTCCCTCTTTGGTACGCCAGGTTCGACGGGGGTCTTGGGAGGCGCTTCTGTGACTGGAGCAGATCAAATTCAGCTTTACTCGCCAACTAACGGTTGGGCCTCCTATTATTACAATTCGACATCGGGATGGCTCCAAGTTGGACCTCCCATTCCTTCGGGGAATGTCGTGATCCGTCCCGATACAGGTGTTTTCTATCTCCGATACCCCACCACCCCCCTCACCCTGACTTTGACCGGACAGGTACCTTCTGTCGCCAGACAAGCTTTGGCGGCCAATACCGGGGTAACGATCCTCTCCAATAATTGGCCGGTTAACTTGACCCTGGCCAGCAGCAACATCAGTAATATTCCCGGCTGGGTTACGGGAGGGTCGGCGTCTACCGCCGATCAGGTGCAAGTTTATAGCCCGACAAACGGTTGGACCGCATATTATAATAACGGCACCAATTGGGTTCAAGTTGGACCTCCAATCAACAGTAATAATGTGGCCATTTCAGCTGGTTCTGCGGTCATTCTAGTCAAAAGGGGATCGACTACAGGATATAGTCTATTAACCGAAGCCCTCCCTTACTCACTCTAACTAATCTATGAAAAAATATATTATCGGACTTCTTCTCGTTATGCTTGGCGGGTCCAGCCAAGCTCAAGTTTTGATCACTGGTTTTGGTTCATCGGAATTAAATCCGTTT
>NZ_JBAWDE010000083.1:0-6732 GCF_049590575.1 Pseudomonas sp.
GGCCTACCCGGACCGCGTCGCCCAGCAACGTCGCCCCGGTGGCGCCGAATACCGCCTGGCCAGTGGCCGCGCGGCCTTGTTCGCCGAGGCCGACAGCCTGATGAAACAGCCCTGGCTGGTGATCGCCGACCTGGGCAGCCGCCAGGGCCAGCGTGAAGAGCGCATCTACCTGGCGGCCGATTTCGAACCGGCATTGTTTGACACGGTGCTGGCCGAGCAAGTGCGCAACGTCGACCAACTCGATTGGGATGAGCGCGAAGGCGTCCTGCGTGCCGAACGCCAGCGCAAAGTCGGCGAGTTGGTGCTGAGCCGCGAACCCTTGACTGGCCTGGACGAATCCGCGCGCAGCCAGGCACTGGTCAACCTGGTGCGCCGCAAAGGCCTGGAGTTGTTGCCCTGGACCCCTGAGCTGCGCCAGTGGCAGGCCCGCGTGATGCTGCTGCGCCAGCTGGACGCCGGCAAAACCAGCGAGTGGCCAGACATCAGCGACAAGGCCTTGCTCGCCGGCCTGGAACATTGGCTGATGCCCTACCTGGGCAAAGTCTCGCGGCTGAGCCATTTCGCCAACCTGGATATCTCCAGTTTCCTGCACAACCTGCTGCCCTGGCCGTTGCCCCAGCGCCTCGACGAACTCGCGCCGCAGCATGTGAAAGTGCCGTCGGGCTCAAACGTGCGGCTGGACTACAGCGAGCAGCCGCCGATTCTGGCGGTGCGTCTGCAGGAATTGTTCGGGCTGGCGGACACCCCGCGCATCGCCGGTGGGCGTCAGGTGGTCAAACTGCACCTGCTGTCCCCCGCACGGCGGCCGGTGCAGGTGACCCAGGACCTGGCGAACTTCTGGCGCAGCACCTACGCCGAGGTGAAGAAGGATCTGAAGGGCAGATATCCCAAGCACTACTGGCCGGACGACCCGCTGGTGGCCGAAGCGACGGCGCGGATCAAACCCCGAAAGTAGCAGAGACACCAATCAACTTGTGTTTTGGTTATTGCGCGGCAGGCAACAGGAACCGCGCGATCACCGGCAAATGGTTGGAGATGCGCAACGTGTCTTCCTGGCGCACCTTGGCCTCCACTCGCTTGATCCGCGGGCTGTAGAACAGGTAATCCAAGGTGCGATCCGGGCCGTCGATGCTCGGGTCGTTGGGAAAGTGGGTCAGCCATTTCTCACGGTCAATCCCGCTGGATTCACTGTTGCTCGGGATCATCGGGTATTTGTCCCACAGCAGATGCAGCTCGCTGTCCGGCGAATATTGCCCGCGTTTCCCGGCGTCCAGGCGCAGGAATTGCCCCAGGGGCAGCAGGTTGAAATCGCCGCCGATCAGCCAGGGCGTGCCGCGGCCTTCGAATTTATCCAGCAGTTTGACCGTGGTTTGTACCTGCGCCTGCACCGCGCTGCGGCCAGGGGTGTCGCCGTCCAGGCGGGTGTTGAGTACCGCCAGTTGGCCGCCGTCGCTCAGCGGCAAATAGGTCAGCAGCAGCGCCGGCTTGGGCTGGAACTGGCGGCTGATGAAATTGGCTTCCGGGGCCGGCAATTGCAGGCGCTCGGCGTGTTCGATCTGGTAGCGACTCAGGGTCGCGAGCTTGCGGCCGACGCTGCCGAAAATATGGCGGTCGGGCACAAAGTCGGCTTTCCAGTCGAAGGTCTGGGCGCTGCAGGGGTAGAGGTCGACCAGACGCTCCTGCAGCAGCGCGAGTTGGTCCTGGTAGTGCGACGGCTTGGCGTTTTCGTCCAGCTCCTGCAGCAGCAGGATGTCGGGCTGCTCGTCGCGAATCACCCGCGCCACTTCGTCCAGGCTCACGGCCATGTCTTCCACGCTAGGGCGGTCGTCCGGGCCGCTGCCGTCGGCGCTGTCGTACCAGAACACGTAGTTCTTGCCGGCCAGGTATTGCACGTTCCAGGTCATGACCTTGAGCGCCTGCCCCGGCAATAGCGTGGGCGCACGCGGCGCGACGCAGCTCACGGGCAGGGTTTGCTTGGGTTCGGGGCGCCAGGTCAGGCTGTAGATCAGGGCCGTCAGCAGGCCTGCGACGATCAGCAGGCCCAGCAAGGTCATGCGCAATAAACGGGTCATCGGCTCGGCTTATGGCATTTCAGGAGTGACGCGGAGCATATCACCGCGCGTCGGCATCGCCACCGATCAGCATGAATAAACGGAAGAGGACTACGCTGGTAAACAGTTGCAGGAAGCTATGCGCGCTCTCCATCAGCAGCCCCAGCAGCGGCGCCGGGTGGGGATACGCCGCCACGCTGGCGCCCTTGAGCAGCCACAGTGGCGTCATCACGCACAGCAGGCACACCAGGATTCGCCAGAAATGCCCACGGGTCAGGCGGAAACTTTCCTTCATCGCCTCCAGCGCCGGCATACCGCGCAGCACCAGCAGGTATTCGGCAAACGCCAGCACCACCATCAGCCATAGGCCCGGCAAGAAATACAACGACAGGCCGAGCAAAATCAGCAGTGTGCTCATGGCCGTAAGCAGGGCGAAACGCGGCCACAGCGTTAGGGCCATCGCCCACACATCCTTGGTGCGCGGCGACTCGCCACGGGTACGCGCGTCGAGAAACAGGATCAGCGCGCCGGTGTACAGCGGGTACACCAATAAGCCCACAACCACGCTGTAGCCGGGAAACGCATCGGCGCCCAGCGTGTGATCCAGAATCTGTTGCAGCAAGGCTTCGAGGATCACCAATGGCAGGCACAACTGAACGATGGCGCCCAGGTTGTGCCGGGTAAAACGAAAGGAGTCGCGCAATACATCTAACGGATTCATCAGGTTCATCGCAGGCCTGGAAACAAGGGCGACACTTTAACCGATCACGGTCACAGGGGCACAAACGTAAACCTTGAGTAAAGACCATTGAAACAACTGGTAACACCCCCATAACTAACCCGCACCCAGCCTGATCACAGGCCGGGCCACGATTTCTAACGGCAATCTAACGAGGTCGCCATGAACAGCGAAGAGCAAACCCTGATCGATGGACTGTTTTCACGGTTGCAGCAAGCCGAAACGGACTCAGCCCCCCGCGACGCGCAAGCAGAAGCGCGGATCAAGGAGCACATGACTCGCCAGCCCGCGGCCGGGTACTACATGACCCAGTCGATCCTGGTGCAGGAACACGCGCTCAAGAGCCTCGACGCGCAGAACAAGCAGCAGGCGCAGCAGATCCAGCAATTGCAGGATGAACTGCAACGGACCAAATCCGCGCAACCGGCTCCGGCGAGCAGCGGTGGTTTCCTGTCGAGCATTTTTGGTGGCGGCAGCGCCCGTGACCCGCAACCGGCGCAAAGTGCGCCGAGTTCGTCCGGCGGCGGCTGGCGTGAACCGGCACGGCCCGGGTTCGGCCAGCCGGCGCCGCAACAGAACTATCAACAGCCTCAACAGGCACCTGCCGCCCCCATGGGCAGCGGGTTTCTGGGCGGCGCGATGAAAACCGCAGCCGGCGTGGCCGGTGGTGTGTTGCTGGCCGAAGGCATCAGCAGCCTGTTCAACCACAACGCGCAACAGCCGCAAGTAGTGGAAGAAATCATCCGCGAAGAGCCAGCGCCCGCCAGTGACAACAGCAACTGGGGCAACGACGACCAGAAGTATGCCGGCAATGACAGCTGGGGCAGCGACAATGCCTCGGACAGCTTCGCCGACAGCGACTACTCCGACGATTCTTCCTCCTTTGGCGACGACGATTCCTTCGTCTGACACACTCAAGTCCGGGGCGCTTTGTCGCCCCGGTCTGATTTTTCCCGGAAACTTTCTCGCGACTGGCATACTGGCAGCCTTTCCGGGCCCTGGCGCCCGGCTGTCATGAGCCGGCTAGCAGTGAGAAAACGCGGTGAAGAAAATTGCAGTGTTCGCCGATGTACAAAACCTCTACTACACCGTTCGCCAGGCCTATGGTTGCCACTTCAACTACGCCGCGCTGTGGGCTGACATCAGCTCGCGCGGGCAGATCGTCGAGGCGTACGCGTATGCCATCGACCGTGGCGACAGCAAGCAGCAGCAGTTCCAGCAGATCCTGCGTAACCTGGGCTTTACGGTAAAACTCAAGCCGTATATCCAGCGCAGCGACGGCTCGGCCAAGGGCGACTGGGACGTGGGCATCACCATCGACATCATGGACGCCGCCGCCAACGTCGACGAAGTGGTACTGGCCTCCGGCGACGGTGATTTCGACATGTTGCTCGACCGCATCATCCACAAGCACGGCGTGCAAGCGGTGGCGTACGGCGTGCCGGGGCTGACGGCCAACTCATTGATACGCGCCGCCAGCCGCTACGTGCCGATCGAAGGCGCGTTGCTGCTCAAATAAACAGTCAGACGGAGTTGGAACAGGTTTGGAACGTATAGCGGTCATCGACTTTGAAACCACCGGCATCACCCCGAGCAGCCATTGCCGGGCCACGGAAATTGCCGTGGCTATCCTCGAACGTGGCCAGATCGTGGACCGCTACCAGAGCCTGATGAACGCCGGCGTGCGCGTGCCCGGTTTTATCGAACAACTCACCGGCATCAGCAATGCCATGCTGCGCAGCGCTCCACCGGCCGAGCGCGTGATGAACGAAGTGAATGAGTTCGTCGGCACCACGCCGCTGCTGGCACACAACGCCGCGTTCGACCAGAAATTCTGGGACTTCGAACTCGGCCTGATCCGCCGCACCCGCCTGCAGAAATTCGCCTGCTCCCTGCTGCTGGCCCGCCGCCTGATGCCGTCCGCGCCGAACCACAAACTCGGCACCTTGAACTCCTTCGCCCAACTGCCCCACACCGGCCAGGCTCACCGGGCGATGGCGGACGCGGAAATGGCTGCCAACCTCACCGCGCACCTGGCCAAAGAACTGCGCGGGACGCACGGCTTGCGCGAACTGTCCCACGACCTGCTGTGCACCCTGCAAAAAGTGCCGGCGGCGAAGATCAATGAGCATCTGAAGAAGCATCGCGGGTTCTGAGCCGGGCACACTTCCGACCGCACTGAAGATCAAAATGTGGGAGGGGGCTTGCCCCCGATAGTGGTGTGTCAGCTACCCATAAGCTGACCGAGAGTCCCGTACGCCCGTCCGCGAATCAGCACCTACGATTTCTAACACGGCCACCGAGCTGGATGCAGATCAGCTTTAAGCGATGGTGTTCAAGCTCCTTGACAGCATGTGCGCTCCGGCGAACGCACCACATTGATCCAGCTCGTATGCAAGGGTAATCCTGCCAATGAATTACTCTTTATGTTTATTTAATTATTCTCCCTAGACCTAGTAATTGGTTATTTTAATTTTTCTATCTACTAGTGTCTTTTTTTCATGTAAGAATTTTCTCTTGTAGACTGTAAGGAGGTTTTGCGGTTGATTGATTAAGTGGTTTTAATGGGTTGGCAGATAGTAAAAAAGCTATAGTATTTTTTCGAGAGCGATTCTCGTTTTTCTACAATTATGGACCCTGGCATCATAATGAGGTGTTTCATGGATGATCTAATTTATTTTGAGCATTCGGTTTCAATGGTGTTGGTATAACGGCTGATAATCCGCCAACCTTGGCTAGAGATGGTTGGAGATTAGTAAAGGCTTGTGGGATCCCAGTTGTATCGGGTGGATATCTCCATCACCTTTGCGCATCATTTCACTTCGCAACTCATGATTATCAAGCGGCCGAGAAAGCAGCTAAACTCGTTGAAAGTGAGGATTGGTTATCCCTGCCGAGCGCTATAATGCCTAGTTATGGTCCTATGAACTTATCGCTCGCAGCTGTCCTGAGTTCTAATTTGATATCCTCTATGGCTGAACGCTCGTTTGGCATACAGAATACAAGTTCGTCTCGATGGGATTCTCGTGGGGTCTAACTGCCAACAGAGAGGTTTTTAGTCGTGCATAAAGAAGCGTGTGTTTTTTGCTCAATCGTTCAAAGGGAGGCGCCCTCACATATTTTCTGGGCGGACGATAAACATATTGCATTCCTCTCGATTTTTCCAAACACTCCTGGGGTCACAGTAGTTATACCTACGAAGCACTGCTCTAGCTATGCGTTTGAACAGGATGACAGGGTGCTTGCCGATCTAGTGATTGCCTCAAAGAAAGTTGCGAAAATTCTTGATGGTACTTTGGTAGATGTTGGAAGGACTGCAATGGTATTTGAAGGGTACGGTGTAGATCACCTTCATGCCAAGCTATTTCCAATGCACGCTACTGGCAAACATAGTGAGTTTAGAAAAATATCTTCAAACTGTAATAGGTTTTTTGATCGATACGAGGGCTACATTTCTTCACATGATTGCCTGCGTGCGGATGATGAAGAACTGGCAGAGTTGGCGCATCGATTAATTGGTTATAGTGATTCTGAAAGTTGATACCGCGTAGTGCAATAGGCGGTAGTACGGCATCATATTAGCGGGTGGGGGAGGGGCGTAAGCATTTCATTATTGGAAAACTTGAGGGCTTCACCTGGTGTCGTAGTATCGGAGCCTATGAGGCGAGAAATGGAAGGTAACCTGAGCAGGGCCGAAATCAGCGAAAAGGTCATTCAGCTTTTCGTCGATATCATCGGCTTCATCGACCTAAGCCAAGTGACGGAACAAACGGATTTCATCCATGACTTCAAGATTATTGACGACGATTTGACCTGCTTCATTATGCAAATCAAGTGGCAGTTCAACCTGCAAGCAACTCAGGAAGACTGGGATCACATCAGGACCATCAAGCAGATTGTCGATTTGATTGATCAGCGCTCAAATAAGCTCTGAGGTTACTG
>NZ_JBAWDE010000084.1:0-2037 GCF_049590575.1 Pseudomonas sp.
GTGTTGGGCGAAAGCCGATCGACCGGCGTCCCGGCCGCGAGCTTTCCTGGATTGACTCCTATTACCCGACGGTAATTTGCTTGCGAGGTGACGAAGTTCGATTGCGCACCCAACAGCGCCGATCGACCGGCGGCGAGCCGCGATTCGGCCTGGGCGACGTCGGTTCGGGTCACCTCGCCAACATTGAACCGATCGCGAGTTTGCTTGAGCTGCTCGGTGAGGACTTGAACGTTACTTTGATTGAGCTCGAGGATCGCGCCATCGCGCAGCAGGTTCATATACGCGGTTGCCGCGTCCAGCAGTACCTGTTGCTCAGTGACGCGCAACGTCTCTCGGGCGGCATCGACCTGGCTTTCCGCTTGCCGGGTGCGGTTGGCCGTCTGGAAGCCATTGAAAAGGGTCTGTGTGCCGGTCAAGCCCACGGTGCGCGAAAGAAACTGACTGGCGTAAGTCGTCGTGGTGAGCACGCCGGCTATGGGAAGTTGTTGCGTGGCGTTCTCATAATTGTAGCCGCCCAGCGCGGTGAGGCTGATCTTGGGCCGATATCCCGACAAAGCCTGTGGCACGTTCTCGTCGATGACGCGTAATGCCGCACGCTGTGAATTAAGAGATGGATTGTTCTGGTAAGCTTGAACCAACGCCCATTCGAGCGTGTCTGCTTCCGCGTGCGAGCAAAGCGCGCCCATGGCTCCGCCCGCCAAGCAAAGCCCGGCGACAACCCACAGATACGCCCGCACCCCTCTTCCACTCATGAGACGTGCGCTGCCCTTCCCACGTCGTCGCAAACGACGCCACCTGCGCAGGCCCGATTCGGCCGACGCCGCCACCTTTGGAACATTATTCGGCCAGCGCCACAGGCGAAACCCCTGGAGCCGCCTTTATTCGCAAAATTCTAGGGGCTGGCACATATGCGCCACAGGTCGGCGCCGCCTATGCCGAAGGCTTCCGCAGGTCAGAAAACGAAGCTCGGCGGCGCTCGAAATCCCGGCAGTAGGGTTTCAGCGGCGTCGAAAATAGGACGTCCGACCAGGCAGCCTTCGCTAACCCGATAAACCATGCCTTTACAGGCCGGGGGACGACCGCCGACGCCTATAAGCCATCCGTCGGGCTTTAGCTGATCGCCGAAGACCTCCGGGATGACTTCCGCGGCGCCGTTGAGCAAGATTCCGTCATACGGCGCGCCGGCACGCCACCCCGCCGCGAGCGGCCCAACCACGACCTCGACGTTTGTGGTCCCGACTGCCCCGAGCGCCGTCTTCGCGGCTGCGGCCAAATCACCGTCTTCTTCGAGGGCAACCACCGAGGCGCCAAGGCGCGCCAATATCGCCGCCGAATATCCGGTGGCGCATCCGACATCGAGGATGCGCTCGCCAGCGCTAAGGGGCGCCGCCTGAATGAGCTTCGCGAGCACCATCGGCCTGAGCAAGGCGCGGCCTTTGCCAACGGGAATGTCTGCATCGACGTAAGCAAGCGGGGCGAGCGTGGGCGGCAGGAATTGCTCCCGCGGCACCGTCAGCATTGCGTCCAGCAATGCGGCGTCGGTCACGTCGGCGGTTCGGATTTGTCCGTCGACCATTAATCGACGAGCGGTCGTCGCGTCGAACATCCGTCAGTTTCCAATAAAGGCGCTCCGCGTTGTGCGAGAGCGAGCCGAAAAAGGCAAGGGATGGTTTCCGGCCTGGCCGGCGTCCGGAACCTCGCTCGTGACCCTTATATGAATTGCCTAACTGTGCATGCCGTTGTCGGATACGCAGGCTTCCTCTATAGACTGCCGCTCGGGCGTTGGCGGCCGTCCCGCCGAAACGACCGATGGCCACGTGGCGGAGTGGTTACGCAGCGGTCTGCAAAACCGTTTACCCCGGTTCAATTCCGGGCGTGGCCTCCACCCTTCGCAAGCAAAGCATTGCAGAGGCGGATGTGTGATAGGGCGGTAGGCCGGCAATTTGCCAAGCACAACGCTTTCAAAGCCTGGGCGGCTTTGTTATATGCGGCATTCGACGCGCGAGCAGGCTATTCCCCGGTAGCTCAGCGGTAGAG
>NZ_JBAWDE010000085.1:0-9876 GCF_049590575.1 Pseudomonas sp.
AATTGAAATGCAATCAAAATGTGGGAGGGGGCTTGCCCCCGATGGCGGTGTTTCAGTCACTGAATGTATCGACTGAGCTACCGCTATCGGGGGCAAGCCCCCTCCCACATTTTGATTGCATTTCAATTCATGGTCAGGCGATGTCGCGAAGCTCCCTGCGCAGAATCTTGCCCACCGGCGTCATCGGCAATGAGTCACGCAACACAATCTGCTTGGGCACTTTGTACCCGGTGAAGTTGGCCTTGCAGTAGCTCTTGAGTTCTTCAAGGCTCACGCCCTCGGCACGCGCCACTACGAACAGCTTGACCGCCTCCCCCGTGCGCTCGTCCGGTACACCGATCACCGCGCAATTGGCCACCGCCGGGTGGGCCATCACCACGTCTTCGATCTCGTTGGGGTATACGTTGAAACCCGAGACGATGATCAGGTCTTTCTTGCGATCGACAATGCGCACAAAGCCATCGTCGTCGATCACTGCAATGTCGCCGGTCTTCAGCCAACCCTCGGCGTCCAGCGCCTCGGCGGTGGCGGCCGGTTGCTGCCAGTAGCCCTTCATCACCTGCGGGCCCTTGATGCACAGCTCGCCGCGCTCGCCCAGGGGCAACTCGACGCCCTGGTCATCAATCACTTTCATGGCCGTGGCCGGCACCGGAATGCCCACGGTACCAAGCCGGGATTTGTTGCCGTAGGGGTTGGTGCTGGCCACCGGTGAGGTTTCTGTCAGGCCGTAGCCCTCGCCAATCGCGCAGCCGGTGATTTGTTCCCAACGCTCGGCCGTGGCCTTGATCAGCGCCGTGCCACCGGAGTTGGTGAGCTTGAGGTGGGAGAAATCCAGGCTTTTGAAGTCGGGGTGGTCCATCAACGCCACAAACAGCGTGTTGAGCCCCAGCAGCCCGGTAAAGCGCCAGTTCTTCAGCTCCTTGATAAAGCCGCCGATGTCGCGCGGGTTGGTGATCAGCACGTTGTGGTTGCCGGAAACCATCATGCACATGCAGTTCGCGGTGAATGCATAGATGTGGTACAGCGGCAGCGGCGCGATCATCACCTCCTGCCCTTCCTTGATCAGCGGGTGGCCGTCTTCGCCGGTCTGCGACATGCAGGCGCGCACCTGCTGCATGTTCGCCACCAGGTTGCCGTGGGTGAGCATCGCGCCCTTGGCCAGGCCGGTGGTGCCGCCGGTGTATTGCAGCACCGCGATGTCGTCCAGGGTGACCGGGTGACGGGTCACGCCCAGGCCGGCGCCCAGGCGCAGTGCGCGTTTGAACGACACCGCGCGTGGCAGGTGATACGCCGGGACCATCTTTTTCACCTTGTCGACCACGGTGTTGACCAGCCAGCCCTTGGCGGCGGGCATGAAGTCGCCCATCTTGGCTTCGATCAGGTAGTCGATCTCGGTGTCGCTGCACACTTCTTGCACCCGCGAACCGAACAGGTTGAGGTAGACCAGCGCACGCACGCCGGCGTCCTTGAACTGGTGGCGCATCTCGCGCGGGGTGTACAGCGGGTTGGTGTTGACCACGATCAGCCCGGCGCGCAAGGCACCGAACACGGCAATCGGGTAGTGCAGCACGTTGGGCATTTGCACGGCGATGCGCTCGCCAGGCTTGAGGTCGGTGTGCTGTTGCAGGTAACCGGCGAACGCCGCACTCTGGCGCTCAAGCTCGGCGTAGGTGAGGGTGATGCCCATGTTGCTGAATGCCGGCCGGTCGGCAAAGGCCTTGCAGGAACGCTCGAAGACTTCGATTACCGACTTGTAGGCCGTGAGGTCGATGTCATTGGGAACGCCCGCCGCGCGTTTGTCATTCCAGAAATCAGGTTGCATTATTCTTGTCCTCTTACCTGAGTGTGTCCGGCCACTTTTATAAAAAGCGGAGCTTTGGGGACGTTAGCAGCTATGGCCGAGCAGGCAAATACAGGAAGGCGCGTCATTAATTGCGTGAATCTTCCTACAAGGCCCTGCGTTGATCAGCCATCAGCGCCGGGATGAGCTATACACTGCAACGACCCTGAGCAAAGGAAGCGCCATGAACCACAGCACCTTCTGGCTGACCGCGAATGACCGCAGCCGCCTGTACGTCAACCAATGGATGCCCGACGGCCCGCCCAAGGCCGTGGTGATGCTGTCCCATGGCATGGCCGAGCACGGCGGTCGCTACGCGCGCCTGGCCCAAGCGCTGTGCGGCGCCGGTTACGGTTTATATGCGCTGGACCAGCGTGGCCATGGCCGCACCGCCGACGAAGGCACCCTGGGCCTGTACGCCGAGCAGGATGGCTGGAACAAAGTGGTGGGCGACCTGGCCAGCCTCAACCAGCATATCGGCCAGCAGCAGCCGGGGTTGCCGATCATCCTGCTGGGCCACAGCATGGGCAGCTATATCGCCCAGGCTTACCTGCTGCACCACAGCGCCAGCCTGAACGGCGCGATCCTCAGCGGCTCGAATTTTCAACCGGTGGCGCTGTACCGCGCAGCCCGGGTGATCGCCCGCGCCGAACGCCTGCGCCAGGGCTTGCGGGGGCGCAGTGCGCTGATTGAATGCCTGTCGTTTGGCTCGTTCAACAAGGCCTTTAAACCTAACCGCACCGCGTTCGACTGGCTCAGCCGCGACCCGGCCGAGGTCGACCTGTACATCAACGACCCACTGTGCGGTTTCCGCTGCACCAACCAGCTGTGGATCGACCTGCTGGGTGGCTTGCAGCAAATCAGCAAAGCGTCCAATCTCGCGCAGATCGATCCGGGCCTGCCGATCCTGGTGATGGGCGGCGAATGTGATCCGGTGAGTGAAGGCAAGCGTCTCAAAAACCTGGCCCATGCACTGCGTGAAGCCGGCTGCCAGAACCTGCAACTGAATATCTACCCGCAGGCGCGCCATGAAGTGTTCAATGAAACCAACCGCGATGAAGTCACGGCGGATGTGCTGACGTGGCTCGACCAGGCTCTGACCCTGCGCAGGCCGACTCGCTGCGAATAACTTCTTTTTGAAAATCAGCCGTTTAAACTAAGCCTTTGAACTAAGCCGATTAAATTACCGATTAGCCACAGGATGCACCTTTAGATGACCCAGGTAACCAACACCCCGTACGAAGCCCTCGAAGTCGGCCAGACCGCCAGCTACAGCAAGACTGTCGAAGAGCGTGATATCCAGTTGTTCGCCGCGATGTCCGGCGACCACAACCCGGTGCACCTGGACGCCGAGTACGCCAAGGCGACCATGTTCAAAGAGCGTATCGCCCACGGCATGTTCAGCGGTGCACTGATCAGCGCGGCGGTTGCCTGTGAGTTGCCTGGGCCTGGCACTATCTACATCGGCCAGCAGATGAGCTTTCAAAAGCCGGTAAAAATCGGCGATACCCTGACCGTGCGTCTGGAAATTCTGGAGAAGCTGCCGAAGTTTCGCGTGCGCATCGCCACCCGCGTGTTCAACCAGCGCGATGAGCTGGTGGTAGACGGCGAGGCGGAAATCCTTGCGCCGCGCAAGCAGCAGGTTGTGACGTTGACCGAATTGCCGCCAATCAGCATTGGCTGAAATCAGCGCAACGCAAATGTGGGAGGGAGCTTGCTCCCGATAGCGGTCGTTCAGGCACTGGATTCAGTGATTGACACTTCGCCATCGGGGGCAAGCCCCCTCCCACATTTTTTACAGCTTTACAGCGCCGGGCTTACGACTGAGCGCGAGCCTGGTTACGCAGGGCTTTCACTTGGTCGTGATTGCGCTGTGCGCCGTGGAACTGACGCTCAACCAGGTCACGAATACCCGCCAGGTTATGCTTGTTGATCTTCTCGAGCGCTTCTTTGTAAGCCTTCAGGGCGTGGTCTTCACCGCGCTCGGCTTCGTTCAGCACGGCTTCTTCGTCTTTACCGGTGACCATCGACTTCACGTCGACCCAGCCACGGTGCAAAGCGCCGGCTACCGAACCGGAATCTTCCGGATCACCACCCAGGGCACGCACGGCAGTCTTCAAATCGGCAACGGCGGAAGCGCAGTCCGCGGAGCGCTTGGCAAACAGAGCCTTGAGTTCTGGATGCTTAATGTCTTCTGCGCATTCCTTGAAGCCTTTCTGGCCGTCGATGCTGGTCTCGATCAGGTCGTTCAGTACGGAGATCGATTCTTTATTGATGTCAGTCATTTTTCAATTCCTTATGGCAGTTGAGAAAGGTTGTCTTAATGATTGCAGCGCTCGTGCCAGGTTTTGAAAAATAACTTTTATATTATATTTCAATAGCTTATAAATTATTGAACCATCTGTATGTACGTTATTTGCATGATCTGTCATTTGGCCTTCATGCAGAATGCCTGTATTTTCGAAAGCCTCGACTCAAAACGCTTGAAGCCCATGAACCCCGAAAAACTCGAACTGCTGATCACCCGGCAAATGCCCTTCGGCAAATACAAGGGGCGGATCATCGCCGACCTGCCCGGGCCCTACTTGAATTGGTTCGCCCGTGAAGGTTTCCCCCACGGCGAACTGGGCGGTTTACTGGCCTTGATGCAGGAAATCGACCACAACGGCCTGTCCGAACTGCTGGAACCGCTGCGCGCCAAACACGGCAAACCCGCCCCGCGCCATTAAGAGCCCGCCATGCCAAGGAATGCAGATAACGAACACCATTGGCAAACCATCGCCCAGCGCTATGCGCTGGAGCCTGGCCCGATCAATCTGGAAAACGGCTACTTCGGCCGTATGAGCCGCGCGGTACAGGCGCAGTACCTGGAGCACGTGGCGTTCATCAACCGCAGCAACTCGCTGCATGTGCGCCAGCGCTTCGAGACCGCTGAGAACGTCGAGATTCGTCGCCAGCTGGCCGGGCTGATCGACGCAGACCCCGAGGCGGTTGCCTTCACCCGCAACGCCACCGAAGCCTTGCAGTCGCTGATCCGCAACTACAACTGCCTGCAACCGGGTGATCAGGTGCTGATCAGCGACCTGGAGTACGACACGGTGAAAGGCGCGATGCGCTGGCTGGCGGGTTACCGAGGCGTGGAGGTGATCGAAATCTCCCACAGCCACCCGGCCAGTTTCGACAGCCTGCTGCAGACCTATCGCGAGACATTCGCGCAGTACCCGCGCCTCAAGCTGATGGCGCTGACCCATGTGACCCACCGCACCGGCCTGGTGATGCCGGTCGAGGCGATTGCCAAGGCCGCCCGCGAGCAAGGTGTCGACGTGATTCTCGACGGGGCGCATGCCTTGGGCCAGATCGAGTTCAACCTGGCGGCGCTGGGTATTCAGTTCGCCGGCTTCAACCTGCATAAATGGATCGGCGCGCCGCTGACCCTGGGCTTCCTATACATCGCCCCGGAGCGCCTGGCGGCTATCGACCCGGACATGGGCGAGTTCCACTACCCCACCACCGACGTGCGTGCGCGTACGCCCTACAGCACACCGAATTTTCCGGCGCTGATGACGCTGCCGCTGGTACTGGAAGAACACCGTGCCCTGGGCGGCTCGGCGGCCAAGGGTGCGCGGGTGAATTTCCTGCGGGATTTATGGGTGAGCCAGGTGCGGTCGCTGCCAGGGATTGAAGTGCTGACGCCGGACGATCCGCGCCTGTATTGCGGGATTACGGCGTTCAAGTTCACTGGGCGCGATCAAGCGGTGATGGTGGATCGATTGCTCAAGGAGCACCACCTGTTCACCACCACGCGCACAGGCGCGGCGTTTGGGACCTGTATTCGAGTCACGCCGGGGCTGGTGACGTCTGCGTCAGACATCCATGTGCTGGTCAGCGCTATCACCGAACTAAACACCCATTAACATTGTGGGATGGGTGTTTGTCCTCTATTTCCTGCAGGCAAAAAAAAGCGGTACACCGACCAAGTGCACCGCAAAAATGCCGTTAAGCACAGCAACAACGATTCGGTAAATCAGCTCAGTCCAGCAATGCCAGCGCCTGTGCGGTGACTTCCTGGATGCGTGCCCAGTCGCCGTTCTTGACCCATTCCGGGTCGAGCATCCAGCTACCGCCCACGCACATCACGTTTTTCAACGCCATGTAGTGTTTGATGTTGGCCGGGCCAACCCCGCCGGTCGGGCAGAATTTCACTTCGCCAAACGGGCCGCCCAGGGCCTTGATTGCAGCCACGCCGCCACTGACTTCAGCCGGGAACAACTTGAAGCGGCGATAACCCAGGCCATAGCCTTCCATGATGCCGGACGCATTGCTGATCCCAGGCAGCAGCGGGATCGGGCTGTGCACCGACGCTTCCAGCAGGTCGCGGGTAATGCCTGGGGTGACGATAAATTGCGAGCCGGCCACCTCAGCGGCTTCGAGCATATGGCGGTCGAGCACGGTGCCAGCACCGGTGCACAGTTCAGGGCGCTGCTCGCGCAGTACCTGAATGGCCTTGAGGCCGAACTCGGAACGCAGGGTCACTTCCAACGCGGTCAAACCACCGGCTGCCAGGGCATCGGCCAGCGGCAGGATGTCCTGTTCGCGGGCGATGGTGATCACCGGCAGGATCCGCGCCTTGGCGCAGAGGCTGTCGATCAGGGCAACTTTATCCGCCATGGACACGGTCGGTTGAGGGCTTTTCATAGCGGCTGATCCTTGGCTCATGGGCACCAGTAAATCTCTATTGTAGGTTGCAAAAACGCGCGAATCGGCATGGCAGCAACGTCATCACTGGCCAGCGCGGCGCTCAAGGTGGTCAATTTCGAACTGCCGGAAATCGACAGTGCGGTGTAGGTTGCCGAGGCCAGCAACGCGCGACTCATGGACAGGCGCTGGTGTGGCACGGTCGGCGCCAGCATCGGCCAGCAACGGCGAGTACCGTCGGCCTGCAGTGCTTCGCCCAGGTTGGGGCTGTCAGGGAACAATGACGCGGTATGGCCGTCATCGCCCATGCCCAGCACCAGCACATCAATGGCCGGCAACTCTGCCAACTGACGATCAGCCAGTTCGGCGGCGTCTTCAAGGTTCGCGGCAACGTTGTAGAGGCTCAGGAATCGGGCCTTGGCCGCCGGGCCTTGCAGCAGGTATTTCTTCAGCAGGCCGGCATTGCTGTCGGCGTGTTCCACCGGCACCCAGCGCTCGTCGGCCAAGGTGATGGTGACCTTGGACCAGTCCAGTGCCTGTTTGGCCAGGTTCTGGAAAAACGCCACGGGGCTACGGCCACCGGACACCACCAGAACCGCCTCACCACGGGCACTGATGGCCGCACGCAATTGACCCGCCACATCATTGGCCAAGCCGTCCGCCAGCAGCACGGGCGTAGGGTACTCATGGGCCGTTACACCCTGAGGCAGTTTCAATTCAGATATCGCCATACCACGACCTCCCATCCCGCGTGATCAGTGCAATCGAGCTCATCGGCCCCCAGGACCCGGCCGCATACGGCTTGGGCGCATCACCGGATTTTTTCCAGCCGGCGATCAACTGGTCACACCACTTCCACGCGGCTTCGATTTCATCTTTGCGAACAAACAGGTTCTGATTGCCGCGCATCACTTCCAGCAGCAACCGCTCGTAGGCATCCGGAATCCGGGCGCTGCGGTAGGTGTCGGAAAAATTCAGTTGCAGTGGCCCGCTGCGCAGTTGCATGCCCTTGTCCAGGCCCTGCTCCTTGGTCATCACGCGCAAGGAAATACCTTCGTCCGGTTGCAGGCGGATGATCAGTTTGTTGCTGATCTGCAAGCGCTGCTCGGGGGCGAAGATGTAGTGGGACGGTTCCTTGAAGTGGATGACGATCTGCGACAGTTTCTGCGGCATGCGCTTGCCGGTGCGCAGGTAGAACGGCACCCCGGCCCAACGCCAGTTACGGATATCGGCACGCAGCGCGACGAAGGTTTCGGTGTCGCTCTGGGTGTTGGAATTCTCTTCTTCCAGGTAACCCGGCACGGCCTTGCCGGCGCTGTAGCCGGCGATGTACTGGCCGCGCACCACCTGGGTGGTCAGGCCGTCCGGGCTGATCGGCGCCAGGGCCTTGAGCACTTTCACTTTCTCGTCACGGATGCTGTCGGCGGACAGGTCGGCCGGCGGGTCCATGGCGATCAGGCAAAGCAGTTGCAGCAGGTGGTTCTGGATCATGTCGCGCAGTTGGCCGGCCTTGTCGAAATAACCCCAGCGCCCCTCGATGCCTACCTGCTCGGCCACGGTGATTTCCACGTGGGAGATGTAGTTCTGGTTCCACTGGGTTTCAAACAGGCTGTTGGCAAAACGCAGCGCGATCAGGTTCTGGACCGTTTCTTTGCCCAGGTAATGGTCGATGCGGTAGGTGCGGTTTTCCGGGAAAAACTGCGCCACGGCGTCGTTGACCTTGCGCGAGGACTCCAGGTCCGAGCCGATCGGTTTTTCCAGTACCACGCGGGTGTTTTCCGCCAGGCCGACCTTGGACAGGTTCTCGCAGATCGCGCCGTACACCGCTGCCGGCGTGGCGAAGTAGGCAATCAGGCGCTGCTCGGTGCCGGCGATTTCAGCCAAGGCCACGTAGTCATCGGCCTTCATGAAGTCGACGTGGACATAGGTCAGGCGTGCCAGAAAGCGCTGGGCGATGGTCTCGTCCAGTTCCTTGCCGACGTATTTACGCAATTCTTTTTCGATATGGGCCAGGTGCTGCTGCTCGGAACCGGCTTCACGGGCCAGGGCCAGGATGCGCGTGTCGTCGTGCAGGAGCCCGGCGCCATCCAGTTGGTAGAGGGCAGGAAATAACTTGCGCAGCGCCAGATCACCCAAGGCGCCAAACAGGGCAAAGGTGCAGGGTTCTACGGTTATCGAAGGCATGATGTTTGTTCTTTTATCAAGTTAAGCTACAAATACCTTTTTTCAAGGCATCACTCAAGGAAAAATGTAGTAATAACCACAACATTTTCCCGAAAAACGCATTCCGAGTGGTGGTGTTCAGCTACCCTCAGTAGGATAGGCCACCGCAAACAGCCACTCGTCGATTGGCTACCGCTCATAATTTGCATCGTCGCCCGAAGGAAAGACTGAATGGACCGCGTGCGAAATCTTCTGGAACAGATCCGGAACCGCCTCGAAGAACTGAACAAGGCTGAGAAAAAAGTCGCCGAGGTCATCCTGCTCAACCCGCAGCAGGCCACCCGCTTCTCGATCGCAGCCCTCGCCCAAGCCGCTTCGGTCAGTGAACCGACGGTCAACCGCTTCTGCCGTTCGTTCGGCGTCAGTGGTTACCCTGAACTTAAATTGCAGCTGGCGCAAAGTTTGGCCAGTGGTGCGGCGTATGTCAGCCGCGCCGTGGAGGCCGATGATAACCCTGAGGCTTACACCCAGAAGATCTTTGGCAGCGCCATCGCATCATTGGACAGTGCCTGCCAGGCCCTGGACCCGGCCCTGATCAGCAAGGCCGTGGACTTGTTGATCCAGGCGCGGCAGATCCACTTCTTCGGCCTGGGCGCTTCGGCGCCGGTGGCCATGGACGCGCTGCACAAGTTTTTCCGTTTCAACCTGGCCGTGACCGCCCACGCCGACGTGCTGATGCAACGCATGATCGCCTCGGTGGCGCATACGGGCGAGCTGTTCGTGATCATTTCCTACACCGGACGTACCCGCGAGCTGGTGGAAGTGGCGCGCATCGCCCGCGAAAACGGCGCCTCCGTGCTGGGCGTGACGGCCGAGAACTCGCCCCTGGCCAAGGCCAGCACGGTGAGCCTGAACATTCCACTGCCGGAAGACACCGACATCTACATGCCGATGACCTCGCGGATCATTCAGTTGACGGTGCTGGACGTGCTGGCCACCGGGATGACATTGCGTCGTGGCGTGGATTTCCAGCCGCACTTGCGCAAGATCAAAGAAAGTTTGAATGACAGCCGGTACCCGGTGGGGGATGAGTTCAACTAAGCCAGCGTGTGTGCTGGATTCACTGACCCCATCGGGGGCAAGCCCCCTCCCACAGTTGAAATACATTCCCCTGTGGG
>NZ_JBAWDE010000086.1:0-49388 GCF_049590575.1 Pseudomonas sp.
GACCACCAGGTGGCGCACCTGCCCACGCTCAATGCGGTCGCGCAGGTCGTCGCGGTTGAGCAGGGCGGTGGCGGGGATGACCACGGCGCCGAGCTTGAACGCGGCGAGCATGGTTTCCCACAGCGCGACGTCATTGCCGAGCATCAACAGCACCCGTTCGCCGCGCCGCACGCCGAGAGCGCGCAAGTGGTTGGCGACCTGGTTGGAGCGCGCGGCCAGTTGCTGGAAGCTGTAGCGTTGCTCGCTGCCGTCCTCTTCGACGATCCACAGTGCGTCGCCCGCGTTGCCGGCGGCCATGGCATCGAAGTAGTCCAGGGCCCAGTTGAACTCGCTCAGTTGCGGCCAGCGAAAGTCGCGCACGGCCGTGGCGTAGTCGGTGCGGTGGGCGAGCAGAAAATCCCGAGCGGCCAGGAAGGTCTGGGGCATGGTCGGCGTCCTTGATTATTGTTGTAGGGACATTTTTTGTAGTGCAGCTGCTCTCGGTTCAACCCAGATGCTGGACCGAGTATAGGCACGCATAAATCAGAGATGAACGCTCAAAAACACCGGAGCGTTGTGCAAAAAAGTCATGCTCAGTATTTCCAGCTGACCGACGCCGTGAGGTTGCGCGGCGCGCCGTAGTTGGTCGAGCCGGCGGCCTGGTACAGCGACAGCAGGTACTTCTGGTCGGTGACGTTGTTCAGGTTCAGCGAGGTGCTCCAGTGCTTGTCGAAGTCGTAGCTGGCCATCAGGTCGACCAGGGCGTAGGCGCTTTGCTGCACGCGGCTGTTGCTGTCGACCTGGGTCGAGCTTTGCCACTGCACGCGGCTGCCGATCTTGGCCTGGGGCAGGCCGGGCAGGCGGTAGGTCACGCTGCCACGCACACTGTGGGTGGGCACGTACTGGCGGGCCTTTTCGCCATGGTTGTCTTCGATGTGCACATAGGTGTAGCCGCCGGAGAGGGACAGCCCGGGCAGCGCTTCGCCGTTGGCTTCGAGTTCCAGGCCACGGCTTTTGTAGTCCACGCCGCGGTACACGTATTGGCCACCGACGATTTGCCCAGTAGCTTCGGCGACATTCTGCTGCTCGGTCTTGAACAGCGCCGCGCTGACGTCCAGGCGCTCGTCGAGCAGTTGCCCTTTGACCCCGACTTCCAGGCTTTTGCCTTCCAGCGGCTCGATGATGCCGCCGGCGGTGCTGCGCAGGTATTGCGGTTTGAAGATTTCGGTCCAGCTGGTGTAGAGGCTCCATTGCGGGATCAGGTCGTAGACCAGCCCGGTGTAGGGCGTGACCTTGCCGTGCACGCGGGTGTCGTGGCGCGCGCCGTAGCCTGCGCCATCGCCGTCGGCGCTGAGCATGCGCGCGCCGGCGATCCAGTGCAGGTCATCGGTGAGGCTCAAGCGTGCGCCCGAGTACAGGCTCTTCTGGCGGTCGGTGAAGTCCTGGGTGTTGAGGTCGTCGGTGTAGTTCATCGCCGGCTCAACCACGTTGCCGGCGAGCACGTCGGCGAGGTTTTCCACCTGGTTGCCGGACGCGGTGCGGTAGTGGCCGCGTTCGGTGTGGTGCAGGCGACCGTAGCTGGCGCCGAGGGTCAACGCATGCTCGCGCCCCAGCAGGCTGAACGGTCCGGACACCTGCGCTTCGCCCGCCACTTGATGTTCGGTGCTGGTGGTGCGGTTGATGTACGCCGCCACCGTTTCGGCGGTGAGGGGGATGGCGTAGAGCATTTTGGTGTCGGAGTGCTGGCTCGTGCCGGTCACGGTGATCGTGCTGGCCCAGCCGTTTTCGAAGCTGTGGGTCAGTTCGGCGAAGGCGCGCTGGGTCTGGATGTTCCAGTAGGTCCAGGGCTGGCCCACGCTGGAACTGCGGCTGCTGTAATGGATGCGGTTGCCGGCGTAGTCGGCAATCGGCAGGCCGCCCCAGGTGCTGCCGTTGGAATAGCTGTCCTGCTGGGAAAAACCCACGGTCAGGGTGTCGGCGTCGGACAGGTCGAAGGCGAGCAAGCCGGCGGTCACGTTGACTTCGTGGCTGTACTGGTCGAGGTAGGAATTGCCCTTGTCATGGGAGGTGATCAAGCGTCCGCGCACGTTGCCGCTATCGTTCAACGGGCCGGACACGTCGAAGCCCAGGCGGCGGTTGTCCCAGGAGCCGACACTGGCGTCGATTGTTGCCTCGAAGGCCGCGGTCGGGCGTTTGCGCACCAGGTTGACGGTGGCCGAGGGGTCGCCGGCGCCGCTCATCAAGCCGTTGGCACCGTGCAGCACGTCGACCTGTTCGAACTCGGTCATGTCCTGTTCGCCCACCAGCACGCCGCCGGAGAAGGGCAGGCCCATGCCGTCGTACTCGAAGTTTTCGATCTTGAAGCCGCGCGAGGTGAACGCGGTGCGGTCGGTTTCGAACTGCTCGACCGTGACCGACGGCGCGCTGCGCAAGGCTTCTTTCACGCTGTTGAGCTTGAAGTCATCCATTTGCTCGCGGGTGACCACGCTGATCGCCTGCGGGGTTTGTTTGTTGCTGAGGCCCAGGCGGGTGGTGCTGGAGACCGGCTTGCCCTGGTAGCCCACGCTGGAGCTGCCGTCCTGCGTGGCGTAGTCCTGGATGTGGATGGCGGGCAGGGTCATTTCACTGGCCTGTTGCGGCAAGGGCACCAGGTAGACCGTCACGGCGTCGGTGCGCGCAAAGCTGTAGCCGCTGCCCTTGAGCAGTTCGGCCAGGGCCTGTTCAGGCGAGTACACCCCCACCACGGGAGAGCTGCGCAGGCCGCTGTCGAGGTTGCCGTCGAGCAATACGTTTTGCCCGGATTGCTGACTGAATATCAGCAAGGCCTGGCGCAGTTGCTGGGCCGGGATGTTAACGGACACGCTGGTGGTCGCGGCCACCGCCGGCGCCGCGTGAGCCTGCACGGCGCCCATCAGCAGGGTGCAGGCGAGCGCAGCGGCGCGCCATTGCTTGGCGGGTGGATGCCCAGGTGTGGAGTGCTTTGCCATTCGGGTTTTCCCTGTGAGGTATCGCTATCAATCCCTCTAGGACGGATAAACCTTGGCGATACCTGATGGCGATGTGAGTTATTTGCAATCAGGCGGGCTGGATCAGGGTCACCAGGTCGGTGTAACGGGTCATGCGTACCGCCAACGCCTTGGACAACACGTCGAGCATCTGGTCGGGGCGATTGAGGTTGAGGATCAGGCTGACGCGCCGCGCCGCCAGTTGCTCGTCCGGGATAAAGATCTTGCCTTCACGCCAGCGCTGCAGTTGGTTGACCACGCTGATCAGTGGCGTATCGAAGAACACCAGGCGTCCGCTGCGCCAGGCCAGCACCTGCTCCAGCTCGGCGCGCTGGATCGCCCCGGTGTGCGTGGTGCTGAACTGCAGCGACAGGCCTTCGCCCACGTCGGTCTGCTGGCTTGGGGTGATCACGCGCACCGTCTGCCGGCTGACGCTCAACTGCGCGGCAGGGCCCTCGCACGCCAGGCAGAATTCGCCTTCGCCGGCGAGCACTCGGCCCGCCTGTGTTTGCACTGCAAAGTCGCTGGCGGGGTTGCGCGCCACCTGGAAAAACGCCTCGCCCTGCAGCAATTCCACGGCGCGCCGGGTGGCGGAAAAATCCAGGTTGAGCGCGCTGTTACCGGCCAGCTCAACCGTGGAGCCATCGGGTAACTGCACGGTGCGCCGTTCGCCCACGGCGGTGCGCACATCGGCAAACGGTGAACTCACGCCCTTGAGCCACAACGTGGTCGCGCTGGTGGCAACCACCGCGACACTGGCGGCCAGCCCCAGGCCGACAAAGCGCCGGCGTGACAATTGCGGCGCTTGAACCACCGCCGGTTTGCGCGGAGCGAGCAATGCCGTGGCCGCCCACAGTTGCTCCAGGTGTGCATAGGCTTGGGCATTGCGCGGGTCGGCGGCGAGCCAATCGGCCAGCTCATCGCGCTCGGCCTGGGTCGGCGCGCCGCCCTGGATCAAGGCAAACCACTCACTGGCCCGATGGCTGGCGTCATCGGGGCGAGGGGCGGGCGGGACGAGGCGCGGCGGTTCAACACTCATGGGTTTTCAATTCAACGAGGCACGGGCAGGCGGCCGAGTATAAGTGAAGGCGCTCACTCGGGCATGCCCAGCTTCAACAAGTCCAGGGCCCGCACCATGCGGCTGTAGGCGGTTTTCGGCGAGATGCCGAGGCGCTCGCCGATTTCCACGTAGGTCAGGCCTTCGATGCGCACCAGCAGGAACACCTCGCGGCAGGCGTCGGGCAGGTTCTGGATCAGCGTGTTGAGTGCCGCCAATTGCTGATGCGCGATGGCCGCCTGCTCCAGCGTCGGGCTTGGTTGCTCAAGGCTGTCGGGTGTTTGCTGGTCCAGCGGCTCGCCTTTGCGATGCTCCTGGCGCCGGGTGTGGTCGATGAACAGGTTGCGCGCGGCGGAGAACAAGTAGGCGCGGAAATTTTCGATACGCGTGCGGCCCATCTGCTCCGACAAGCGAATGAACGCGTCCTGCGTGAGGTCGGCTGCGGTTTCCTTGCAGCGCAAGCGACGGTCCAGGTAAGCCTGGATTTCTCCGCGGTGGGCGAGATACAACGCCTTCAGATCTGAGCCGGACATAACGCTACCTGACAGCCATGGGAGCAAGCGCGGCGGAATATAACAAACGAGAATGATTGTTAATAGCGGATTGTGGCGGCGTGAAGGTCTTTACTCACCGCGCCGCTGTTCGCTCAGGCTCAGGGGGGGCCGACGGCCAAGCCGCTTGCCGCCCTCGGGGGAGGTTCAGCCCTTGAACCGGAACCCACCCGACAACTTGTCCTTTAAAAAGCCCACCAACGCACTCACCGACTTCGGCACATGCGGCGAATACGGGCGGATCAGATAAATCTCATCGGCGAACGCGCCCTTGAGCGTCCAGCCCTTGAGCACTTGCACCAAGGTGCCGCTGGCCAGCGCAGCGTGCGCGCTGAAGTCCGGGAGCAGGGCGATGCCCAAATGGTTGAGGGCCGAGTCGCGTAACGCTTCGCTGTTATTGGTGGCGAAACTGCCGGCGATGGGCACGGTGAGGCGTTCGAGGTGTTTGCTGCCACGCTCGAAGGTCCACGCGGGTTGGTCGGTACCGCGCGGGTAAAACAGGCAATTGTGGGCGGACAGGTCGCCGGGCTCGCGCGGTTCGCCGCAGCGTTGCAGGTAGTCCTGGGTGGCGACCAGCACCGAGCCGGTGTCGCACAGCTTCCACGCCACGTGGGTTTCCGGGACCTGGAAACCATGGCGCACCGCCAGGTCATAACCCTCTGCGGCCAGCGAACTCAAGGCGTCGGACACATCCAACTGAATACGCACTTGCGGGTATAGCTGCAGGAATTCCGACAGGTGCGGCACCAACTGTTGCCGGGCGAACGCCACCGGCGCGGTCAGGCGCACCAGGCCGCGGATCTCCCCGGCCGAGTCGCGCACCGCCGAGAAGCTGCGCGCGATGTGTTCGTAGGCGCTGCGCACTTCGCGGGTCAGCGACAACCCGGCGTCGGTCAGCCGCACACTGCGTGTGGTGCGCGTCACCAGGCGCGTGCCGGTGGCTTTCTCCAGGTCGGAAATACGCTGGCTGACCGCCGATTTACTCACGCCCAGGCGCGCGGCGGCGGCGGTGTAGGTGCCGTGTTCTTCCAGTACGGACAACCAATGGATATGGGTCCACAGGCCTTCGATCTCGGATTTTTCCATGTGCTTATTGTTCGCCTATAAGGACAATCAGTTCTGGATTCTGCTCTGGTCTGGAACAAAGCGAAAGCCTAAGGTGTGGCCATCGCAACCCACCTGGATCGACTGCCATGACGACAACAATCGAGCACTACATCAACGACCAGCGCGTGAGCCGCGATGATCGCTATCAGGACGTCTACAATCCGGCCACCGGCGAAGTGACCGGGCGCGTTGCGCTGGCCAGCCGCCAGACTGTGTCCGAAGCCGTCGCCGCGGCCCAGGCCGCCTTCGCCGGCTGGGCCGACACGCCGCCCATCCGCCGTGCCCGCGTGCTGTTCGAATACCTGCACCTGCTGCGTGAACGCAAAGACGACCTGGCGCGCATCATCGTCGCCGAACATGGCAAAGTTTTCACCGATGCCCAGGGCGAAGTCGACCGTGGCATCGACATCCTGGAATTCGCCTGCGGCATTCCCAACCTGCTCAAGGGCGAGCATTCCGACCAGGTTTCCCGAGGCATGGACAACTGGACGCTGCGCCAGCCGCTGGGCGTGGTGGCCGGCGTCACGCCGTTCAACTTCCCGGTGATGGTGCCCATGTGGATGTACCCGATCGCCATCGCGGCGGGCAACACTTTCATCCTCAAGCCAAGCCCGACCGACCCGAGCGCCTCGTTGTTCATGGCCGAGCTGCTGCGTGAAGCCGGCCTGCCCAAAGGTGTGTTCAACGTGGTGCAGGGCGATAAAGAGTCGGTGGATGCGTTGCTCGCACACCCCGACGTCAAAGCGGTGAGCTTCGTCGGCTCCACGCCGATTGCGCAGTACATCTACGAAACCGGCGCGCGCAACGGCAAGCGCGTGCAAGGCCTGGGCGGCGCGAAAAACCACATGGTGGTGATGCCCGACGCGGACATCGAAAAAACCGTGGATGCCTTGATGGGCGCAGCCTACGGCAGTGCCGGCGAGCGTTGCATGGCCATCTCCGTGGCCGTACTGGTGGGCGATGTCGGTGATAAAGTCATCGCCGCCCTGACCGAGCGTGCCAAGCAACTGCGCATCACCGATGGCCGCGACCTCAAGGCCGAAATGGGCCCGATCGTGTCGCGTGCCGCGCTGGAACGCATCAGCGGCTACATCGAACAAGGCGTGCAAGCCGGCGCGCACCTGCTGCTCGACGGCCGCGACTATGTGCCGACCGAAGCGGGCCTGGAAAACGGCTTCTGGCTCGGCGCTACGCTGTTCGACCATGTGACCAAAGAGATGAGCATTTACCGCGAAGAAATCTTCGGCCCGGTGCTGGCCTGTGTGCGAGTGAATGACTTCGGCGAGGCGATCAAGCTGGTCAACGAGCACGAGTTCGGCAACGGCGTCAGCTGCTTTACCCGCGACGGCAACATCGCCCGCGAATTTGCGCGGCGCATCGAAGTGGGCATGGTCGGCATTAACGTGCCGATCCCGGTGCCGATGGCCTGGCATGGTTTTGGCGGTTGGAAGAAGAGCCTGTTTGGCGACATGCACGCCTACGGCACCGAGGGCGTGCGCTTCTACACCAAGCAGAAATCGATCATGCAAAGGTGGTCGGAAAGCATCGAGCAAGGCGCGGAGTTTGCGATGCCGGTGTCGAAGTAACTCTGGGCTGTAAGTGATCCAATGTGGGAGCGGGGTTGCCCGCTCCCACATTTTTTATTGCGTGCAGGCAGTGGTTTTTGCAGGGGGCTTGCCCCCGATAGCGCAGTGTCAGTCAGCCTGTTTGACACTGGTACACCGCCATCGCAGGCAAGCCGGCTCCTACAGATTGTTTCTCCTCGAATGTTGACGGCTTAGCAAATCTCGAATACTGTACATAAACACAGTGTTTAAGTGCTGATCAACCTATCCCAGGCATCTCCAGCCACGCCAAACACCGTGTGTAAGTTAACGGATTAACTTAATTGCACAGGCTCGCGCTATCGGGCCGTTTTAGATTGAAGAGAGGGAACTCATGTCGTATCCAGAAAGCAAACTCACCGGCTTGACCGGTTTCGCCCTTGCGGGAAAAGTCACCGGCGGCTGGTCGGGCCCGGTGGTCAGTATCACCACGCTCGATCAACTCAAGGCCAACCTCGGCGACACCACCCCGCGGGTGCTGGTGATCAACAGCAATATCTCGGCCTCGGCGTTGACCAAAGTGAACATGGGCGCCAACAAGACCCTGATCGGCTCCTTCCAGAACCGTACCCTGGAGAATATTCACCTGCGTGCCACGGCGCAGTCGCAGAACATTATTCTGCAGAACATTATCTTCAAGCACTCGGCAAGTATTAAGGCCAATGACGATATTCAGGTGTACCTGAACTACGGCAGCAAATACTGGATCGACCATTGCTCCTTTGTCGGCCACACCTGGTCTACGACGGACGGCAGTGAAGACAAACTGGTGTATATCGGTGAAAAGGCCGACTACGCCACCATCAGCAACTGCTTCTTCGGCAATCACAAGTACGGCCTGATCTTCGGCCACCCGGCCGATGACAACAAAGCCGAGTTCAATGGTTACCCGCGCCTCACGCTGTGCCATAACCGCTTCGATAACATGGAAGTGCGCGCCCCTGGGTTGATGCGTTACGGTTATTTCCACGTGTACAACAACTACGTGAATAACTTCCACCTGGGGTTTACCCTGGCGCAGAACGCCAACATTCTTTCTGAAAGTAATTACTTTGGCGAGGGCAGCCAGAATAACGGCATGTTGGACGATAAAGGCACCGGTACGTTTACCGATACCAACAGCGTGCCCGCGATCACCAATCAGAAGTCCCCCAAGGCCCAGTGGACAGCGCGCTCCAACTACAACTACACCCTGAAAACTGCTGCTCAGGCCAAGGACTTCACGCAAAAGAACGCGGGGGCTCAGGCTGTAGCGCTGGTGTTTGGTAGTTGATTAGCTAGCTTTCTATTGACCTGTCATTTATGAAGAGTGCCACTGTATTTATATCAAGGATATAAATACAGTGGTGGCACTTGTGACTTAAATAATTCTTCATGTTGTGATCAATAGGCTTCCATGTTAAACCTTGTTTCGCACTTATAGAGCCAACTACGGCTCGCTCTTTTCAGTCGCAACCAAGTTGCCGGCTGTCAGTGTTATTTAATCTCCGCTTGTCACTAAAGCGTCAGTAAAAGGACATCATCATGAAACCTGCGAATCACACACCCACTCGCTGGACCCGGGCCGATGCGCTGAAAGTTAATGAAAATGACCCGACGACGACACAGCCGTTAGTGAGTCCTGACTTTCCTGTCATGAGTGACACCGTATTTATTTGGGACACCATGCCATTGCGTGAACTGGATGGCACGGTGGTATCGGTCGATGGTTGGTCGGTTATCTTCACGTTGACGGCAGACCGTCGCCCGCATGACCCACAATTCATCAATGCCGATGGCCGTTACGACATCAAGCGTGATTGGGAAGACCGCCACGGCCACGCGCGCATTTGCTACTGGTACTCGCGCACCGGCAAGGACTGGATCTTCGGTGGTCGCGTGATGGCCGAAGGGGTTTCGCCGACCACCCGTGAATGGGCAGGTACGCCGATCCTGGTCAACAACAACGGCGATATCGACCTGTATTACACCTGCGTAACGCCGGGCGCCACGATTGCCAAAGTCAGGGGCCGGGTGGTTACGTCGGACAGAGGCGTGACGCTTGAGGGCTTCACTGAGGTCAAGTCGCTGTTCGAGGCTGATGGCACGTATTATCAGACCGAGGCGCAGAACTCGACGTGGAACTTTCGCGACCCCAGCCCGTTTATCGACCCGAAAGACGGCAAGTTGTACATGGTGTTTGAAGGTAATGTCGCGGGCGAACGTGGCACTCACGAGGTCGGCCCGGATGAACTTGGCTTGGTCCCGCCCGGCCATGAAGACGTCGGCGGTGCGCGCTACCAGGTCGGTTGCATCGGCATTGCGGTGGCCAAGGACCTCAGCGGTGACGAATGGGAAATCCTGCCGCCACTGGTGACGGCGGTCGGCGTGAACGATCAAACCGAGCGCCCGCATTATGTGTTTCAGAACAACACGTATTACCTGTTCACCATCAGTCACAAGTTCACTTACGCCGACGGCGTGACGGGGCCGGATGGCGTCTACGGGTTTGTGAGCGAGCATCTGTTTGGTCCCTACACGCCGATGAACGGCTCGGGGCTGGTGCTGGGTAACCCTCCGTCGCAGCCGTTCCAGACCTATTCCCACTGCGTGATGCCCAATGGCCTGGTGACCTCGTTTATCGACAGCGTGCCCACCACCGGCGATGACTACCGTATCGGCGGCACCGAGGCGCCGACCGTGAGGATTGTGTTGAAGGGGGACCGTTCGTTTGTGCAGGAGGCCTACGACTACGGTTACATCCCGGCAATGCGTGATGTTGTGCTGAGCCAATAAACCCACCCCAAAAAAGCTGTTGAGAGGCTAATGCCGGGCAACCGGTGACCCAAGGCGAGGGAGCAAGCTCCCTCGCCTTGGGTCATTGGCAGCCTAGTTTTTCAATATCATCAGCCTTTTCGGCTTTTGCCGCTGCCATACAGTCCTTGGTTTTTCTTTTTTGAATTTCAAGCGCGAGTTCCGATTGCAGGGCCGCCACCTGCTTATCGTCGTTACTTTTGAAACTGTCAAAGACCTTGCCCACGGCTTCAAAGTAAGCGCCTATGATGGTGGCGGGCAATGAAAATAGAGAGACGAGCTCACTGTCTGACTTTTGCGCGAATTTAGTCGGGACGCCATCTTCGAAGGTAAAATCTGCCTTGCTGCTGGAAAACAGCGTTTTCGAGATGGGCAGGAAATACACCGGCGATTCGGAAGGGGATGTGACTATTTTTGCAGCGTTCAGCCCGTCTGGGTAGGTGGCGGAAATCAGGTAGGCAATTTCTTGTTTGTAGAAAATGCCGGAGTTCCCGCTTTTATTGTCTGCCACTCTTTTGGTGCTTAGGTCTTCGGTAGTTTTGTCTTTGGTTATTTTATCGTAGCGCTGCACTGTGAGCATGACTCCGCAAGGGGGCTTATCCGGCTCAATCACCACAGGGAATTTGTACACGAAAACGTGGGAGCCCTTGGTACACATTGGCGTCGAAACCTTGTTTAACCACTCAGTTGCGGTTCCTGCCAAAGAGCCCAAGCCTTTGAAGATTTCCGACACTTGGGATGTGGTTTCGGACGTGGCACTTTTCAAAAGCCCCGCCGAGGTGGTGCCGATATTGATGTCATTGTCGGCCAATAACGCCTTTTGAAAGCTCAGCGAGTATTTCTTGGAACGGTCGGCGTAGGCGGTACTGGTGCCGATCGTGACGGAATTCAACTGGTTTTCAGCGCCTACATCAACGGTGACAATCAGATCTTTCATCGGCATGTAGTAAATCAAGCCGTCCAGGTTGTCCTGGTCGGGGTTGGGCACGGACTTTACGCCTGAACACGCCGAAATCAGTGCAACTGAACCCGCAAGAATAAAGAGTTTTTTCATCGCTGCTTCCTCTTGGTCACATAGGTGATGTCGAGGAATGCAAGGCGTGTCATGTGCCTCTCTGGACTTACTGAACGCTAGTTGCAGTTATCTGAACTGTCCAGCCATTTGGGTTGAGTAGAACGGCACTCACCGCCGCCCCGTCCGTGTGCTCACGTCCACCCACACCGCCAGCACCAGAATGCTGCCCTTTACGATCATCTGCCAGTAGCTGTCCACGTCGAGCATCGACATGCCGTTATCCAGGCTGGTAATCACCAACGCCCCGAGCAGCGCGCCGTACACGGTGCCCGAGCCGCCGCGCATGGAGGTGCCGCCGATAAAACACGCGGCGATGGCGTCGAGTTCGCCCATGTTGCCCGCCGAGGGTGAACCCGCCGCGAGGCGTGCGGTGTTGACCAGGCCGGCGAGGGCGCACATCACGCCCATGATGCCGAAGATCCACAGTTTGACCGCCTGCACGTTGATGCCCGACAGCCGCGTGGCTTCCATGTTGCTGCCCACCGCATACACGCGGCGGCCGAACACGGTCTGGCTGGTGACGTAGCTGAACACGCCGAGCAGCACCAGCAACAGCAGCACCGGGACGGGGATGCCGTCGTAGCTGTTGAGGGTGGTGACGAAACCAGCGAGTACCGCGCCGATCAGCGCCACGCGCAGCACATCGCGTACCCTGGAATGCGCGGCCAGGCCATGCAGGGCGCGGTTGCGCCGTTGTTTCCAGGTGAGGAACAGGGTCAGGGCAAACAGCAGAACCCCCAGGCCGATGCCCACGCTGTGCGGCAAATACCCCTGGCCCACGTACACCAGCGACGGCGACACCGGCGCGATGGTGGTGCCGCCGGTAATCCCCAGCAGAATCCCGCGAAACGCCAGCATGCCGCCCAACCCGACGATGAATGACGGGATGCGCAGGTAGGCGGTCATGTAGCCGTTGGCCAGGCCGATCATCAGGCCGCACAGCGCCACCAGGCTCACGTTGGCCAGCAACGGAATGTGATAAACCACATCCAGAATCGCCGCCAGGCCGCCCAACAACCCGAGCAATGAACCCACCGACAAATCGATCTCGCCGCTGATGATCACCAGCACCATGCCGCACGCCAGGATCCCGGTGATCGACATCTGCCGCAGCAGGTTCGACAGGTTGCGCGGGGTGACAAAACCGCCCTCGGTCTGCCAGCTGAAAAACAGCCAGATAAACGCCACGGCGATTACCAGGGCGAGCATTTTGTAGCGGGTAAACAGCTGTTTGACCTGATTCATCTACGCGGTCTTCCGATCATTATTATTTTGGCTGAGCGCGGCGGCGAGCACCTGTTCCTGGGTGAGCCCCTCGTTGATGAAGTCACCGCGCAGCTGGCCGTCGCCGATCACCAGCACGCGGTTGGACACCCCCAGCACCTCGGCCAGCTCCGAGGAAACCATGATGATCGCCACGCCTTCGGCGGCCAGCGCGCCCATCAGTTTGTAGATCTCATACTTGGCGCCCACGTCCACCCCGCGCGTGGGCTCGTCGAGGATCAGCACCTTGGGCTTGGCCATGAGCATTTTCGCCAGCACGGCTTTCTGCTGATTGCCGCCGGACAGGCTGGTGATCGGCAGGAACGGGCTGGCGGTTTTGAGGTGCATGCGCGCGATTTGCTGGTCGATGCTGCCCAGCTCGGCTTCGGCGTCGATGCGGGTCAGGTGCGCATAGCTGTCGAGCACCGCCAGGGTGATGTTCTGGCCCACCCCCAGGTCGGGAATGATGCCCTGGCGCTTGCGGTCCTCGGGCACCATGCACAGCCCGGCGCGGATCGATTTGAGCGGCGTGCGCGTGTCGGTCAGCTGGCCGTCCAGCCACACTTCGCAGCTGTAGCGGCCGGGGTAGGCGCCGAACAACGCCGACACCAGTTCGGTGCGCCCGGCGCCCACCAGCCCGGCGATGCCGAGGATTTCGCCGCGCTTGAGCACAAAGGAAATATCGTCGACGCGTTTGCGCTTGGGGTTGTCGACGTCGTAGCAGGTGACGTTGCGCGCCTCGAAAATCACCTCGCCCACGGCATGCGGCTCGGAGGGGTAGAGGTTGCTCATTTCGCGGCCGACCATCTGCGTGATGATCTGCGGGATGTCCATGTCGGCCATGGCGGTGGTCGCGATGTGCTTGCCGTCGCGGATCACCGCAATGGTGTCGCACACCGCCGCGACTTCATCGAGTTTGTGCGAGATGTACACGCAGGCCACGCCCTTGGCCTTGAGGCCACGGATGATGTCCAGCAGCACCTCGATTTCCGAGCGGGTCAGGGCCGAGGAGGGCTCGTCGAGAATCAGCAGGCGCGCCTGTTTGTTCAGGGCTTTGGCGATTTCCACCAGTTGCTGGTAGCCGCCGCCGTACTGCGAGACCGGCAGCGCCACGTTCATGTCCGGCACCTTGAGTTCACGCATCAAGGCTTCGGCGCGGTGCAGCATCGCCGGGTAGTTCATGCGCCCGCCGGGCAGGGTCAGTTCGTGGCCCATGAAGATGTTTTCAGCCACCGACAGGTCGGGCACCAGGGTCAGTTCCTGGTGGATGATGACGATGCCGGCGGCCTCGGTTTCGCTGATCGACTGGGCCCTGAGCGGTTGTCCGTCCCAGAGGATTTCGCCGTCCCAGGTGCCATGGGGGTAGACCGCCGAGAGCACCTTCATCAAGGTCGATTTACCGGCACCGTTCTCGCCGCACAGGCCCACGCATTCACCGGGCCGCACCTTGATATCGATGCCGTTCAGGGCGTTGACACCGCCAAAACGTTTGACGATGCCGTTCATTTGCAACAGGTAGTCGGCCATGGCGGTCACTGCCCGGCAATCTGCTCTTTGGTGTAGAACCCGTCCTTCTCCAGCAGGTCGATATTGGCCTTGGTCAGCGGGGTCGGGGTGAGCAGGATGGTGTCGACCTTTTTGCTGCCGTTGTCGTATTGCGAGCTGTAGGTGGGTTTCTCGTTGCGCGCCAGTTGCACCGAGAGCTTGGCGGCTTCGGTGGCGATCAGCTTGAGCGGCTTGTAGACGGTCATGGTCTGGGTGCCGTCGATCACGCGTTTGACGGCGGCGAGGTCGGCGTCCTGGCCGGAGATCGGCACTTTGCCCGCGAGTTTCTGCGCGGCCAGGGCCTGGATCGCGCCGCCGGCGGTGGCGTCGTTGGAGGCGACAATGGCGTCGATCTTGTTGTTGTTTCGGGTCAGGGCGTTTTCGACGATGCTCAGGGCTTCAGTCGGGTTCCATTCCTTGACCCATTGCTGGCCGACAATCTTGATGTCGCCCTTGTCGATTGACGGTTGCAGCACTTTCATCTGGCCTTCGCGCAGGACCTTTGCGTTGTTGTCGGTGGGCGCGCCGCCGAGCAGGAAGTAGTTGCCCTTGGGCGCCGCTTGCAGCACGCCGTTGGCCTGCATTTCGCCGACTTTTTCGTTATCGAAGGAGATGTAGGCGTCGATGTCGGCGTTGAGGATCAGCCGGTCATAGGAGACAACTTTGATCCCGGCTTTCTTGGCTTCGGCCACCGCGTTGGTCAGCACGGTGGCGTTGAACGGCACGATCACGATGACGTCGACGCCGCGCGAGATCAGGTTTTCGATCTGGGATATCTGCTTTTGCTCGTTGGCATCGGCCGATTGCACAAAGACCTTGGCGTCGAGTTTTTCCGCGGCGGCGACGAAGTAATCGCGGTCGCGGGACCAGCGTTCCAGGCGCAGGTCGTCGATGGAAAAACCGATTTTGGGGTGGGCAGAATCGGCCATCACCGGCAGGGCCAGCAGGGCCAGGGCAGAGGCGAGCAGGGTGCGTTTGAATGGCTTCATGGTGGTGCGTCCTTTTATTGTTGTTGGAAAGACACTGTGCAAAGACTGTAGCTGTGGCTGCTGGGATTACCTGTGGCAAGCCCGCTCGCCACACTGTCACAGCCACTTAGCCAAAGATGTATCGGTTAACCACACCTTCAAGCATCTCCTGCCGACCACTCACGGCCTGTGGGTTCAGCTCGTGTTCAAACGCGTGCTCGGCCAGTGACGCCAGGCTGAACTCACCCGCCAGCACGGCCTGGCCCAGCGGCTGCTGCCAGCCGGCATAGCGCTGGTCCTTGAACTGCTGCAACCGGTCGTTCTGCACCATCGCTGCCGCGCGCTCCAGCGCCAGGGCCAATACGTCCATGGCGGCGACATGCCCGTGGAACAAATCCACCTCATCCAGGCTCTGGCGGCGTACCTTGGAGTCGAAATTGTAGCCGCCATTCTTGAAACCACCGGCCTTGAGGATTTCATAGGTGGCGAGGGTCATTTCTTCGACGCTGTTGGGGAACTGGTCGGTGTCCCAGCCGTTCTGTGGGTCGCCGCGGTTGGCGTCGATGCTGCCGAAGATCCCGAGGGACACGGCGGTGGCAATCTCGTGATGGAAACTGTGCCCGGCCAGGGTCGCGTGGTTGGCCTCGATATTCACCTTGATCTCGTGTTCCAGGCCGTATTCGTGCAGGAAGCCGAACACCGTGGCGCTGTCGTAATCGTATTGGTGCTTGGTCGGCTCCTGGGGCTTGGGCTCGATCAGCAGGTCGCCCTTGAAGCCGATCTTGTGCTTGTGCTCGACCACCATGCGCATAAAGCGCCCGAGCTGTTCACGCTCGCGCTTGAGGTCGGTATTGAGCAAGGTTTCATAGCCTTCGCGGCCGCCCCACAGCACGTAGTTGGAACCCTTGAGGCGCAGGGTCGCGTTCATCGCGCTGAACACCTGGGCGGCGGCGTAGGCAAACACTTCCGGGTCCGGGTTGCTCGCGGCGCCGGCGGCAAAGCGCGGGTTGCTGAAGCAGTTGGCGGTGCCCCACAGCAGCTGGATGCCGGTCTGTTCCTGGTGGCGTTCCAGGTGGTCGACCATCTGAGCAAAGTGCTCACGGTACTCCTTGAGCGAGCTGCCTTCGGGCGCCACGTCGGTGTCGTGAAAGCTGTAGTAGTCGATGCCCAGCTTGGAGAAAAACTCAAAGGCCGCATCCGCCTTGCCGATGGCCAACTCCATCGGGTCGCCACTGCGCTGCCAGGGGCGCTTGAAGGTGCCCACGCCAAACATGTCCGCGCCGGGCCAGACAAAGGTGTGCCAATAGCAGGCGGCCATGCGCAGGTGTTCGCGCATGGGTTTGCCGAGGATGATCTTGTTGGCGTCGTAGTGGCGAAAGGCGAGGGGGGCGTCACTGTTGGGGCCTTCGAAGCGGACCTGCTCGACACCTGGGAAGTACGGCATGGCGTTTTCCTTATTGTTCTTGGCGGTGTCTGGATACTAACAACGGCACCTGGCCTGCCGATTATGAAAATCACCAAAGCAGGGTGCGATTTTGAGTGGCGAGGACTAGTCTGTAGCGACCGGCAAAAGGACAAAAACAATGAAAACCCTACCGCCCGTGCACCGCATCGCGCTGTTGTTCAACGGCAGCAAGATCTACGACCGGGGCATTATCACCGGCATCGGCAACTACCTGAGCAGCACCCGCGCGTCCTGGGACTTGTTCCTCGAGGAAGACTTCCTGTGCCGCCTCAAAGGCATCGAACGCTGGCAGGGCGACGGCATCATTGCCGACTTCGACGACCCGCTGATTGGCGAGGCGCTGGCCGACATCAAGCTGCCGGTGGTGGCGGTGGGCGGCTCGTATCAGGATGCGCGTGCCTACCCCAAGGGCATTCCCTATGTGGCCACCGATAACCATGCGTTGATGAAGCTTGCGTACGAGCACCTGATCGACGCGGGGTTGACCCGCTTTGCCTGCTTCAGCCTGCCCGAAGCCCAGGCCAACCGCTGGGCCCAGGAGCGCGAAAAAGCCTTCAAGCGCCTGCTGCAACGCGACGGTCTGCACGCTGAGGTGTATCGCGGCCTGGGCACCAGTGCACCGTTGTGGGACAGCGCGGTGGAACAGCAGATCGCCTGGCTGCAGGCCTTGCCCAAGCCGATCGGCATCATCGCCGTCACCGACGCCCGCGCTCGGCAACTGCTGCAAGCCTGCCTGACCGCCGGCATTGCGGTGCCGGAGGAGGTGGCGTTGATCGGCATCGACAATGACCCGCTGACCCGCACCCTCACGCGGGTGCCGCTGAGTTCGGTGATCCAGGGCACCGAGACCATGGGGCGCACCGCGGCGGCGCTGCTGCACCAGATGCTGCACGGCAAACCCTGCACCGGCACGCAGATTCTGGTGCCGCCGGACGCGATCAACGTGCAGGCGTCCAGCCTTCATCAGCCGTTGGGCAATCCGTATGTGATGCAGGCGCTGTTGTTTATCCGCCAGTACGCCTGCCAGGGGATCAAGACTGCGCAGGTGGCGGCCTATGTCGGCGTCTCGCGCTCGTCGCTGGAGTCGCATTTTCGCAAGGAGCGCGGCTGCAGCGTGCATGACGAGATCCTGCGTTTCAAACTCGCCGCTGCCGCCAAGGGCCTGGAAAACCAGGCCCTGGCAATTGCCGATATTGCATCGAGCTGCGGCTTCAAGTCGGCGCAGTACCTGCACACGGTGTTTCGGCGCGAATTTGGGTGTACGCCGCGGGAGTATCAGCAGGGCCCATGACTCAAGAGTAAGGTGAAACCCATTTTTGACCGCGTTTCAGGCGTTAAAACACGGCTTTTACCTGCAAACCCAACACCAGCGCGTTGTCGATGTTGTCACCGGAAAACGCCCCCGGCTCGATGATGTATTGCACATCCGGGCGCAGGGTCAGCCATGGCGTGGCCTGGTAGCCGTAGCTGAGTTCGATCAACTGTTCGGCGTTGTTGAGGTTCGGGTAATCCGTCCCCGCGTTGAAGGCTGCCTGTTCTTGCACATCACGACTGCGCGTATTCGGCACCGCGCGGCCATAACCCAGGGCCACGGTGTCCCGTGGTCGGCCTTCGAACGGTTTGTACAACACCACGCCCGCGCCATACCACTTGCTGAACGGCGAGGCGGCTTCGCTGGCGGCAGAGTATTGGCCGAAGGCGTGCAGCACGCGGCCCGGCGAAGAAGCGGAAGCCCACACCGCCTGGTCGATCAGCAGGTAATGGCCGCCGCGCCCGCTGACTTCTTTGTCGCTGCCGATGCGTTTCACGTCGGAGCTGTCGTAGTAGTAACCCAGCTTGTACTCACCCGGCAGGGTGCCTGCGTGTTTGTACACCAACTCGATCGGCACCACGGTGCCGGTGGTGTGCTTGGGGCTTAGGTGCCAGGCGCGGCTGGAGTCGCCGTTGCTCTCAGGGTCGACATTGAACGCCGCGACACGCAGCTGCCAGTTGGGTGAGAAGTCGTATTTCACCCGCGCGCCCAGGCGCGCATTCGGGTAGTTGGTCCAGCCGCTGCCACCGGACATGTTCAGCGGGTGCCCACAGAAACCGGCGTTCATGAAGTTGCACAGGATGCCGCTGTCGAGGCCGCCGAGGTCGTTGCCCATCGCCATATAGCCGAGCTTGAGGTTGAGCGCGGGGGTGAACAGCGTGCGCTCGTAGCTCAGCTCGGTCAGGCGGGTGTAGAGGCCGCCGTAGTTTTCCTGAATCGGCAGGCGGTTGCCCACCAAGTCTTCGGAGGCGCTGTTGCCGCGTCGATCGTTGATGGTCAGTTGGATGCGGTCGCCATTGTTAAAGCCGTAGAGCTTGCCCAGGTCGAACTGCACGCCCAGCTTGAGGTTTTGCGAGTAGCGCGCCGAGCGGTGCTGGCCGCCGTGGGCGTTGTAGGCGGTTTCGCCGCTGTAGTCGCCGGTAAAGCGGATGCCTTGCGCGTCGAGTTCACGGCGTAGGCCGCCCCAATCGCCGGTCAGTGTGGTGTCGTCGGCTTGAACGGGCAGGGCAGCACCCAAGGCCAGGCCGAGCAACAGGCGCCCAAGGGAAACATGAGAAGAGGGGGTCATGCGGGTTCTTCCAAAGCAGAAGGCGCGGTGCCGGGGGGGCACCGCGCGACCCGGGGGTTTTGGCAGGGCGTAGGCGATCACGTAGTCGCCACGGTCGGTGGACTGGCGTGCACCGCCGGCGGTGATCACAACGTACTGTTTGCCGGTTTTCGGCGACACGTAGGTCATCGGGCCACCCTGGCTGCCGACGGGCAGGCGGGCTTTCCAGATTTCATCACCGTTGGCGCTGTTGAAGGCGCGCAGGTAGAAGTCCTGGGTGCCGGCGATAAAGATCAGGCCGCCCTGGGTCGACAGGGTACCGCCGAGGGTCGGCAGGCCGATCTTGATCGGCAGGTGCATGCGGATGCCCAGCGGGCCGGTGTCTTCAACCGTGCCGACCGGCACTTGCCAGGCGATTTTCTGGGTCTTCATGTCGATGGCGGTCAGGGTGCCGAAGGGCGGCGCCTGGCACGGAATGCCGGCCACCGACAGGAAGCGGTTTTTGTTCACCGCATACGGCGTGCCTTTGAGCGGAACGGCGCCCATGCCGGTGTTCAGCGCTTCGCCACCGGACGAGGCCTGGGCATTTTTCTGCCCTGGCACCATCTGGATCCACAGGCCCAGGCGCATGTCGTTGACGAAGATAAAACCGTGCACCGGGTCGGTCGAGAGGCTGCCCCAGTTCATGCCGCCCAGGGAGCCAGGGAAGCTCAGGGATTTATCGGTGCCCGGCGCGGTGTACAGGCCGTCGTAGCGCATGCCTTTGAAGTCGATGCGGCACAGCAGCTGGTCGTACGGGGTGGCGCCCCACATGTCCGATTCGGTCAGGGTTTGCGCACCGATCTGCGGCATGCCCACCGATTTTGGCTGGGTTGGCGAGTAGGGTTCATTGGGGATGTTGGCGGCCTTGACCGGTACGTCCTGGACCTCGGTCAGCGGCTTGCCGGTGGCGCGGTCGAGCACGTAGATCTGCCCGGCCTTGGTGCCGATCACCACCGCCGGTACCGCCTTGTCGCTGCCGGGTGGGGTGAAGTCGATCAGGCTTGGCTGCATCGGCAGGTCGAAGTCCCACAGGTCGTTGTGGACGGTCTGGTACACCCACTTTTCAGCACCGGTGGAGGCGTCCAGCGCGAGTACCGAAGCGCCGTATTTGTGGTTGAGTTCGGTGCGTTCCACACCGTAGATGTCGGTGGACGAGCTGCCCATCGGCAGGAAAACGGTGTTCATCAGCGGGTCGTAGGACATCGGCGCCCAGCTGTTCGGGGTGCTGCGCACGTAGGTCTTGTCGCCGGTCGGGGCCTGCTTGTCTTCTGGGTTGCCCGGGTCGAAGGCCCAGCGCATCTGGCCAGTGAGCACATCGAAACCACGGATCACGCCGCCCGGCATGTCGGTTTGCACGTTGTCCGCGACGCGACCGCCGACCACCACGGTGGTGCCGGCCATCAGTGGCGCCGAGGACAGTTGGTAGTAGCTGTCGGGCACATTGCCCAGGCCTGCTTTCAAATCCACCTGGCCATGGGTGCCGAAGTCTTCGCAGAATTTGCCGGTGTCGGCATCCACTGCGATCAGGCGCGCATCAATGGTGTTGGTCAGCAAGCGGCGCTGGCACTGCGCACCGGCGGGTAGGCTGGCGGCCATGATCGGCGAGCTGTTCGGCTGGGTCGGCTGGGCAATCGGCGCGGTGGCGTCGAAATACGCCATGCCACGGCAACGCTGCCAAACTGCAGACTTGGCGTTGACTTCGTTCTTCCACAGCTCTTTGCCGGTGTCGGCGTCAAGGGCGATCAGGTTGTTGTGCGGCGTGCAGATAAACACCTTGTTGCCGATCTGCAGCGGGGTCAGCTGGTCTTCGGCGCCGTTGCCGTCGCTGATGGCCACATCACCGGTGTGGTAGGTCCACGCCACTTTGAGTTTGTCGATGTTGTCGCGGTTGATCTGGTCCAGCGCAGCGAAGCGGCTGCCACCTTCGGTATTGCCGTAGTGCGCCCAGTTTTTCTGTGCGTCAGCCGCGGCTACCGGGGTGATGCCAGGGCCGGCGCCGGTCGGTGCCACGCTGGGGTGGGCGACAAACATATTGCCCGCCGCCACCGCCACGCCGATTGCCAGCACAGCGGCAACGCCATAGGCGCCGCGTGCAGGACGGCCGGCGAGCAGCGGGTACACCAGCGCCACCACCATGCCGATCGCTGCAAACATGAACAGCCGCGAGAACAGTGGCCAGAACACCAGGCCCACGTCCGCCACGGCCCAGATCGCCGTGCCCACCAGGAACGCGGCGAACAGCCACGCGCCCGCGGGGTTGCGCCGGGCAATCAGCAGGCCGGCAATGGCCATGGCCACGCCGCCAACCAGGAAGTACCAGGAGCCGCCGAGGCTGACCAGTTTGGCGCCGCCAACGGCCAGCGCGAGGCCGAGCAGGGCGATGATCACGCCCAGGCCCAGCAGGAGGAATCTAGAGGCGCCGGTGGCGCTCGATGCTCGTTTCATGTCGACAGGACTCTATTGAGAGTGGCAAAGACGCGATTTTAGCAACATAAGTAACCAGTTAGTACATTGCAGTCCGCAATAGTCTGTTACCGATAGGGTGATGATAGCCCGTCGTTAAAAAAGGCTGGCTGGATGTTGATCTGGATCAATATCGGACTGTGGATGTGCTGGTATAAACGCTGCCCTTTTCCAAATCGGCACACATTTGAGCCCCGCAGACGCTTGGGTCGAACCAGCAGGGCATAAGTGTGGGTATGCGCCATACTCACTTCCAGCGGCGGCATGCAGCGTTCAGCTTTATGCCGCTTCAGCCGTGCCGTCTTCCGAGACCGGACCTCGTACCTATGCCAGAACGCAACTACAGCTTGATACGCAAGCTCGCCAACACGTCCCTGCGCCTCAATACCGTGCTGATCTGTGCGGTGTTCCTTAATCTGCTGATGCTGGCCGCCTGTTATTGGGCGCTGAGCAAAGTGGTCACTGAAGAACGCAATAAGGTAATGCTGCATTTCAACCGGCTGGTGGGCGATATCCGCCAGCACGAAGTCTTCATCACCCGGATCGCCCGGCATGGCAACCAGACCTCGCAACGCCAGCCGATACCAGGCATTGGCGCGGGCAGCCGAGTGGTGGTGGATGACCCGGGTGTGCGGATCTTCGAAGGCGCGCAATATACGTTTTCGATGCCGTTCACCCTGGCGCAACGCCATACAACCACCGGCCCGCATCCGGGCAATTTCGGGCTGGGCATGATGCTCGCCAATTTTTATAGCTATTTCTGGAGTACCTCCGTCTACCCCTCACCGCAGGTGTTTGTGATTGGCGCGCAGGGCAATACCAGCATGGCCGTGCCGGCGATCGACCGGTTTCCTGGGCGCCCACAGCTGACGGCGCAAAACTACCTGGCAACTGTTGAAAAGGTCTACGCCGCGTTACAGGCCAGCGGGCCAGCACCGACTGACGCGGGGGTGCGCTGGGCGCGGGCGCAGAATTTTATTAACGGACAGTCCCGTGAGCTGCTGAGCTATCTGGATTTCCAACTACCCGATGCCCTCTGGTGGACCCCGGAACGCCGGATCATTGCGGCCACCCTGTTGGACCTGGAACGCATCAATGATCCGGAGCAGTTGTTCGAGCGCCCGATCTACGACCGGTTGCAACTGTTGTCTCCCCGGGGGGACTCGCTGATCGACACAGTCGGCGCGGTGCAAACTTACGGGCAGGGCCTGAATGCCACGCTTGATGGCCTGGTATTCAAGATGGGCGGCGCCAACACCGGCGGCTGGGTGGCGCTGTACGGGCTGAGTTACCAAAGCTTTTTCGGCTATGCCAAGTGGCAGTTGCTCGGTGGTGCGAGCTTGCTGCTGGTGAGCCTGTTCGGCAGTTGGGCCGCGATCCGCTGGTACGCGCGCAAGGTCATTTCCCCGGCGCGCCAGGCCCATCTGGAGATCGTTGAAAGCGACACCTTCAGCCGCACGGTAATCCAGACCGCCCCCGTGGCACTGTGTGTACTGCGCCGCGCCGACCGTTACCTGATCATGCAAAACCCACTGGCGGAGCGCCTGCTCGGCGATGCCCATGAGTTGGCAACACTGCGCGAGCACTGGGGGCTCAACCCGAACCCGGCTCGGCCCGACGGTGACGTGATCTTCCAAAGCCAGAGCGGTCACACGCTGCATGGCAGTTTCGCGTCGGCCCGCTATCGCGGTGAGGATGTGGTGCTCTGTGCGTTCAATGACATCAGCGCACACAAGGCGGTCGAGCAGAAACTGGCTGAGGCCAGTGAGGCTAAGTCGCGCTTCTTGGCGACCATCAGCCATGAGATCCGCACACCGCTCTACGGCGCGCTCGGCACGCTGGAGTTGCTGGGGCTCACCGAGCTGACCGCCCAGCAGAGCAACTACCTGCAAATTATCGAGCGCTCCTCGGCGATTCTTCTGCAATTGGTCAGTGATGTGCTGGACGTGTCAAAGATCGAGGCCGGGGAGATGGCGCTCGAGTTTGCCGACTTCAGCCCAAGGGCGTTGGCCGAGGATGTGGTGGCTGAATACGCCGGCACCGCCGTGGGCAAGGGCCTACAGTTGCACCTGTGTATGGACGGGGAGGTGCCGGGTGTCATGCAAGGTGATGTGCGGCGTATCCGGCAAGTGCTGACCAACTTACTGAGCAATGCGCTCAAGTTCACCGAAAACGGCAGCGTGACGCTGTACCTGAGTGCGGCGCTCGCCGACGAGACGGCGACCCTTCAATGGCAGGTAAAGGATACCGGCATGGGGATTGCCGTCGACCAGCAAGCCCATTTGTTCGAACCGTTCTACCAGGCTCATCGGCACGCCCATCCCGTCGCCGGAACCGGGCTGGGCTTGTCCATCTGCGCGCACCTTGCGCGCCTGATGGGGGGCCGTTTGACCGTCAGCAGTGAGCCTGGGGTGGGCAGTACTTTCACCTTCAGCGTCAGCCTTGCCCTGGTGCTGCGCGACCTGCCGACACCCACGCCTGCCCGGCAGACCCATCGCCCAGGAAAGTTGGGGTTGAACCTGCTGGTGGCCGAAGACAATCCGATCAACCAGCAGTTGCTCAAAGAGCAACTTGAGCAGCTCGGCTGTCACGTGACCCTGGCCAGTGATGGGCATGCGGCACTGGCGCGCTGGACGCCCGGTTTCGATGCGCTGCTGACCGATATCAACATGCCGCTGATGGACGGTCTGGAGCTGGTGCGTGCGTTGCGCCGACAGGGTGCGCGGCTGCCGGTGGTTGCCGTGACCGCGAGCGCCATGCAGGAGGAGACCCAGCGGTTCGTCGCAGCGGGCGTGGATGCCTGGTTGGTCAAACCCGTGAGTCTGCGGGATTTGTACACGGTGTTGCGCCGTTACTGCCGACAGGTGGAAGGGCCCGACCCACAGCTCAAGGAACCGCCGGACCGCGTTGAGCTTTCGCCACGCATGCGTGAGCTGTTCCTGAAAACCATGCGCGTGGATATGCAAGCGCTGCGCGATGCCTGCGAGCACCGGCACGTCACCGCGATTGTGCAGCAGCTGCACCGTTTGCGCGGCGCGTTGGCGGCGGTGCAGGCCAAACAGTTGGAACACACCTGCAAAACCTTGGAGAAGCAGATACTGGGAGGGCATGACATACCCGAGAGCGTCTTTGCATTCATGGATGATATCGAGCGATTACTGGAGGGGATTGCACGCCGTGCACCTCCATCAAATGACTGAGACTGGATAAAACAACCATGATAAAAACCACGGTGGTAATAGCCGACGATCATCCGATTGTGGCAATGGCGGTGCAGGAAATCATTGAGCGCGATGAGCGATTTGAGGTGGTGGGCCTAGCCAGCGGACCAACTGAACTGGTGCAGTTGCATCAAGCACTGTCGCCGGATGTGGTGATTGCCGATTACAACATGCCAGGTGACGACACTTACGGTGATGGGCTGCAAATGATCGAGTACCTGTGCCGACATTTCAGCGATACGCGCATCCTGGTGTTCACCATGCTTTCCAATCCGCTGATCCTCGGCAGTCTGTATGACCTGGGTGTTTGGGGCGTGATTCTGAAGAGTGGCGATTTCAATGAAATCGCCCTGGCACTGCGGGCGCTGTCAAAGGGGCGTAAATATCGACCGGCGCCGCTGATCCCGGCGGACCCGGGAACGCCCGGCGAGCAACAAGTGCAAGCGCGGATTGCCCGGCTTACAGTGCGCGAATATGAAGTGCTGCGCCACTTCGTGTCAGGCCTGAGTGGGCGCGAAGTGGCGGCATTACTGCACCGAAGTACCAAAACGGTCAGCGCGCAAAAAGTCTCGGCCATGCGCAAACTGGGGGTTGAGAATGATCAGGCATTGCTGGCGTTCTGTGCGGATACCCACCTCTTTCTGTAAGCCATGCACAGTGGCTTACTGGGTAGAGCGGAATAAGAAAGTTCTCAATCTGAGCGAAATTTCAGGTTGATCTTAAAGACAGCTTTCGGGCCCGTCCGCATAATGTCGCCCACAGTGTCAGGCTGCATTGCTACCTGCAGCGAGCGTGCAAGTTACGCACGCTCCAGTGCTTGTTGTCACTAATAAATCGCAGATTGATATCGCAGTTGTGCATCAGTAATGCATGTTAAGGCGACGGCTGCTTTGTGCCCGGAAAAAGGATAAAACATCAACTAAGGAGGTTTTTATTGAGTCGCTAAGTAATTGAAGTTAGACCCTGTGAAGCATTATTTACCCACCGTCATTGAATAAAGTATTGAGAGAAAATCGAGTATGAAAAGACACCTTTTTTTGCCTGTGCATGCGGCTGTTGTGGGCGTTTTCGGTTTGCTGATGTTGTCCAACAGTGCCAGCGCCGCGGAAGCCGGAACCATTACGTTCAACGGTAAAATCACTGACGAAACGTGCGAAGTGACCACCGGTACTGCAGGGGATTTCACCGTGGACCTGGCCACCGCCAAAGTCGCTGACCTGGCCCAGGCTGGCGCTACCGCGCTGCCGTCCAACTTCCGTATTGCCGTCAACAAATGCTCGCCGACGGTGACCAATGTTCGCGCACAATTTTTGTATGACGCCAACCTGGTCGATATCAGCTCGGGCGTGCTGAAGAACCAGCTGAGCGGTGAAACCTCCGCCACCAACGTCGGCATGCAGCTGTACAACTACGCAGACAACTCGGTGATCAAGCCCGGTGATGCCGGCGCTGCCAATAGCTTCACCGTGGACAACGGCGCGGGTGAAATGATCTACGGCGTTCAGTACTACGCGACCGGCAAGTCCACTGCGGGCCTGGTCAAGAGCCAGGTTAAATACCAACTGAGCTATAACTGAGAACGTCCCTCTGCGCAGTCTCTGCGCAGAGGGGACTACCCCGACTATGCGGATATATCGACTGTTAATTGGCTGTCTGCTCATTTACGTGATGAGTTTCGATGCGCGCGCCAATGTTGTGCTGGGCGGCACGCGCTTGATTTACCCTGGCGGCGAACGTGAAGTCACGCTGACCCTGTCGAATAAGGGTACGGCCCCGGCGCTGGTGCAATCGTGGATGGATGACGGGGCCAGCGACTCCACCCCGGAAACCAGCTCCGCCCCGTTTTTGATCATGCCGCCCCTGACCCGTATCGAAGGCCAGACCTCGCAGACCTTGCGCATTCTATTCAACGGTTCGGCACTGCCTGAAGATCGTGAGACGTTGTTCTGGCTCAATGTACTTGAGGTGCCGCCGGTTTCGGAAAAGTCGAAGAACAAGAACAACTTGTTGCTGGCTATCCAAAACCGAATAAAAGTTTTTTATCGCCCGACGAAACTGGGCATGCCGCTGCATGAGGCTGCGCAGCACTTGAAGTGGCATGTTTTCAGTAAGGGAGGGCGGATAACGTTGCGCTGCCATAATGCCTCGGGTTTGTATATCTCATTTGCGGATGTGCAGGTGCGGCAGGCGGGCAAGGTCTTCGCTAATACCGACGGTACGCATATGGTTGCGCCGGGCGGCCAAGTGTTATTTGAACTAAGCCCGCAGGTAACGCCCGCACCTGATATCAAGGAAGATGGCGTGCGGTTTCATTACATTAACGACTACGGTGCATTAAAAGTCGTGAACTCACGGATTGATTAAGTTTAATTATCTCTCTCGTTAAAAGTCTATGAACCGTTTTGACCGATCGATACTCAGCAGAAAAGTATTTCTGACGGCACCGTCATGCTCAATCGTTCGTTTCTGGGCGGTGGTGTGCCTGGTGTTCAGTTGGGCAGACGACAACGTGATGGCGGACGAACCGGTGCTGCCGGCGGCCGCCTCACAGGTGGACTTTCAGGATGCCGAATTCACCAGTTCTTTTCTGGTGGGCAACGCCAAACGCACGGATATGTCGCGCTACCAGAAAGGCAACCCGGTATTGCCAGGACGTTACGATTTGGACATTTACATCAATGGCAAACAGGTGACACGCGCCAAGGTCGAGTTTGTGGATGAGCCCAACAGCACAATCGCGCAAGCCTGTTTCACCGCGGCGGCGATGAAGCGCCTGGGCATCGACATGCAGCCCCTGGTGCCGTTCAACGGTTGCCGCAAGCTCAAGGCGGTGCTCCCGAACACGGCATCTTATGCCGATATCAGCGAGCAGAAACTCTACCTGCAGATACCCCAGGCCAACCTGCGGCGTATTCCCCGTGGCTATGTGGAACCGGAGTTCTGGGACGCGGGCATAACGGCGGCGAAACTCGATTACAACCTCAACTATTTCACCACCCAGAACGACAATTACGGCAGCAACGACTCGGCCTACCTGGGCTTGCGTGGCGGGTTTAACGTCGGCCTCTGGCAATTCCGGCAAAACGGCAACCTGAGTTGGACCCAGGGTGGCAAAACCGAGTGGAACCGCATGTCCACCTACCTGCAGCGGCCGGTGGCGCAGCTCAAGAGCCAGGTGACCCTGGGCGAGATCAATACCAAGGGCGTAGGGTTTGACAGCATCGCCGTGCGGGGTGTCAGCCTGGCGTCGGACGAGCGCATGTATCCCGATTCGCAAATCGGCTTTGCGCCGGTGATCCGCAGTTTTGCGCGCAGCAACGCCCGGGTCGAGGTATGGCAGAACGATATAAAGCTTTATCAGACCACCGTGACCCCCGGCAACTTTGTGATCGATGACCTCTACCCCACGGGCTACGGCGGCAACCTGAATGTGGTCGTCACCGAGGCTGACGGCAGCGAGCGGCGCTTCGATGTGCCTTATTCGTCGATCACTAACCTGATGCGACCGGGGCACGCCAAATACGATTTGGTGGCCGGCCAGTTGTATAACCAGAACCTGAACAACAACGCCCACCTGTTCCAGGGCACCTTGTTCTACGGCTTGAGCAACAGCCTGACCGGTTATGGCGGCTTTCAGGTCAGCGAAGGGTTTCATGCAGGGCTTGCCGGGGTCGGCTTGAACACCGCGCTGGGGGCGTTTTCGGTCGATCTGACCCAGGAAACCACCCAACTGGGCGGTCGCAGCGGTTCCGCCTCGGGGCACAGCGTCAAAGTGGCGTACAGCAAGATGCTGAGCGAGACGCGGACCAATTTTACCCTCGCTGCGTACCGCTACTCGTCCTCCCAATACATGACGCTGTCCCAGGCGGTCGACGCGCGCGAACGCGTCAAGGTCCCGGGGTATCAGGACCAGTGGCTGTGGTATGGCAATGAACGTGACCGCTTCGATATCAGCCTCAATCAGCCGGTGGGCACCTATGGCTCCTTGTTCCTGACCGGCAGTACCAGCAAGACCTGGGGCGGTTCGGGCGCTTCGAGCCGGCAGTTCGAAGTCGGTTTCAACGGCAGCGTCGGCGATGTCAGCTACAGCGTTTCCGCCAGCCGTAATAACGATGAGTTTCTCGGCGCCCAGACCCAGTATTTTCTGAGCCTGAATATTCCCTTGGGCAGCGGGGCCAAGTCGCCGACGCTGAGCACCCAATACACCGGCGGCCACGGGCAGGGCAGCACGCTGCGCAACTACCTCAGTGGTGTGGCCGATGACGCCGGCCGCCTGAGTTACGGGGTGACCCAGGCCACGGACACCAGGACGTCAGGCTCGGGCAGCGTCAACGCGCAATACCGCGGCAACCGCAGCACCGTGCGCGCCTCCTATGAACAAGGCGGGGACTACAAGTCGACGTCGCTGGGCAGCGACGGCAGCCTGGTGGTGCACAGCGGTGGCGTAACCCTGTCGCCGAACACCGGCGACACCATTGCGCTGGTCTCCGCACCGGGCGGCGAGGGCGCGAGTATTGGCGGGCTTTCGGGGCTGGTCATCGACAAAAACGGCTATGGCGTGATGCCGTATCTATCGCCTTACCGCATGAACAACATCAATCTGGACCCCAAGGGCAGCTCGATGGATGTCACGTTTCAGAACACCACGCAACAGGTCGCGCCTTTTGCCGGCGCGATTGTCCGCGTCGACTTCCAGACACGGGTCGGGCAGACGGCGGTGATTCATATCACCAATGGCAGCAGCCTCAAATTGCCGTTCGGCGCGGACGTGCGTGACGAGCGGGGCAATGTGGTCGGCGTGGTCGGGCAGGGCAATAACCTCTTCGTTCAGGGCATCGATGACGACGGTGCGCTGAGCGTGAACCTGCCGGACGACTCGACCTGCCAGGTTGCGTATCGGTTCGGCAGTAAAACCGCCAGCGGTGCCAAGGGGTTGCTGCAAACGCAAGCGCCGTGCCTGCAACGCGAAGGCACACGGCTGAGCAGCCGATGACGATGAGCAGATTTATTTATGCAGTGTTGCAGCTGGTTGTCGGCGTGATGCTTTCAACTTCCGCTTATGCGGTATGCGGGATGATGCCCAACTATCAGGAAGGTGCGGTCGTGGATATAACCATGGGGCGTATATCAGTACCCTCGGGGGTCGCTATTGGTGATGTGTTCTATAGCAAGGAGTTTCCTATTGTCGGCAGTTTTTTCTCCATTGTTTCCTGCAAGCCCGGTGACACCACGCAATGGCGGGTCGTACAAGGCACAGCCACCAATATAACTAACGTCTACACCACTAATATCGCCGGTGTCGGCATGCGTACAAGTTGGATACCCGCACAATCCGCTTCAGCGTTTTATGCCGGAGAAAAGACTACCTGGCAACTCGGGATGCCGGGTGTCAGTGGGTCGGCGGCGCAGAATACCTTGGTATTCAATGTGAGTGGAACAGTGGTCGTCGAGTTGATCAAGCTCAGTGACACGCTAGGTTCCGGTGCATTGGCCGGCGGCACCTATACCAACAACACAGCGCAATCGACTTACCCGTTCAACAGCGGTGTGTTCCTGACCACGCGCATCACCGGAGGCGGCAGCGAGATCGTGCCGGAAACCGGCACCTGCTCCATCGGCGACCTCAGCGTAGACCTGGCCCCCGTGCCTTTCGGGCGCTTTACCGGGCAGGGCTCGACCACGGGCGAGACCTCTTTTAACGTGCCCTTTACCTGTACAGGGGCCAACGGCGCTGTGACCCTGACCCTGGATGCAGACAGGTTCATCCCCGACGGCAGCCTGGGCCTGATCAAACCGCAGACCGGCGACAACTACGCGTCTTGTGTGGCGTTGCAGGTACTGGATGCCTCCAGCAGGCAGCCCGTGCCGCTGGGCGCTACCCCTGTAATAGGCACAGTACTGAATAACTCGACGAGTTTTAACTTGCCCTACTTAGTGCGCTATTACCAAAGTGCCGGCGGCAATCATTGCGTGACGCCCGGGCAAGTAAAAGGTACCGCAACGGTCACTGTGAAGTATCAATAAACGGCGCTCTCAAGGCCCCGCCAAACCGTCTCTGACTTAGAGGATGGCGGCTTTCTGTTGCCGAGCGCTTTTGTGGATCACAACTAACGTCAAGGACGGGATAGATGAACCTTCAAAAGAAGCCACTCAGTTATGCAATCAGTTACGCGCTCTTAGTTGCACTGTCGCCGGCACAGGCGGCCCCAATCGGTGCCGTTGATGTGTCGTCCGAAGCGGGCGAACTGCTGGTGCTGGATAACGACCAGGTGTCCTTTACCGGCAAAGGTGCTGCTGTTCGCGTGGTGGGCGGCCAGAATGAATTCATCGGGACCGGCATGGATATCCAGGCCACCACCGGCGGGCCCAATGAGGCGGTGACCGGGTTGCAAGTGCAGGGCGGCGGGCGGGGGACGTTGCAAGGCTCGACGATCGAGGCCAGCGGCTACTTCGGCGATGGGGCCAGCGCCAGCGGTGCCGGCTCGCATGTGCAACTGGGACAGACCGACATCACCACCGACGGCGAGCGGGGCCGTGGGGTCCTGGTGGGCCAGGGGGCCAGCGCGCAGTTGGTCGGCGGCACGGTGACCACCACCGGGTTCATGGCCGATGGGCTTTCAGCCATGGGCGACGGTTCAAGCATCAGCGCCGCCGGCACGCGCGTATCGACCACCGGCAACGCCGCTTATGCAGTGCGGGCGCAGCAGGGGGCTCGCATCAAGTTGAACAGTGTCACCGCGACTGCCCATGGCAATGCCGCCGCGATTGCCATTACCGGTGCGGACACCGTGGTGACCGCCGACGGCGTGACCGCGCAATCGGACGGGGCCCAGGGCGTTGAGATGCAAGAGGGACGTCTGGAATTCAGCAACGGCAGCATCAAGGCCAAGACGGACGGCATCCTGATTCGGCCCAGCTCCCCCAACGGTGGTGGGACGGCAGTGGTGCGCAATTCGCAAGTCCTCTCCCAAACCGGCAACGGTATCAACCTCGACGCCACAGGCGCGTCCCTGGAGCTTTACGACTCCCACGTGACCGCTGAGGGCGACAACGGTTCGGCGCTCTGGATGCCCGGCAGCGACAGCCACGCCGACGTGCACGACAGCCAGCTGGAAACGTGGGGTGCGCAGGGTGCCGGCGTGGACAACCGCGCCGGTACCTTCCAGCTGGACGGCGGCAGCGTGGTCACCCATGGCGCCTCATCCCACGGGCTGTATGCCTCCACCGACGTGATCGGTAGCCAGGCCGGTGGCCCCCGTGCGACGTTCGATGTAAAGAACGTACTGATCGAAACCTTTGGTGATGGCTCGGCCGGGGCGTTTGCCCGGCTGGGCGGTACAGCTATAACGCTGGCCGACAGCCAGGTCCTGACCCACGGCGACCTCAGCCATGGCCTGATCGTATCCGGCGACGGCGCCAGCCTGCAGAGCACCCGCACCGACGTGCGCACCGAAGGCAACTCGGCCTATGGTTTGTCGGTCAGCAACAATGCCACGGCAGACCTGGCCGGCACCCACATCGAGACTGTTGGAGAGAAGGCCTACGGGTTGGTCAGCCAGGCGACCGTTGCGGGCGTCACCAACCAGATCGACCTGTCGGACAGCACGGTCCTGGCGCATAACGGCGCCGCATTGCGCGTCGCCGGCGGCAGCTTGCTCAGCCACCTGACCAACGCCAGCCTGGGGGGGCGCAGCGCCGACCAGCCCGGTACCGCCGTGTGGATCACCGACGGCGCCAATGGGGTGGCGGCAGAGCAGGTGACCCTGGACAGCGACCATTCGCTGATCGACGGCGATATCCTCGTGGAGAGCGGCGTGCTGCAGTTGGGCCTGCAGAACAGGTCGTACTTTGAAGGTGCCGTGAATGACACGCCGTTGAGTTCCAGCCTCAGCCTGGACGACAGCAGCACCTGGCTGATGCGCGGCAACTCCAGCATCGGCCAGCTGACCAACAACGGCACCGTGGAATTTGCCGGCTCGGCGGCAGGCGAGTTTATGCGCCTGAGCGTGGCCGGCGACCTTGAGGGCGACGGGCAGTACATCATGAACACTGACCTGGGCGCGCTGCGGGGTGACCGGATGGAGGTAGGGGGGGAGGTGACCGGAAACAACCAGTTGCTGGTGCGCAACAGTGGCAGCGAGCCTTCCAGCGGCGGGCAAAAATTACTCATGATCGACAGCCAGGGTGGCACTGGCGGCTTTACCCTGGCCAACCGTGGGCAGGAGGTGGATGTGGGCACCTACCGCTACACGTTACAGCGTGACGACAGCGCGGCCGGCGATGCGAAGTGGAGCCTGGTCAACACCACCGAGCAACTGTCTACCGCGGCCAGTGCCGCGATCAACAGCAGTGCACTGGCAACCTTGCGCGACACCTGGGACGCCGAGCGCGGCAGCCTGATCCAGCGTCTGGGCGATGTGCGTGGCGACGGCCAGCGCGAAGGCGTGTGGATGCGTGGCTACGGCCAGGAGCAGCAACTGGACAACGGGGCAGGACGGCACTTCACGCAGAACATCAACGGCGTTCAAATGGGTGTGGACGGGCGGATGGCGCGCAGCACCGGCTCGCTGATCCTCGGCGGCCTGGCCGGTTACAGCCACGCCAATCGCAGCTTCAACGGCGAGGGTAACGGCACGCTCGAAAGCTACTACATCGGCACCTACGCCACCTACCTCGACGATTCCGGCTGGTACACCGACAGCGTGCTGACGCTTAATCGCTGGTCCAGCCGTTTCGATGTAGACGGTACCGATGGCCAACGCGTCAGCGGCAAAACCCACAGCACCGGCGCCGGACTTTCGGTGGAAACCGGCAAGCGCCTGGATATCGGCCACGGCTGGTTCGTCGAACCCCAGGCGCAGCTGTCGGCGCTGTACGGCGGCGGTGACCGCTACCGGCTGAGCAACGGCATGCGGGTTGACGCTGACAGCGGCGTTTCAACCCAGCTGCGCGGCGGCGCACGGGTTGGCCGACAGTTGCAGTTGGACAACGACGTCGCGATCCAGCCGTACCTCAAGGCCGGCTGGATTCAGGACCTGTCGGCGCGCAACCAGGTCCAGACCAACGGCATCAGCAGCCACCCCGACGGTAACGGCGGCGGCTGGTATGCGGGTGCCGGGATCACCGGTGCACTGGGGCGGGGTCAGCACGTGTATGCCGATGTCGAGACCAGTGACAGCTCAACCCAGAAGCGCCCGTGGGCGCTGAACCTTGGTTACCGGCTGACGTGGTAAGACCGCGCTGCGCAAAGTGTCAGAACTTGAAGCGTCCCACCAACCCCTTGAGCTGCCCGGAAATATCGGTCAAGCGCCCAGAGCCGGTCTGCGCCGAATGCGCAAAACCCTCCACCAATTGCGCATCGGCATGGATCTGCGCGATGTGGCGGTTGATCTCCTCGGCGACCTGGTGCTGTTCCTCGGCGGCGGTGGCGATCTGGGTGTTCTGGTCGCGGATCGAATCCACCGAACCACGGATTTTGTCGAAGCTGTCGCGCGCCTGCTGGATGCGTTCCACGCTGGTGTGCGACACCTGCAGGCTGCCCTGCATCTGCTGGGTGACTTCCTGGGTACGGCGGGCGAGGTTGCCCAACAGGCTGTCGATTTCGCCGGTGGAGTCAGCGGTGCGGCGAGCCAGGGCACGTACCTCGTCGGCCACCACGGCGAAGCCACGGCCCTGGTCACCGGCGCGCGCCGCTTCGATGGCCGCGTTGAGCGCCAGCAGGTTGGTCTGCTCGGCAATTGAGCGGATGGTGTCGAGGATGGTGTTGATGTTTTTGCTGTCCTGCTCCAGCAGTTGCATGGTCTGGGTCGACTTTTGCAGGTCTTCACTCAGCTTGAGCACGCTGCCGGTGGCTTCGCCGATATGCTGCTGACCGTCGTGCACATCGCGGTAGCCTTCGTCTGCGCTGGTGGCGGCGGCGCTGCACGAGCGCGCGACTTCGTTGGCGGTGGCCACCATTTCGTTGAACGCGGTGCTCACCAGTTCCACGGCTTCGCGTTGGCGACCGGCGGCCTGGTTCATGTTGTGCGCGACCTCACTGGTGTCGGCGGCGGCGGTCTGCAGGTCGGAGGAGGCGTTGCCGATGCGCTGCACCAACTGCGCGATCACGCTCAGGAACTGGTTGAACCAGCCGGCCAGGCTGGCGGTTTCGTCCTTGCCTTGCACCTTGAGTTGGCGCGTCAGGTCGCCTTCACCTTCGGCAATCTCTTGCAGGCCGTCGGCAACGCCGCGAATCGGGCGCACGATCACGCTGGCAAAGCTGGCGCCGACAATCGCGAACACTACGGCCAGCGCGGCGGCGATGGCGGCGATCAGCCAAGTCAGGCGCGTGGCGCCGGCCATCACTTCATCGCGCTTGATTAGGCCGATAAAGCGCCAGCCCAGGTCTTTGGAGCTGACCACGTTGGCCATGTAGGGCACGCCATCGATGTCGATCTGGGTCACGCCGTCACCGCCTTTGGCCAGTTCGGCGTAGTTGGGGCCCAGGTCGGCCAGGGGCTTGAAGTTGTGTTTGGCGTCGCTGGGGTCCACCAGCACGTTGCCGTTGGCTTCCACCAGCATCAGGTAGCCGCTGTCGCCCAGCTTGATGGTACGCACCAGTTCGGTGAGCTGCTTGAGCGACACGTCCAGGCCGACCACCCCCAGGATATTGCCGGAGGCGTCGGCGACGGTGTGCACGGTGCCGATCAGCGAGACATCGTCCGGCGCCCAATAGTAGGCGCCAGTGCGCACGGTTTTGCCCGGTGCGGCGAGAGCGGCCTGGTACCAGGGGCGCACCCGCGGGTCGTAGTTATTCAGTTTGGTGTCGTCTGGCCAGCTGGCGTAGCCGCCGTCCTTCAAGCCCAGGGACAGATAGGCGGTGCTGGGATGGCTCTTGGCAAACTGGTCGAAAATCGCCAGCAGCTCGGTATTGGTCGGGGTCAGGGGGATTTGTGCGGCGTCGGCGCCGGCGTAGCTCTTGAGGTCTTTGGCCGCGACCACGCGCGGGTCCTTGGCGACGAAATCGACGTTCTGGCTGATGCCGTCGAAGAACTGCTTCATGCCATTGTCGATCTGGCGGATCTCGCGCCCGCTGCTGTCGAGGAAATTCGCCAGGGCCCCCTCGCGCACATTCAACACGACCAGAATGGCCACCAGGATGACCGGCAGGCAGGCGATGCCCGCAAATGCCCAGGTCAGCTTCTGCTTGATATTCATGACTTCACCCGCGGGTATTTATAGTTTTGGCAAGGAGAAAACAGTAGCGTCGAGCGTCGCATGGTTGTTATGAAGGGGGTGTGGCCCATGCGTACCCCCTGTATATCGACCGCGGGGGCACGCACTTGAGGCCGGAGGGCGGGTTTAACCGATGCGCTCGCCGCCGAGCGCATCACGCTGCATTGACTGCAGGTTTTTCTCGATGGTTTCGCAGATGGTTTCCATCTGGATCTGGTGTTCGCTGGAGCGGAACGGGCTTTGCAGGTCGGTGCCGATGCGTTCGATGGCCAGCAGCATAAAGCCCACCACCGTCGACGCCAGCGGCGTGAACCAGCCCAGGGATTCCACCAGGCCGACCGGCACGATCAGGCAGAACAGCGAAATAAACAGCCGTGGGAAATACACGTAGGGGTAGGGCAGCGGCGTGTTGGCGATCCGCTCCATGCCGCCCTGGGCGTTGGACAAGTCCACCAGGGTCGACTCAACCCGCGCCAGGCGAATGCTGTCCAGGCGCCCGGCCTTGTATTCCTTGGCCAGCAGCGCCGCCGAGCCGGTGAGGATGTCATTCGCAAAGTTATTCGTGGCGCCATTGCGCGCGAACTCCTCGGCGGGGATGAACGCGCGGATCTCGTCAGGGCAGGGCTCGCCTTTTAGGTGCGCGGCCAGGCAGTTCACGTAGGCCACGTGGCGACGCAGCAGCGTGGCCTTGACCGGGTTGACCTCGCTGCCGTGGTCATCGAGCAGGGTCAGCACCTGGCGTGCAAAGCTGCGCGAATTGTTGACCATCGCCCCCCACAGCGTGCGGGCTTCCCACCAGCGGTTATAGGCGCTGCTGTTGCGGAAACTGATCAGCACCACCAGCGCCGAACCGAGCAGGGTGAGCGGCATCAGCGGCAGATTGATCTTGGCGGTCAGGAACAGCATGAAGTCCACGGTGACGGCGACGTCCCACAGCAACAGCCAGAACAACGACCAGCCCACGTAGCCCATGGTCTTGATGACCAGGCGGTATTTCTTGGCGATAGCGTCTTTCAAACGAGGACCTCGCGGAGGCGGTAGGCAACAGTGCCTTAGCTCGGACGCCGTTTGGCGGTGAAAGGTTCGCGCCGGGGCCTGAATCGTTTAAGTTACTGGCTGCCCTCGCTCTCGCGTAGTCGCGTTAGTTAGCAGGTTAAATGTAAGAAAATGTCACAAAATACGATTTTGTAATAATGCGCTTAATGACGAATTGGCCTCTGGAACAATTTTGGTAGCGATGTGGTCGCCTCAAGTAACCCGGATATAGTGCGCCCAAGGCAAAACGCCACCAGTGGCGTTGTTTTCGACGCACGTTGTTATGAGGCCCGGTTGCAGAAGTTCTGTGGCTGAGATCAGTGGATTCAAGTTGGGTGATCAGGGCTCTTTCTCATGCGCGTCAGTGCGTTGCAATTGGCTATAGATGAGTCGGCGCAGGGTTTTGAGCGCCATGCGGATTTTGAAGCATGCATACGTTCGCATTATGCAATGTTGCTTGTTCCCTATTCAAAACGACCCTTTTTTTATAAAAGCGCGTTGCAACTCAACCGTTTGATGGTGTCGTTCACCTTACTCAGCGAATACTTCTCCAAACCGGCGCCCTTGCTGTCCGAGGTCAAGGCGTTTTGTGCGGCGCGTGGGTTCTGTTCGAAAAATAGCCTGGAATCCCTGTTCCTGGTGTTCAGGGCCTTGGGCTTCATGGGCGTGAAAGGGCACCCGGATGACAGCCGTTTCCGGGTGTTCAGCCCATCGCCTTTGGCGTGCCAGGAAGTGCGGTTGATGCTGGCATCGGTGTTGGAGCCGCTGGCCTTGATGTGTGCCGAGAAAGCGATTTTTCAGCAGATGCCCGAACTGGATGATCGCTCGGTGCTGGAATGTTACTTCAAGGGGTTCGCCATTGTTCTTCAACGTCAGTTGACCATTGACGTCGCAGTGCCTGAATGTGATTGGCTGGTTAAGCGTGACGCGGGGCATCTATTGATGCTGGCAATTTATATCGATGCATGCGTGCCGAACACTAACGGTGAAAGTTTCAGGGTGTCTTCTTATCTGTCACTCGCCAGGCAATTGTCCGTGTCCAAGACTCATATCATCCGGCTGGTCCAGGAGGGGGCCAGCCGGGGCTATTTCAAAGTGCATTCAAAAACGGTACTGGAAGTGCTTCCGCCTTTTGTGAGTTTGGTCAGGCGGTTCATGGCTTATTGGTTTGCTATCAGCCTGCAATGTATTGAATTGGGTCAAGGCGAACGTCGGTGAGCAACTAATGCGCAGGGAGTGTGAGGATGCCGGCCAATTTAAGAATCAGACCGCGAATGCAGCGGTTGCTGTCGCCTGCGGTTGCCCACGTTGAGTTGATCGGGATCATTGCGTGGTTGAGCGTGTTGCTGGCTGACCGCGAGAAAACGTCTGGCGTGGACCTGGCGGTTATCACGGGTTGCCTGTTTGCCGTGTATCGATTTCACCGCGCTGCAACGAACTATTTTGTCTGGCGGGCGCTGGGTGTGATCTATATGGCGCTGCTCAGCGCGGGGTTTGCCTACGTGATCCGCATCAGTCCGCAACTGCAGGTGTTTGCGCTGCCCCTGGCAGTGACGTTGGTGGTCAGCAGCGCGATCCTGTTTATCGTTGCCGAGGATTTCCTGATAGCCGCAGCGGCGGTCTGGTTAGTGACGTGGCCCTTTGTCCAATTGGGCCTTTACCAGGGCGTGGAGATTTACCTGTTTATCTTTTGCGCGGCGTCGGTGTCGATTGGTTTTGTGCTGAATTTTTTCTACCTGAAAAATCTGCGTTCGGTGCTGCTGGTGGAGAGTGAGTTTCGCGTCATGGCGCAAACCGATTACCTGACCTCCCTGTTGAATCGCCGGGCCTTGATGGAGAGCTTCGCCAAGCTGCTAGCGGCGGGCGAAAGCGGCTACTTCATGATGTTGGATATCGACGGTTTCAAGTTGAAGAACGACCAGTTTGGCCACGACGTCGGCGACAAGATCCTGTGCGCCATGGCCGATTGCCTGAAGTCCACGCAGGGCAGTCACAGCGTCGGTCGTATCGGCGGCGAGGAATTTGGTGTGCTGTTGGTGGGCGATGACCCGTGGGCCGCCACCGATTACGCACTGCGCCTGCTGCAGGCGATCCGCTGCAGTGTCGCGCCACCGCATAACTACACCTGCAGCGCCGGCCTGGCGCGGTTTACGGGCGGGGCCGAGATGTCGGCGGTGCTCAAGTGCGCGGATCGCAACCTGTACGCCTCCAAAGGCAACGGTAAGGACCGCGTGTATTTCAACGGTGCACCGGTTTGTCACGGCTCAGTCAACCCAACAGTAAGGAAGGCATATGAAGATTGAACTTGAGGACGTTGATGCACCCAAAGGCTGTCTGTTACATCTGGGCGAACTCAGCCTGATGTTCACCACGCGGCTGGAGGCCCAGCAGTTTGTCGAGCGGCTGCAAGGGCGGATCGATGCACTGACTTTCGGCGCCGTCGAGCCCACGGCGGATGCGCACAGTGAGCAGCCAGCCTGAATCCAGCACCCCGGAGGCTTCATGAAAATCGGCGTGATTTCCGACACCCACGGCCTGCTGCGGCCTGAGGCTGTAGCGGCCCTGCAGGGTTGTGAACGGATCATCCATGCCGGCGATATCGGCAGCCCGGAGATTCTCGAGCAGCTGGCACAAATCGCACCGCTGCACGTGGTACGCGGCAACAATGACCAGGACGCCGAGTGGGCGCGGCAGGTGCCAGATCACCTGACGATCGGTCTGAACGGCTGGCAGGCGTTGCTGGTGCATGACATCGCCGACGTCCCGGCCTTGCTCGATAGGCACACGCGCCTGGTGATCACCGGCCATTCGCACAAGCCGCTGATCGAATGGCGTGGTGCGACGCTGTACGTGAACCCCGGCAGTGCAGGGCGGCGGCGTTTCAAGTTGCCAGTGACACTGGCGGTGCTGGAGGTGGGGGAGACGTCAATCGAGTCGCGGCTGATCGCGCTGTTGGACTGAACCGCGTTTCAGTGTTGGGCGAGGATGCACTCAAGCAAGCCAGGAAAACGGCTCTCGAGCAGTTCGCCGCGCAACGAGTTCATGTGGGTGGTGCCGACGCTGCGGGTCTGCACCAGGCCGGCGTCGCGCAGGACGCGAAAGTGATGGGACATGCTCGACTTGGGCCGCCCGCCGTCCAGTTCACCGCAGGTGGCCTCGGGCACGCCGGCCAGATAACGCACGATGTCCAGGCGCACCGGATCACTCAGGGCGTACAGCAGACGCTCGAGGGTCAGGTCTTGAAGGGCAGGGTGTTTGAAGGCGCGCATGAAACGAATCATAACAGGGGGGTATCGTTGAATACCATTGTTCGATTACCATCGAACTATCGAATCACTCACCTGCTCCTGGAGTTGCCCAATGTCAGCTTTGTTCGAACCCTACAAACTCAAAGACGTCACCCTGCGCAATCGCATCGCCATCCCGCCTATGTGCCAGTACCGCGCCGATGACGGCATCGTCAACGACTGGCACCACGTGCACCTGGCCAGCATGGCGCGTGGCGGCGCCGGCCTGGTGGTAGTCGAAGCCACCGCCGTTGCCCCCGAAGGCCGCATCACCCCGGGTTGCGCGGGTATCTGGAGCGACGCCCACGCCGAAGCGTTTGTGCCGATGGTCAAGGCGATCAAGGCTGCGGGCTCGGTACCGGGTATTCAGATTGCCCACGCCGGTCGTAAAGCCAGCGCCAACCGCCCATGGGAGGGCGATGACCATATGGCCGCTTCTGACCCGCGCAGCTGGGAAACCATCGCGCCGTCGGCCATCGCGTTCGGTCAGAACCTGCCGCAGGTGCCACGCGCCATGACCCTGGACGATATCAACCGGGTCAAACAGAACTTCGTCGACGCCGCCCGCCGTGCCCGTGACGCCGGTTTTGAATGGATCGAACTGCACTTCGCCCACGGCTACCTGGCCCAGAGTTTCTTCTCCGAGCACTCCAACCAGCGTACCGACGCCTACGGCGGCAGCTTCGACAACCGCAGCCGTTTCCTCCTGGAAACCCTGGCCGCCGTGCGTGAAGTCTGGCCGGAAAACCTGCCGCTAACCGCGCGTTTCGGCGTGATCGAATACGATGGCCGTGACGAACAGACCCTCACCGAATCCATCGAGCTGGCCCGCAACTTCAAGGCCGGTGGCCTGGACCTGCTGAGCGTCAGCGTCGGTTTCACCATCCCCGACACCAATATCCCGTGGGGCCCGGCCTTTATGGGCCCGGTCGCCGAGCGCGTGCGCCGTGAAGCCGGTATCCCGGTGACTTCGGCCTGGGGCTTTGGCACCCCGCAGCTGGCGGAAGGCGCGTTGCAGGCCGGCCAGCTGGACCTGGTCTCGGTCGGTCGCGCGCACCTGGCCGACCCGCACTGGGCGTACTTCGCTGCCAAGGAACTGGGGGTGGAAAAATCCTCCTGGACCCTGCCGGCGCCTTACGCCCACTGGTTGGAACGCTATCGCTGATCGGATCCATTTCTAAAGTTGTATAAAAATCCAAATGTGGGAGGGGGTTTGCCCCCGATATCGATGTATCAGTCACAGCAACATCGACTGGTCTACCGCTATCGGGGGCAAGCCCTCTCCCACATTTGCCTCGCGTCCAGTTTCCTGCATATCGATACAAAGCTGTTACCTGAAAAGTAGTGAATGAGAACAGATGTCAAACGCGAATGACTTGGTATACCATTTCCGCGTTTTTGGCAGGTTTGCCGCCCCTTCTGGCTCATTCACTAGGTTCAACATCCATGCGTCGTACCTTGATTTCCCTCTGTGTGCTTCAGGCGTTTTCCCCTTTCACCTGGGCAGAGGTTGTCTCTACCGACAGGGCCAGTCTTGAACTGCAGGCCACCAATGTCACAGGCGAGGCGGACTACGAGACAGCTCAAGGGCCGGTCAAGGGCTACCACGCCACGCGCTCGGCCAGTGCGACGCGCACCGACACCTCGATTCACGAAACGCCGCAATCGATCAGCGTGGTGTCCAAGGATGTGGTCGAGGACCTCGGCGCCACCCGCTTGCAGGACGCACTGGATTACGCCGGCGGCGTGGGCCGCGCCAACAACTTCGGCGGGCAGGGCCTCACCACCTTCACCGTGCGCGGCTTCACCACCGGCGAGTTCTACCGCAACGGTTTCCCGATCAACCGTGGCTACCCGAACATGCCGGACGCCAACACCATCGAACGCCTGGAAGTGCTGCGGGGGCCGGCGACCATGCTCTACGGCCGTGGCGACCCCGGTGGCACGTTCAACGTGGTCTCCAAGCAACCGCTGGCCGAACCGACCGTAACCCTCGGCAGCCAGTTGGATGACCAGGGCATGCAGCGCGCCACCCTCGACGCCTCCGGCCCGCTGGACGAGCAAGGCCGCCTGGCCTATCGCCTGAACCTGGTGGGCGAGGGCGGCGACACCTTTCGTGACCATGTCGAGACCGAGCGCTACGGCGTGGCCCCGGTGATCACCTGGCAAGCCAGTGACGACACCAAGCTGGTCTTCGAAGGCGATTTCATGCGCAACAACCACCCGCTGGACCGGGGGCTGACGCGCTATGCCAATCAAAAGGGCACGCCATCGCGCGACACCTTCTGGGGTGAAAAAGACGTCGGCAAACTGCACAACGACAACAGCATGGCGCAGCTGCGTTTCGAGCACCTGCTCAACGACAGTTGGACCCTGGGCGGCGGTTTCCAATGGCTCGACGGCACCCTGCAAGGCAACGGCATCGAGGCCAACGGCCTGGCCGCCGACGGGCGCACCCTGGGCCGCAACTTCAACTACCGCAAGCTGGAATGGACCGACAAGGACACCCAGCTCAACCTGACCGGCCATTTTTCCACCGGCGCGTTCGAGCACACCTTGCTCACCGGCGTTGAGTTCGAAGACTACGACTACAAGTCGATCATCCAGCGCTCAAGCGGCGCAGTGGGCGCCTACGCGATCGACATCTTCAACCCGGTCTACGGCCAGCCGCGCCCGCTGCTGACGCGCACCCCGACCCACGACAAGGAAAACCTCAAGACCTACGCCGCCTTCGTGCAGGACCAAGTGGCCGTCACCGAGCGCTTGAAAGTCCTCGCCGGCGCGCGGTTTGAGCGTTTCGAGCACGACTACCACACCTACGTACCGGGCGGTAAAAGCTGGGAGGCCAGCGACAATGCTGTCACCCCGCGCGTCGGCGTAATCTACGACCTCACCGACACCGTCGCGGTCTACGCCGACGCCGCGCGTTCGTTCAAGCCCAACACCGGCGCCAGTCGCCAGGGCGGTGGTTTTGAACCGGAGAAAGGCAAGTCCTACGAGATGGGCGTCAAGTGGGAAGCCCTGGACCGTCAGTTGAGCGTCGACGCGGCGGTCTACCAGATCGAGAAGAAAAACGTCCTCACCACCGACCCTCTGGACTCAGCCTTCAGCGTCGCCGCTGGCCAGGTGCGCAGCCGTGGTTTCGACCTGAACGTGGCGGGCAATATCACCCCCGAGTGGCGTGTGATCGGCGGCTACGCTTACGTCGACGCCGAGGTGACCAAGGACAACACGCTCCGCGCCGGCACCCGCTTGCTGAACATCCCGCGCAACAGTTTCAGCCTGCTCAACGTCTACGAGTTCCAGGACGGCGCCCTGAAAGGCCTGGGCCTGGGCGCGGGCGGCAAATATGTGGATGAGCGCGCGGGGCAGACGTCGAATACGGCGTTTTCGATGGACGCCTACACCGTGGTCGACCTGCTCAGCTACTACAAGGTCAACGAAAAGGTCCGGCTGAACCTGGATGTGAAGAACCTGTTCAACCGCGAGTATGAAGAGGGCGCGTTCGGCAACGTGTACGCCTATCCGGGCGAGCCGCGCACGGTGCAGGTAGGCATCGCCTACACACTCTAACCGCGTACACAGAACCCAATGTGGGAGGGGGCTTGCCCCCTCCCACATGTGCATTCAGTTGGCTTTAGAGCGGCGTCAACACATTCATCACCGTATCCAGCGCCACGCGCGTGTCATCCAGCTGCACCAGTGACGCATGCCGGGCGCCGAGGGCGTCGCGGTTCTGGATCGCGGTGAGGATCGCCTTGTGGCGGGGCAGGCTCAGGCCCTGGATGTCCGGGCGGCGGTTGGTGATGTTGATCGACTCGCGCAACGGCAGCGACAGCATGTTGCACATATAGGCCAGCAGGTCGTTGCGCGTGGCGTCGGCGATGGCCCGGTGGAAGTCCAGGTCAGCCTGCAACAGTTGTTCGTGGGTCTGCGCGGTTTCCATGCCGCGGTAGGCTTCTTCGATGGTGGCGATGTCTGCATCGGTGGCGGTGGTCGCGGCCATGGCGGCGATTTCCGGTTCGAGAATGCGCCGCACACCCGCCAGGGTGTTGAAAAACTCGCTGTGGGGCGTGGACTGCATCAACCAGGACAGCACGTCCGGGTCGAGCAGGTGCCATTTCAAGCGCGGCCGCACCACTGCGCCCACCCGAGGCTTGGAATACACCAGGCCCTTGGCGCTGAGCACCCGGGTCGCCTCGCGCAACACCGAACGGCTGACCTTGTACTCCTCGCACAGCGTGGCCTCCATGGGCAGCCGCTCTTCGGGCTTGAAGCGGCCGGAAACGATGTGCATGCCCAAGTCCTGAACGATCTGGGCATGCATGCTCTTGCGCGGCTTGGGCGGCTGGTGATCCATAACGACGGGGAGGCTCTGGCTTAAAGACGCGGCATCATAGCATCCCAATTAGTGGGAATGCCGTGGCACTTCCGCCCCTCGGCAGCCTACCAGGAAGTCAAAGTCGCAACCCTGGTCGGCCTGCAGCACATGGTCGATGTACAGCTGGCGGTAGCCACCGACGATCAGCTTCTGCGGGGGCGCCAGGTCGGCCATGCGCGCCGCCAGCTCTGCGTCGGGGATGTCCAGGTGCAGGCGGCCGTTGGCGCAGTCGAGTTCGATCCAGTCACCTTCCTTCACCGTGGCCAACGGCCCACCGGCAGCGGCTTCCGGCGCCACGTGCAGGACCACGGTGCCGTAGGCGGTGCCACTCATGCGCGCATCGGAAATCCGCACCATGTCGGTCACGCCCTGGGCCAGCAGCTTGGCCGGCAGGCCCATGTTGCCGACTTCGGCCATGCCCGGATAACCCTTGGGCCCGCAGTTTTTCATCACCAGGATCGAGTTGGCATCCACGTCCAGCTCCGGGTCGTTGATGCGCGCCTTGTACATGTCGAAGTCCTCGAACACCACCGCGCGGCCACGGTGTTGCATCAATGCCGGGCTGGCGGCTGAGGGCTTGAGCACCGCGCCGAGGGGGGCCAGGTTGCCGCGCAGCACGCAAATGCCGCCGTCGGCGCGGATCGGGTTGTCGAGGGTGCGGATCACTTCGTCCTGGCCGTAGATCGGCGAGTCCTTGGTGTTTTCACCCAGGGACTTGCCGTTCACGGTCAGTGCATTCGGGTGCGGAATCAGGTTGGCTTCACCCAGGCGGCGCAACACCGCGGGCAGGCCGCCGGCGTAGTAGAACTCTTCCATCAGGAAACGCCCCGACGGCTGCAGGTCAACGATGGTCGGCATGCCCCGGCCGATGCGGGTCCAGTCGTCGAGGTCGAGTTCGACGCCGATGCGCCCGGCGATGGCCTTGAGGTGGATCACCGCGTTGGTCGAACCGCCGATGGCGGCGTTCACGCGGATCGCGTTTTCAAACGCCTCTTTCGTCAGGATCTTCGACAGCTTCAAGTCTTCGCGCACCATCTCCACCGCGCGCATGCCGGACATATGCGCCAGCACATAACGCCGCGCGTCCACTGCCGGGATCGCGGCGTTGTGCGGCAGCGAGGTGCCGAGTGCTTCGGCCATGCAGGCCATGGTCGACGCGGTGCCCATGGTGTTGCAGGTACCGGCCGACCGCGACATGCCGCCCTCGGCGGCGAGGAAATCGTCCAGGGTAATGGTGCCGGCCTTGACCTGCTCGCTGAGCTGCCAGACCACGGTGCCCGAGCCGATGTCCTGGCCCTTGTGCTTGCCGTTGAGCATCGGCCCGCCGGTGACGACGATGGCCGGCACGTCGCAACTGGCCGCGCCCATCAGCAGCGCCGGGGTGGTCTTGTCGCAGCCGGTCAGCAGCACCACGCCGTCAATCGGGTTGCCGCGGATGGCTTCCTCCACGTCCATGCTCGCCAGATTGCGCGTGAGCATGGCGGTGGGGCGCAGGTTGGATTCGCCATTGGAGAACACCGGGAATTCCACGGGGAAGCCACCGGCCTCGATCACGCCGCGTTTGACGTGCTCGGCGATCTGGCGGAAATGCGCGTTGCACGGGGTCAGCTCCGACCAAGTGTTGCAGATACCGATGATCGGTTTGCCATGGAACTGATGGTCGGCAATGCCCTGGTTCTTCATCCAGCTGCGGTACATGAAGCCGTTTTTGTCGGCAGTGCCGAACCACTGGGCGGAGCGTAGGGCGGGCTTTTTATCAGGCATGATCGATTCTCTTATTGTATGACTATATGTTCTATGCGTGCTTAAACATAAGCGCAAAATCGATGCTTTGGAAGAGTTGTTTTGCAAATAGTCCTACTATATAGTCGGTCTTCACTGAGGCATGACCCTGGCGGATTTTCGCGAGAGGTGTGCCCCGAGCTTCTATAAGAACAACAATCGGAGATCGACCCCCCATGAGCCAGGAGCTGCGGCTAATTCGGCGCATCACGCTGAAACTGATTCCCTTCCTGATCCTGCTGTACCTGATCGCCTACGTGGACCGCTCCGCCGTGGGCTTTGCCAAGTTGCACATGGGCGCCGACGTCGGCATCGGTGACGCGGCGTATGGCTTGGGCGCGGGGTTGTTCTTCATTGGCTACTTCCTGTTCGAGATCCCCAGCAACCTGATGCTCGACCGCTTCGGTGCGCGGCGCTGGTTTGCGCGGATCATGCTGACCTGGGGCGCCATCACCATCGGCATGGCGTTTGTGCAGGGGCCGCACAGCTTCTATGTGATGCGCTTTCTGCTCGGCGCGGCGGAGGCGGGGTTCTTTCCGGGCGTGCTGTACTACATCACCCAATGGTTTCCGGTGCGCCATCGCGGCAAGATCCTCGGGCTGTTTATCCTGTCCCAACCCATCGCCATGATGATCACCGGCCCGGTGTCCGGCGGCTTGCTGGGCATGGACGGCATCCTCGGCCTGCACGGCTGGCAATGGCTGTTTATCGTGATCGGCACCCCGGCGTTGCTGCTCACCTGGCCGGTGCTGCGTTTCCTGCCGGACGGCCCCCAGCAGGTCAAATGGATGAGCGCGGAGGAAAAAACCTGGCTCACCGGCGAACTCGCCAAAGACCTGCAAGCCTACGGCCAGACCCGCCACGGCAACCCGCTGCACGCCCTCAAGGACAAACGCGTGTTGCTGCTGGCGCTGTTCTACCTGCCGGTCACCCTGAGCATCTACGGCCTGGGCCTGTGGCTGCCGACCTTGATCAAGCAGTTCGGCGGCAGTGACCTGACCACCGGTTTCATCTCCGCCGTGCCGTACATCTTCGGGATCATCGGCTTGCTGATCATCCCGCGCAGTTCCGACCGGTTGAACGATCGCTACGGCCACCTGGCGGTGCTCTATGTGCTCGGCGCCATCGGCCTGTTCTTCAGCGCCTGGCTGAGCCTGCCGGTGCTGCAAATGGCCTCGTTGTGCCTGGCGGCGTTCGCGCTGTTTTCCTGCACGGCGGTGTTCTGGACGTTGCCGGGGCGCTTCTTCGCCGGCGCCAGTGCAGCGGCGGGCATTGCGCTGATCAACTCGGTGGGCAACCTCGGCGGCTATATCGGCCCGTTCGTGATCGGCGCGCTCAAGGAATACACCGGCAACCTGGCCTCGGGTTTGTACTTTTTGTCTGCGGTGATGGTGTTCGGGCTGGTCTTGACCGGCGTGGTCTACCGCGTGCTGGAGCGCAAGCACGTGCTGCCCGCCGACCAATTCGCCGCCAGCGCGCGTGGCGCCACACGTACCTGATTAAGGAGAAATTGCATGCGTCTAGTTCAGTTCGAATTGCCTAACGGTGAGCGCCGCGTCGGCGTGGTTGAAGGCACGGCAGTGCGTGAAGTGCAGGGCGCACGCAGCGTGCGTGAGTTGGCACTGGCCGCCATCGAAGCCGGTGAGGGCCTGGCGCAGCAGGTCAACAGCCTGGGCCTGGGCGCCAGCCATGATTACGCGGCGCTGCTGGCCGACTTGAAAATATTGCCGCCGCTGGACCACCCGGACCCGGCGCACATGCTGATCAGCGGCACCGGCCTGACCCACCTGGGCAGCGCCTCGGCACGCGACAAGATGCACCAGCAGGCCGGCGACGAGAGTGCCATGACCGACACCATGCGCATCTTCAAATGGGGTGTGGAGGGCGGCAAGCCCGCGGCCGGCCAGGCGGGCGTGCAGCCGGAGTGGTTCTACAAGGGCGACGGCAGCATCGTGGTGCGCCCGGGCCAGGCCTTTCCGGTTCCGCCGTTTGCCGAGGATGCCGGCGAAGAGCCGGAGATCGGCGGCCTGTACGTGATCGGCCACGACCGCAAGCCGTATCGTGTGGGCTTTGCCGTCGGCAACGAGTTTTCCGACCACGTGATGGAGCGCAAGAACTACCTGTACCTGGCCCATTCCAAGCTGCGCAGTTGCAGCTACGGCCCCGAGTTGCGCGTGGGCGAGTTGCCCCAGCACCTGGCGGGCACCAGCCGCGTGCTGCGCAACGGTGAAGAAATCTGGCGGAACGAATTCCTCAGCGGCGAGGCCAATATGTGCCACAGCCTGGAGAATCTTGAGTACCACCACTTCAAATACAGTCAATTCCTCAAGCCGGGAGACGTGCACATTCATTTCTTCGGCACCGCTACGTTGTCATTCGCCGCCGGTATACGTACCCAGCCGGGCGATGTGTTCGAGATCAGCCAGGCCGAATTCGGCGCGCCCTTGATCAACTCCGTCGGCAGCAGCGATGCGGCATTCGAACCCGGCAACGTCATCACCCTTTAAAGGAGATCAACATGACCCAGTTCCTCGGCCACAACTACATCGGCGGCCAACGCAGCGCCAACGGCGACGTCAAGCTGCACAGCGTCGACGCGGCGACTGGCGAAGCCTTGCCCCAGGATTTCTACCAGGCCACCGCGCAGGAAGTCGACGCGGCCGCCAAGGCTGCGGCTGCGGCGTACCCGGCGTACCGCGCACTGAGTGCCGCGCGCCGCGCGCAGTTCCTAGATGCGATTGCCGATGAGCTGGACGCGCTGGGCGATGAGTTCGTCGAGCTGGTGTGCCGCGAAACCGCGCTGCCGGCTGCACGTATCAAAGGCGAACGCGGGCGCACCAGCGGCCAGATGCGCCTGTTCGCCACGGTGCTGCGTCGCGGTGATTTCTACGGCGCGCGTATCGACAAAGCCCTGCCGGATCGCCAGCCACTGCCGCGTCCGGACCTGCGCCAATACCGCATCGGCCTGGGGC
>NZ_JBAWDE010000087.1:0-1766 GCF_049590575.1 Pseudomonas sp.
ATGTGGGAGGGGGCTTGCCCCCGATGGCGGTATTGCAGGCACTAAATAACCTGCTCCATCATCCACTTCACAAACTCTCGCACTTTGGGCACTTCCGCCGAATGCTCGGGATAGGCCAGGTAATACGCATCCTGGCTTGGCATCGCATGCTGCCAAGGAATGACCAGCTTGCCGTCGGCCAGTTCCTCCTCCACCAGAAAACGCGGCAACAACGCCACGCCGCAGCCGACCTGGGCCGCCCGGATGCACATATAGAAGGTGTCGAAACGCGGCCCGTGGTAGCTGTGCTCGGTGTGAAAACCCTGGCTGGCGAACCAGTCATGCCAGCCCTGGGGCCGCGAGGCGTTTTGCAGCAGCACCAGGTTGCTCAGTTGCGTCGGGTCAGCGAACGGCTGCGCGGGCAGGCTTTCCGGGGCGCACACCGGCACCAGCTCTTCGCTGAACAGTTTCAGGCTTTCGGTGCCGGGGCGTGAGCCCTGGCCGAAGTAGAAAGCCATGTCGGCCTTGCCTTGCAGCAGTTCGTCCGGTTCCTGTTCGTTGCACACGTCCAGGTGGATCTGCGGGTGGCGCAGCCGCCAGCCCTTCAGGCGCGGCACCAGCCAGCGCGCGCCAAAGGTGTAGGGCGTGGACACGCGCAGCACTTCGGTCTCGCCGCCGTAGGAACGCAGGTAATGGGTGGACATCTCCACTTGCGTGAGGATTTTTCGCACTTCCACCAGGTACAAATCGCCTGCCGGGGTCATCTGCAAGCGGCGGCGCACGCGGCGAAACAGCAGGTGCTGCAGCAGTTCTTCAAGTTGCGCCACTTGTTTGCTCACCGCGCTTTGCGTGAGGTTCAGCTCCTCGGCGGCGCGGGTGAAGCTCAGGTGGCGGGTGGCGGCTTCGAAGCACTGCAGGGCAGTGATCGAGGGTAAATAGCGTTTGTTCAGCACGGCACGCCTCTTTTTATTCTTTGCATGAATAAACGGAATGATATCTCGCCTAATCGTCGTTTGTTGGCAAGTCTTCGGCCAGCTACAAATAAGCTCTGGATCGCCGTGCGTGTCGCGGTGCGATTTTTGGTTCGAAGATTGAAGGAGTGACCCATGGTTGCCGCATTGCTTGATCGTCTCGGGGTAAACCCGGCGCTGTACCAGGCGGGCAAACAGCCCGTGCATTCGCCGATTGATGGCAGCCGCATCGGCAGTGTGCACTGGGAAGGGGCTGCCGAGGTGGAGCAACAGGTCAGTCGCGCCGAGCATGCATTCGACGCCTGGCGCAAAGTGCCGGCACCGCGTCGCGGCGAGCTGGTGCGTCAGTTCGGCGACGTATTGCGCGAATACAAGGCCGACCTTGGCGAACTCGTCTCGTGGGAAGCCGGCAAGATCACCCAGGAAGGCTTGGGTGAAGTGCAGGAAATGATCGACATCTGCGACTTCGCCGTCGGCCTGTCGCGCCAGTTGTACGGCTTGACCATCGCCTCCGAGCGTCCTGGCCACCATATGCGTGAAACCTGGCACCCGCTGGGCGTGGTCGGCGTGATCAGCGCTTTCAACTTTCCGGTGGCCGTATGGGCGTGGAACACCACCCTGGCGCTGGTCTGCGGCAACGCGGTGATCTGGAAACCCTCGGAGAAAACCCCGCTCACCGCCCTGGCCTGCCAGGCGCTGTTCGAACGCGTGCTGAAAAATTTCAAGGATGCACCCGAGTACCTCAGCCAAGTAATCATCGGCGGCCGCGACGCCGGCGCAGCCTTGGTCGATGACCCGCGTGTCGCGCTGATCAGC
>NZ_JBAWDE010000088.1:0-28020 GCF_049590575.1 Pseudomonas sp.
GTCCACCAGCCCACCGGCGCAGCGGTGGCGACCAGGCCCCAGCCAGCCAGCAGCAGCGCGGTGAGGGGCGTGGAACTGCCGAATGCAATCAGCGTGACGGCGAGTACCGCCATGATCAACGGGATGGCAATCAAGGTCGGGAACAGGCTGCGCTTGAGGAACCGTTCGATCAGGAGTGTGCCCTCCAGGCCGGCCAAACCCAGCGCCAGTAACAGCAACGACAGCGTGTTCACACTGACCTGCGTGACGTGTTCCAGAAACGGGCGCAGGTAGGTGAAGAGCATGAACTGGCCCATGAAAAACACACTCACGGCCAACATGCCCAAGGCCACCGGCGGGTTTTTCAACAAACGCAGCACGTTAGCGGTTTTCGCCTTGCCGTCGTGCTTGATCGACGGCAGGCTGACCAGCAGCCACACCAGCGCGACCACGGCCAGCGGCACCACGCAGAAAAACGCGCCGCGCCAGCCGATCAACCCGCCAAGAAAGCTGCCCAGCGGCGCTGCCACTACCATCGCCAGTGCGTTGCCGCCATTGACCAGGGCCAGCGCGCGCGGCACTTGGTCGTCGGGCACCAGGCGCATGGCGGTAGCGGCCGACAACGACCAGAAGCCACCGATGGCCACGCCGATCAGCGCGCGGCCGAGCATGAACGTCAGGTAGTTCGGCGCGAAGGCCACCACGCTGCCGGAGAGGATCATCAGGCCTGTCAGCGCGAGCAACAGACGCTTGCGCTCAACCCGCGCCGCCACGGCCGCGATCACCAGGCTGGTGAGCAAGGCAAACACGCCGGACACCGAAATGCCCTGGCCGGCCTGGCCTTCGGTGATGTGCAGGTCGGCGGCCAGGGGCGTGAGCAGGCTGACCGGCAGGAACTCGGACGCGACCAGAGCAAATGCCGCCAGCGCCATGGCGAACACGGCGCTCCAACGGTGGGTTTGAGGGGGAGCGGACATTACTTGAGGTTGCCTTTGAAAAAGTGGGTGAGCTTGGCGAACGGGATCAGGTTGACCCGGTCGTACAGGTCGACATGGCCGGCGCTGGGGATGATCACCAGTTCTTTCGGTTCGGCCGCCCGCTGGTAGGCGTCCTCGCTGAACTCACGGGAGTGGGCGTCGGCGCCGGCGATCAACAGCAGCGGGCGAGGGGAGATGCTCTCGATGTCATTGAACGGGTAGAAGTTCATGAACTTCACGTTGCTGGTCAGCGTCGGCATGGTGGTGGTTTGCGCCGAGGCACCGACCGGTGTGACCTCGCCGCGCGGGGTGCGGTAGAAATCGAAGAACTCGTCACCAATCGGGTTGCCGTTGCGCTTTAGAGGCGTACCGCCGGTGTAGAGGGTTTCGCCGCCCTGGAATTCCACATAACGCTGGTTGGCGGCCTGCAGCAGTAGCTGGCGACGCTGCTCGAGTGTCACGCCGTGCTTGAGCCCGTTACGGTTGGCCGCGCCCATGTCGTACATGCTGACCGTGGCAATGGCCTTGAGGCGCGGGTCGATTTTCGCCGCGCTGATGGCGAAACTGCCGCTGCCACAGATGCCGATCACACCGATGCGTTCACGGTCGACGATGGGGCGGGTGCCCAGGAAGTCCACGGCGGCGCTGAAGTCTTCGCTGTAGAGGTCGGGCAACACCGCATTGCGCGGTTCGCCTGCACTGGCGCCCCAGAACGACAGGTCGAGGGACAGGGTGACAAAGCCCTGTTCGGCCATTTTGGTCGCGTACAGGTTTGCGCTTTGTTCTTTGACGGCGCCCATGGGGTGGCCGACGATGATCGCCGCGTTTTTGGTGCCGGGGGCCAGGTTTTTCGGCACGAACAGATTACCCGCGACCGCCATGCCGTATTGATTGTTGAAGGTGACTTTTTCGACCGTCACCGTGTCGCTTGCGTAGAAGTTGTCAGCACCGTTGGACATATCGGCTCCCAGTGAGGAAAAAGAAGTCACCAGCAAACCCAGGGCGAGCAAGAGGCTTTTCATGTGTTGATCCTTGAGAAGGGGGTCTGCGCATTTTCCCGAGGTCGTCGCGTGTTCTGTAGTGCGTTCCAGTGGATTACTTGCCTGATCCTCTGAGTCTGGCGGTTTGCCGGGGACGCTCGCGGGCGCTTCGGGGTAAAGTCCATTCATCAGAGAAAAGGGCTTTTTATGACCATCAATCCAACGCCCCTGGCGCTGCTGACCCAGGCCATCGGCTCGCGGGTGAAAGTGCCGAGCGACTGCCCGATGCCCATCCCCGGCCTGGGCTTTTATCGACGTGAGCAGCCGGCGCCACCGGTGGTGTGCATGGTCGAGCCGAGCATCGTGCTGGTCGCCCAGGGCGAAAAACAGTTGTGGGTCGGTGGCGAGGGCTACCCGTATGACACGTCGCGGTTTCTGCTGACCTCGCTGGACATCCCGGCCAACTCTGAAGTGCTGGTCGCCAGCCCTGCGCGACCGTGCCTGGGCCTGACCTTCAAGCTCGACCTGCGCATGCTCGCCGAGTTGATCGCCCAGAGCGACTTGCCGCCCACGCGTGAGCGGGCGGTGATGAAGGGCGTGGGGATCGGCACGGTCACCACGGGCATGCTGGCATCGTTCGCGCGCCTGGTCTCGCTGCTGGACGAGCCCGAGGCCATACCGGTGCTGGCACCGCTGATCCAGCGCGAGATCCACTACCGTTTATTGCAGACCGATCAAGCCGGCCGCCTGCGGCAGATCTGTTCCGTGGATGGGCAAGGTTATCGAATCGCGCGCGCGATCGACTGGCTCAAACTCAATTACGACGCGCCACTGCGCGTGGAGGAATTGGCCGCGCGCGTGCAAATGAGCGCGGCCACCTTTCACCATCACTTTCGCCAGCTGACGGCAATGAGCCCGTTGCAGTATCAGAAATGGCTGCGCCTGAATGAGGCCCGGCGCTTGATGCTGAACGAGCACCAGGACGTGTCCAGTGCCGCGTTCAAGGTCGGTTATGAAAGCCCTTCACAATTCAGCCGTGAGTACAGCCGACTGTTTGGCGTGCCGCCCAAGCGCGATATGGCGGCGTTGCGCGGCAAGGTGGCGGTTACTGATCAGCCGCCGTCAGGTTAGCGTAGAAAATGCAGCCGATCAGTCGCGCAAACAGGCTGAGGGTTTCCGGCAGGTTGGGGTCGTCGAACAGCATTGCCTTGGAATCCAGCGCGCACAGGGCGCCGTACAGGCGGCCGTCCGGCAGGAAGATCGGTGCACCGGCGTAGCTCTCGATCGCGTATTGCTTGACCACCGGGCGCGTGGCAAAGCGCCCACTCGCGCTGATCTGCGGGATGAACAAGGTCTGGGGGTTGATGCAGAATTCGCTGCACAGGGTGGTTTCGAGGTCGAGCACGTCATCCACATGGATGCCCATGTCGCCGGTGTCGTGAACGGAGCAGACCACCCATTCCAGGTCGGTGAACTTGGCGATACCGGCAAAGCGCATGCCGGTCAGGCGGGTGACCAATTGCAGGATGCTGGTGGTGGCTTCGATTTCGGCGATGGCAGCGCGCTCATCGGCGCTGAGTAACGAGTGTGCGGCGGTGACGCTTGGAAGCATGTGGAACACTCCAAAAACGTGGTGGCCGCGGCCACCACGCACGGTCTGGTGTTAATTGATTCGCGGGTGCTGCTGCACCAGATTCTGGCGCTTCGCTTCCAGCTCGGCAATCTCGGCGTCGATGTCTTCGATTTTCTGCTCGATATTGTCGTGATGTTCCTGCAGCAGTTCCTTGGCTTCTTCCATGTCGGAAGCGGCAGGCGCTGCGCCGCGCAGGGGCTTGTTCGCGGTTTCCTTCATGGTCAGGCCGGTGATCAGGCCGATCACTGCAAACACCATCAGGTAGTAAGCAGGCATGAACAGGTCATTGGTGCTTTCCACCAGCCAGGCCACGGCAGTCGGAGTGACGCCGGCGATCAATACCGAGACGTTGAAGGCACTGGCCAATGCACTGTAGCGCAAGTGCGTGGGGAACATCGCCGGCAAAGTAGAGGCCATGACGCCGATAAAGAAGTTCAGGATCACGGCCAGAATCAGCAGGCCGGCGAAGATCAACCCGGTTTTGCCGCTGGTAATCAGCATAAACGCCGGGATCGCCAGGAACAGCAGGCCGATGCTGCCGGCGATGATGAAAGGCTTGCGGCCGATCTTGTCGCTGACAAAACCGATGAACGGTTGCACGAACAGCATGCCGACCATGATCGCGATGATGATCAGTACGCCGCTGTTTTCCGAGTAGTGCAGGTTGTGCGACAGGTAGCTCGGCATGTAGGTGAGCAGCATGTAGTACGTGACGTTGGTGGCCGCGACGATACCGATGCAGGTCAGCAGGCTGCGCCAGTGCTTGGTGGCGATTTCCTTGAACGACACCTTGGGACCGTGGGTCAGGCCTTCGCGGTCGCCTTGTTCAAGCTTGTCGACATGCTGTTGGAACGCCGGGGTCTCTTCCAATGCATGGCGCAGGTACAGGCCGATCATGCCCAGGGGCAGGGCGAGGAAGAACGGCAGGCGCCAGCCCCAGGATTCGAACTCGGCTTCGCCCAGCACGCTGGAAATCAGCACCACCACGCCCGCACCGAGTACGAAACCGGCAATCGAGCCGAAATCGAGCCAACTGCCGAGGAAGCCGCGTTTGCGGTCCGGCGCGTATTCCGCGACAAAAATCGATGCGCCAGTGTATTCACCGCCGACCGAGAAGCCCTGGGCCATTTTGCACAGCAGCAACAGGATCGGCGCCCAGATGCCGATGGAGGCATACCCGGGAATCAGGCCGATGGCAAAGGTGCTCAGCGACATGATCACGATGGTCGCGGCGAGGACTTTCTGCCTGCCGTATTTATCACCGAGTGCGCCGAAGAACAGGCCGCCCAGCGGGCGAATCAGGAAAGGGACGGAGAAGGTGGCCAGTGCGGCGATCATTTGTACGCTGGGCGAGGCGTCCGGGAAAAACACCTTGCCGAGTACATAGGCGACAAATCCATAGACGCCGAAGTCGAACCATTCCATGGCATTACCGAGTGCGGCGGCGGTGATCGCCTTACGCATCTTGGCGTCGTCGACAATGGTGATGTCTTTCAATCCGATGGGTTTGACGCTTTTCTTACGTAATTTCATGCGGGCCACTCTAAAACTGAACAGGGGAGGTGCCATCGTTGCGATGGCACCGCTCTGTCACTTCAGATACAAGGGGACACGAAATAATTCACCACTATTTGCGTTTTTTTGCAGATGCATTGAACTTCCTTGGATTTAATACGGAGTAATCCGAATGCCTGCCAGCCACTCACGTTTGATTTACCGGAAACCCGTGCCTGCGGATGTGGCGCGATTGTTCGCGATCTTCGGTGACCCGCAGACCAACCTCTTCAATCCCGCCGGTCCTATGGCCGACCTGTGCGCCGCTCAGCGCCTGCTCGACCACTGGCTTGGTCAATGGGCTGCGCTGGGTTATGGCTGGTGGGCGATTGCCCGTGTTGAAGCGCCGGAGCACATCATTGGCTTTGGCGGCATCGCGCCACTTAATTACCTCACGCAACCGCGCGTCAACCTGGGCTATCGCTTCGCCGTGCAAGCCTGGGGCCAGGGCTACGCCACCGAAGTGGCGCGCGACGCCCTGGCGCTGGCGTTCGAAACCCTGGAGCTGCCCGAAGTGTTCGGGCTGGTACGGCCGGACCACGCGGCTTCGATCCGGGTATTGGAGAAGATCGGCATGCAGCCGTTCGGTGTGCTGGACGATGTGCCCGGTAAACCACCCAGCCTGGTCATGCGCGCTTGTCATCCTACAACCTCGCGTACCTGACACTTTTTACACTGGCGTGACGGCCCACTAAAACCCCGATCTTTCAGATTGACAGCGGGTAGGCAGCCCGATATAAAAGCCACAGTTGTACGACGACATATGACGTTACATATGTCCTACCTAACAAAAATAAAAAGTGATGCCATGAACTTGAATGAGCCCATCAACGCCCACCGCGTTGGCCAAGCTGTAGGCAACTATCGCTGGACCATCTGCGCGATGCTGTTTTTCGCCACCACCGTCAACTACCTCGACCGCCAAGTGCTCAGCCTGCTGGCACCACAGTTGTCGACGCAATTTGGCTGGAGCAACACCGACTACGCCAACATTGCGGCGGTGTTCCAGTTTGTGTATGCGATTTCGATGCTGTTCGCCGGGCGCTTTGTCGACAAGATCGGCACCAAGGCCGCCTATGTGGTGGCGATTGGCATCTGGTCCACGGGCGCGATCATGCATGCGTTCTCGGTGCCGATGGGCGAGGGCATCGCCGCCATCAGTGGCGCGATTGGGTTGGCGGTGATCCCGGTGTCGATTGCCGGCTTCATGCTGTCCCGCGCGGTGCTGGCGATTGGCGAGGCGGGTAACTTCCCGATTGCGATCAAGGCCACTGCCGAATATTTCCCGAAGAAAGAACGCTCCCTGGCCACCGGGATTTTCAACTCCGGGGCCAACGTGGGCGCAATCCTCGCGCCGATCTGTGTGCCGCTGATTGCCGGCATGTGGGGCTGGGAAGCGGCGTTTATGGTGATCGGCATGCTCGGCTTTGTGTGGGTGGCGGTATGGGCCGCTGTCTATGAAAAGCCAGACCAGCAGAAGCGCCTGTCGGCCGACGAATTGGCCTACATCCGCAGCGACCAGAGCGTGCAGGCTTTCGCCCCGGCGCCGGCGGGCAGCGTGCCGAAGAAAGTTTCGTGGTTCAAGTTGCTCACTTACCGTCAGACCTGGGCGTTTGCCTTCGGCAAGTTCATGACCGACGGCGTGTGGTGGTTCTTCCTGTTCTGGCTGCCCACCTACCTGTCGGCGCAATACGGCATGAAAGGCGCGGATATCGTCATGCCGCTGGCGGTGCTGTACAGCATGACCATGGTTGGCAGTATCGGCGGCGGCTGGTTCCCCAGCTATTTCATGGCGCGCGGCGATGCGCCGTACGATGGCCGCATGAAAGCCATGCTGGTGATCGCGCTGTTCCCGCTGGTGGTGTTGCTGGCGCAGCCGCTGGGCTACATCAGCTTCTGGGTGCCGGTATTGCTGATCGGCGTGGGGGCTTCGGCGCACCAGGCGTGGTCGTGCAATATCTTCACCACCGTGTCCGACATGTTCCCGCAGAAAACCGTGGCCTCGGTGGTCGGTATCGGCGGCATGGCCGGCGGCCTCGGTGGCGTGGTGATGACCAAGATCGGCGGTTGGGTGTTCGACTACTACAAGTCGATCAATGACATCCATACCGGCTACATGATCATGTTCGCGATCTGTGCCCTGGCCTACCTGGTGGCCTGGAGTGTGATGAAGGCGCTGGTGCCGCGTCACAAGGAAATCACTGATTTGTAAGCGGTGACCTGGTGACAAAGGCAGGCGGATACGCGCGAGGCGCAATTGCAGCATGAACGCTGACAGGGGCGAAACCGCCCCTGTCAGGTACGGCTATTTGTTACGCGTCACGCGCCAAATCGTGTTGGCCAGGTCATCGGCGATGATCAGCGCACCTTTCGGGTCCACCGTTACGCCGACCGGGCGGCCGCGGGTCTTGCCGTCGTCGCCACGGAAACCGGTGGCGAAGTCGATCGGCTCACCGGACGGCTTGCCATTGCTGAACGGCACGAAGATCACCTTGTAGCCCACCGGGTTGTCGCGGTTCCAGCTGCCGTGCTCGCCGACGAATACACCGTCGGCAAACTGCTCACCCATGGCCGGGATGGAGAAATCCACGCCCAGCGCCGCCACGTGTGAACCGAGGCTGTAATCCGGTTTGATCGCCGAGGCGACCTTGGCCGGGTTCTGCGGCTGCGCACGCGGGTCGACGTTCTGGCCCCAGTAGCTGTAGGGCCAGCCGTAGAAGGCACCTTCGCGCACCGAGGTCAGGTAGTCCGGCACCAGGTCCGGGCCGAGTTCGTCGCGTTCGTTGACCACCGTCCACAGTTGCCCGGAGTCGGGTTGGATGGTCAGCGCGGTCGGGTTGCGCAAGCCGGTGGCGTAGGGCTTGTGGGCGCCGGTCGCCGCATCGATCTGCCAGACCATGGCGCGGTCGATTTCCACTTCCATGCCGCGCTCGGTGACGTTGCTGTTGGAGCCGATGCCCACGTAGAGCTGGCTGCCATCCGCGCTCACGGCCAGGGATTTGGTCCAGTGGTGGTTGATCTGCGCGGGCAGGTCGGTGACCTTGCTCGGCGGGCCGCTGGCTTTGGTCTGGCCGTCGGCGTAATCGAAACTCACCAGCGCATCCTGGTTGGCCACGTAGAGCTTACCGTCGGCAAACGCCAGGCCGTAGGGCGCATTGAGGTTGTCGGCAAACACGGTTTTCAGCTCGTAGGTGCCGTCACCGTCGGCATCGCGCAGCAGGGTCAGGCGGTTGCCGCCCTTGACCTTGGTATTGCCCTCGGCCTTGATCACGCTGGCGATCACGTCCTTGGGCTTGAGCTTGGCCGCACTGCCACCGCGGCCTTCCGCGATCAGGATGTCACCGTTGGGCAGCACCAGGGTCTGGCGCGGGATGGCCAGGTCGGTGGCGATGGCGGTTACGCTGTAGCCTTCCGGCACCCTGGGTTTCTGATCGCCCCATGGCGCAGGCTCGGCAATCTTCATGCTCGGCAGCAGGCTGCTTTGCTGCTCCGGCAGTTTGGGATCGGGGCCGCGGGCCTGGGTCTTGTCGCCTTCGCCACCGCAGGCGCTCAGCAACAGCGCGGCGCTCAACAGGGTCAGTGTGCTGGAGGTTTTCATTTGGCACCTCCCGCACGCAGGCCGGTCCAGGTGGCGGCGAGCGCCAGCACCAGCACGATGGCCGACAGCACCAGGCCGGCCGGCATCGAGGCATACGCGTCCTTGGCATGCTGGAACGCATTCACCAGCCCCAGCACCCAGGCGGCCAATAACAGCAGCACATAGGCGATAGGTCGCCCGGCCTTGGGTCTGGCCCGGAGCAGATTCACCAGTGCAAACAGAAACGCGAACCCGCCAAATACCAACGCGCCAGCAATCAGCCATGAGGCGAAATTGGCCCATTGAATCTGGTAGGTCTGGGTGTAGGCAATGTCGCTGAGCAACGCGCCGAGAAACAGCGGCACGGTGCCGGCCAGCAAGGTCGCATGCAGCGGCCCCGGAGTGTATCGATAGACGGGAAGGGTGGTCATGGGGATGGCGGCTCCTTATCGTTCAGCGCTCCTGGGTTCAGGGCGCGTTGACTGCGCATAGGAAAGGAACGTGCCCTTTGCAAAAAAGTTCACCGGGGTTTCGTGTCCAGATGTTTTTCAAACCAGTCGGCATACGGCGTATTGACGACCTTGCAGCGATTGAAATCAGGGCTGCCGTCGTTCCACCACACCGGGCCACGTTCGCCGAGGGCGACTTTGGCGCGCTGCACATGCTCGCGGGCGAGCTTGAGCTGCTGTGGATCGCCGGATGCCTTGGCGGCCTTGACGGCGCGGCGGGCGTCCATCAGATCGTTGACCCGGTGCTGACGCGTGGCGGCATCCAGCGCCGGGTTGGTGCAGCGCCACAACTGGCCTTTGACCACAAAATAACGGCCATCCGGTGTGCTAATCATGGTGCCAGCGCAGCACTCGCAGCACGCCCCACATCATCGAAATCACGATGGCCATCCAACCGGCAAACAGGCTGAAGAGTGTCATTGCAAGGTTCATAACCACCTCCATTGCGTTGTCGTCTCGCTGTTGTCCTTATAGGTGACCCCCACCTCTGCGCAGGATTCAACTTGATTTTCAGACTGAACGTCGGGTTGGGACGAACGCCTAAGCTTCTATAAACTCCACGCTTCGCAGCTCAACAGGCCCTCCCATGACCCACCCGCGCATTGGTTTCGCATGCCAGTACAAGCATTCCGAACGTCTTTTATCGACCAGCGCCCTGAAGTTGATTGAAGGCCCGTTCAACCCGCGTACCACCACCTTGCGCTGGATGGACAGCGTGGCGCCGCAGGTGGCGCGGGACAAACTGGTTGAAGTGGTCACGCACAACCTGGCGGCGCAATTGCGTCTGTTGGCGTATGTCGCCGAACTGCCACCGACCCTGCGCATGCTGCGCCTGAGCAGTGATCTGCTGCCGTTCTACAGCCATCCGAAAATCGCCGCCGTGTACAAAGACCCGGCTATCGAGCGCCAGTTGACCGAAGGTTTTGCGGCCATTGGCGAGCTGGCGCGCGCGTCGGATATCCGCCTGTCGTTCCATCCTGGCCAGTACTGCGTGCTGGGGTCGGAGAATCCCGGCGTGGTGGAAAACAGCCTGGCCGAATTCGAATACCACGCCGACATGATCCGCATGATGGGCTACGGACGTCGCTTCCAGGACCTCAAGTGCAACGTGCACATTGCCGGCCGCCTGGGCGTGGAAGGCACGCGCGCAGTGTGGGCGCGGTTGTCCGAGGTGGCGCGCAACTGCATCACCTTTGAAAACGATGAAAAGACCTACGGCCTCGACCACTGCCTGCAAGTCGCCGACCTGGCGCCGGTGGTGCTGGACATCCACCATTGCTGGATCAACGAAGACCACTACATCGACCCACACTCGGAGCGGGTTGCCCGGGTGATTGACAGCTGGCGCGGTGTGCGCCCGACCATGCACTACTCCCAGCCCCAGGAAAGCCTGCAGGAACTCGGTTTCGACGCCGAGCACAAGCTGGAGATGGAGGCGCTGCTGCAAGTGGTCTCCAAGCGCGACCTGTATGCCCACAGCGCACAGATGTGGAACCGCTGGACCAACGACTACGCGCTGCAGTTTTTCGACCGTTTCGACATCATGCTGGAGGCCAAGGACAAGAACGTCGCCGCGTTGGCGTTTTATGAGCATTTCAAGCGTCGCTCTGCGGAGCATCGCCTGTGAGCGCGTTGCATACCAGAGGTCTGGACGCCGAGGGGTTTATCCTCACTTTGCCCGCAGTGCCGGTGCAGCCTGAGTTTCGGGCGGTGCTTGAAGACGTCTGCACGTCGCTCGCGCAGCCCGAACTCGGCCTGGACGGTCTTTATCTCTACGGCAGCGTCGCACGCGGGGAGGCCACACCCGGCGAGTCCGACCTCGACCTCACGCTGGTGCTGCGTGAGTCGACTCCACAGCTGTTGGAGCGACTGGACGTGCTCCGCCGCGAGTTGGAACGGCGGCATCCGCACCTCAGCAAAATAGACTTCGATATCGGCAGCCGTGCGCAAGTGTTGGCCTTGGAAAACCGCAACCGCTGGGGCTTCTGGCTCAAGCACCAGTGCCGCTGCGTGTGGGGCAACGACCTGTCATTGCAGTTCGAACGGTTTAAGCCTAGCCGTGAAATCGCGCTGGCCGTGAACGGTGACTTCGAGGTGGTACTCAGCGATTACCTGTCGCGCATCGCGGGCGCCGATTCCGAGCCGCAGCGGCTTGCCTTGCAGCGCCAGGCATCGCGCAAGCTGGTCAGGGCCACTCAGGTACTGCGCCCGGAAGAGGCCACGGCGTGGCCGCAGACGCTGGAAGAACATGTCGCGATGTTCGTCCGGTATCACCCGGCGAAGGTCACCCAAATTGCCTTCTTTCTGTTTGAGGCGCGAAACCCGAGCGCAGCGACCGAAAACTTCTGTGCCCGGCTGTGCGCCTTTCTGGACTGGATGGTTTCACAACAGCGGCTGCTTTTAGGCGCCGTCGAGCGTTAGCGAGGCCGCGAAGACGGCGTGCCAGGCGCCAAAGGTGCCAGCAGTAACGCCGCCTCCGCAATTTCCCTAGGACTTGAACCGTCCCACCAACCCGTTCAACTCATCCGACAGGTTCGACAACCGGCCGGAGTCATCCTGCGCCGAGTGGGCCAGGCTTTCGACCAGGCGTGCCTCGTCGTAGATCTGCTGGATATGCCGGTTGATCTCTTCGGCGACGCTGTGTTGTTCCTCGGCGGCGGCGGAGATTTGCAGGTTCTGGTCGCGGATCTCGTTGACCGACAGCTGGATGCCTTCAAAGCTGTCGCGCGCGCTTTCGATCGACGACACACTGGCGCGTGACAGGTCCAGGCAACTGCCCATTTTTTGCGTGACTTCCTGGGTCTTGTTTTCCAGGGTGCCGAGCAGGTTTTCGATCTCGCCGGTAGAGTCGGAAGTGCGCTTGGCCAGCGCGCGTACCTCGTCGGCGACCACGGCAAAACCGCGGCCCTGGTCACCGGCGCGCGCCGCCTCGATGGCGGCGTTGAGCGCCAGCAGGTTGGTCTGTTCGGCAATCGCGCGGATGGTGCCGAGGATCTGGTTGATGCTGCGGCTGCCGGCTTCGAGTTCGACCATGGCCTGGGACGATTCGGTCAGGCGGCGGCCCAGGCGGTTGACGTTGTCGGTGGTCACCTCGATCTGTTGCTTGCCCTCGGCCACACGGCGGTGGCCGTTCTCGGCGGACTCGGCCGCACCGCTGCAAGAGCGTGCGACTTCGTTGGCGGTGGCGACCATCTCATTGAACGCCGTCGAGACCAGTTCCACCGCCTCGCGCTGGCGCCCGGCGGCCTCGTTCATGTTATGCGCGACTTCACTGTTGACCTTCGAGGCGTTGTGCAAATTGGCCGAGGCCGCGCCGATATGCTGGATCAGTTGGCGAATCGCCGCGAGAAACTTGTTGAACCAGCCGGCCAGTTCGGCGGTTTCGTCCTTGCCCTGCACGTGCAACTCATGGCGCAGGTCGCCTTCGCCCTGGGCGATTGATTGCAAGCCGCTGCTGACCTGGCCGATGGGCTTGACGATGACCTTGGAAAACGCCGCCGCGATCAGCCCGAAGATCAGCACCAGCACGCCGACGATGACGGCGGTGAGGTAGGTCATGCGCGTGGCTTGGGCCATGACTTCGCGGTGTTCGATCAGGCCGATGTAGCGCCAGCCCAGGCCCGGCGAGGTCCAGATATTGGCCATGTAGCGCACACCGTTGATCTCGACTTCCGTGGAACCCTGCGCGGTGTCGGCCAGGTGCGCATACGGCGCGCCCAGGTCCTTGAGCGGCTTGAAGGTGTGGGCGGCATCGCGCGGGTCGACCAGCACCACGCCGTCTTCGATCAGCATCACGTAGCCGCTTTCGCCGAGCTTGATGCTCTTGACCAGCTCGGTGAGGTTTTTCAGCGAAACGCTGACCACGAACACGCCCTTGGCCTTGCCGCTGCTGTCCAGCAATGCGCGCGCGGTGCCCACCAGGGCCACGTCGTCTTTGTCGTAATAGTACGCGGCGGTGCGCACGGTTTTACCGGGGCTGGCCATTGCCGCCTTGTACCAGGGCCGCGTGCGCGGGTCGTACTTGGCCAGTTGCGGGTCGTCCGGCCACTTGGCGTAGGTGCCGTCTTCCAGGCCGATCGACAGGATCGCCGCCGCCGGGTGCGTCGCGCCAAACCGGGCGAAGCGCTCGATCACCGCTTGCGTCTCTGCCGTCATCGGCTGGCTTGGCGCGTCCGCAGGCTGATAATTCTTCAGCGTGTTCAGCGATGTGTATACAGGATCGGCGGCCATTTGATCGACGTTTTGCAGGGTGCCGTCGAAGAACTGGCGAATATTGCCATCGATCTGGCGGATCTCCCGGGTGCTGCCGTCGATAAATTGATCGACGGCCTGGCTCCGCGTATTCATCACGGAAATCACGGCCACCAGGCTTACCGGGATAAACGCGACAGAAACAAACGCCAGTACAAGCTTATTTTTTATTTTCATCGAGACGACCATCAACGTGGAGGGCGGCCAAGTCGTCGCTTTGCATGCTTGAGAAGCGGCGACTTGCTATCACTGCTGTTTCGGCGCGTCTTTGGTAAAGCTTTAGGGTTTTTTGTACACAATACAATTGTCGATTGTTCTGTATCCAATCAATACACATCACGCAGATAACGTTTCTGTTCGCTCAACTGGCGCCAGTAGTCCACAGCGCCGTCAGCGCCAAGCCCGCCGTGGGTTTGCGCGATTTCACGCAACGCCTGGTCGACGTCCTTGGCCATCTGGCTGGCGTCGCCGCAGATATACAGCTGCGCGCCGTCCTGCAGCCACCGCCACAGCTCGGCGCCGTGTTCGCGCAGGCGGTCCTGCACGTAAACCTTTTGCGCCTGGTCGCGGGAGAACGCCAGGCTCAGGTGCGTGAGCAGGCCGTCGCGTTGCATGCCTTGCAGTTCGTCCCGGTAGTAAAAATCGCTGGCGGCGTGCTGTTCTCCGAAGAACAACCAGTTACGGCCTTGATGGCCCTGGGCCCGGCGTTCCTGCAGGAACCCACGGAACGGCGCCACGCCGGTGCCGGGGCCGATCATGATCATCGGTATATTGCCGTCGCTGGGCGTACGAAAATGCTTGGACGGTTGTATGAATACCGGTACTTCGCCGTCGCCAGCGCGGTCGGCGAGAAAGGTCGACGACACGCCTTTGCGTTTGCCGTAACGCACGGCGGCCACGGTAAGGTGCACTTCCTGCGGGTAGGCCTTGGCGCTGGAGGCGATGGAGTACAGGCGCGGTTGCAGGCGTTTGAGGGTGCCGAGCAACTCATCTGCCGAGCAATCAATGGGGTATTGCTGCAGCACATCCGCCAGTTGCCGGCCCCACAGCCAGTCTTTCAGCTCGGCTTTGCGCTCGGGGGCGAGCAAGTGTTTGAGGCCGGGGTTGGCGCTGCGCTCGGCGATGAACGCCAAGGTGTCGCTGCTGGGGCGGGCGATTTCGAAGTGCTGGGTGAGCGCCTGTTGCAGCGATACGTCACCAAAGGTGTCGACGTTTACGCAGGCATCGGCGCTCAGCCGGGTCAGGTCGAGCAATTCGCTGACCAGTTCCGAGCAGTTTTGCGGCTTCACGCCCAGCGCGTCGCCGGCTTCATAGCTCAGCCCGGAGTCGGCCAGGCTCAAGGCGAACTGGCGGGTTTCCTTGTAGGGGCTTTGCGGATTCAGGGTGTGGTTAAGCAGCAGCCGTGACCGGTGCAGCTTGGTTTTGCCGCTGGGGTTGGCAGGCGCTACCGGCTTGGCCGGGTTGAGGCTTTGATGGAGTTTCGCCAGCCAGGCGTCGGCGCGCTCTTCGAACTCAGTGTCGCAGTCCACGCGTTCGAGCAAACGTGTCGCGCCCAATTCCACAAGGCGTTGGTCGAGCTGTTTGCCATGCTTGCAGAACTGGTCGTAATTCGGGTCGCCCAACGCCAGCACGGCAAAACGCAGCGACTCCAGGCGCGTGTCGGCGCGGCTGAGGCTGTGCCAGAACGCTTCGCCGTTGTCCGGTGGGTCGCCGTCGCCAAAGGTGCTGCTGATCAGCGCCAGGGTCTGGGTGCTGGCGAGTTTGCTGGCGGGGAAATCCGCCATCGCGCTCAGTTCCACTGCCATGCCGGCATCCCGCAAGCGCTGGGCACAACGCTCGGCCAGGGCTTCGGCGTTACCGGTTTGCGAGGCCCATAACAGGGTGACCGTCGGGGAGGGCGGCGCGGCCACTTCAACCGCTTCGGCACGACTGAACAACCCGGCCAGCAAGCCGTCCAGCCACAGCCGCGCGTCTTTGGCCAATGGCGCACTCGCGGGCATTACCGGTACGCCGGCGGCCTGGCGCGCGGCGCCCGATTGCAGACCACTGAGAAAGCCGGCGAGGTAGGTGCGTTCGCTGTCGCTCAAGGCCGGGGCGGGCAGATGGCGGATGCCGGTGAGCTCGGCGAAGGCGTCGAGGCGCGACATGCTCAGGTCCTCAGGAAGGGGAAATTCGGCGGCTACAGATTTCGGTACGTTCAGAAACTGGTGGTCGATCAACTCGACGCGGGCCAGGGCGACGGCGCAGAACTTGAACTCGGGCTGCAGCGAAATCGGGTCGACCGCGTCGTTGGTGACCGCGTTGATCGCAAGGTTTTCGCCAAACACATCGTTCCAGTGAAACGGCGCAAAACAATTGCCGGGACGCACGCGGTCGGTGACCACCGCCGGCAGCACCGCGCGCCCGCGCAGGGAGCGCACCTCCACGTGGTCCTTGTGCTTGATGCCCAGCCTGGCGGCGTCTTCGGGGTGCAGTTCGATGAAGGGGCCGGGGTTGAGTTTGTTCAGCGTGGCGACCTTGCCGGTCTTGGTCAGGGTGTGCCACTGGTGCTGCAAGCGGCCGGTGTTGAGCACGAACGGGAAGGCCTGGTCGGGCATTTCTGCCGGTGGCATATGCGGGCGGGCGAGGAATTGGCCTTTGCCGGTTTCAGTGGCGAAGCTGAGCGCGCCGTCATTCATATAGCGGACCGGGTTGCGCTCGGCGGCGTCGGGTGCACACGGCCATTGCAGGGGCGTTTCACGCAGGCGCGCATGGCTTGCGCCACGGATGTCATAGCCGGTCTTGGGGTTCCAGGCGCGCTTGATCTCGTCAAACACCTCGGCGGCGGACGCATAGCTGAAGGCCTCGGCAAAGCCCATTGCGCAAGCGACTTTGGCGATGATCTGCCAGTCGGGCAGGGTCTCGCCGGGGGCGTCGACGGCTTTTTGCATCAGGGTCAGGTTGCGCTCGGAGTTGATCATCACGCCTTCGGCTTCGGCCCACAGGGCGCCGGGCAACAGGATGTCGGCGTAGCGGTTGGTCTCGGTGTCGAGGTAGGCGTCCTGGCTGATCACCAGTTCGGCGGCCTGCAAGCCTTCGATGACGTTGCGGCGATTCGGCGCGCTGGCCACGGGGTTGGTGCAGATGATCCAGCACGCCTTGATTTGCCCGGCCGCCATTTGCTCGAACATCGCCACCGTGCCGCCGCCGACCTTGAGCGGCAGGCTGCCAGCGGGGATTTGCCACAGGTCTTCGATAAACGCGCGGTCCGCCTCGACCAGCACCGAGCGCTGCCCCGGCAGGCCTGGGCCCATGTAGCCCATTTCGCGACCGCCCATGGCGTTGGGTTGCCCAGTCAGGGAAAACGGCCCGCTGCCCGGACGGCAGATGGCGCCGGTGGCCAGGTGCAGGTTGCACAGCGCGTTGGTGTTCCAGGTGCCATGGGTGCTCTGGTTCAGGCCCATGGTCCAGCAGCTCATCCACTCGGCGGCCTGGCCGATCCAGGCGGCGGCTTGGTGGATATCCGCTTCGGCCAGGCCGGTCAGTTCGGCAACGCGGTGGGGTGGGTAGTCTTCGAGGAATTCGGGCATGGCCTCCCAGCCCTCGGTGAAGGCGGCGATAAACGCTGGGTCGGTGTGGCCGTTTTGCACCAGCAGGTGCAGCAGGCCGTTGAGCAGGGCGAGGTCGGTGCCGGGCTTGATTTGCAGGAACAGGTCGGCCTTGTCGGCCGTGGCGCTGCGCCGTGGGTCGACCACGATCAGCTTCGCCCCGGCCTTGACCCGGTCCATCATGCGCAGGAACAGGATCGGGTGACAGTCGGCCATGTTTGCGCCGATCACGAAGAACAGGTCGGCGCGGTCAAAATCCTCGTAGGAGCCTGGCGGCCCGTCGGAACCCAGGGACAGCTTGTAGCCGCTGCCGGCGCTGGCCATGCACAGCCGCGAGTTGGATTCGATGTTGTGGGTGCGCACAAAACCCTTGGCCAGTTTGTTGGCCAGGTACTGAGCCTCCAGTGACATTTGCCCGGACACATAGAACGCCAGCGCGTCGGGGCCGTGAGCATCGAGGATCTGGCGCAGACGGTTGGCGGTGTCGCTGATGGCTGTGTCCATGGCGATGCGCACCGGGTCGTGATCGCGCTTCTCACGCACGTACGCGTTTTCCATGCGCCCGGACTCGGCAATGGCTTGCCCACAGGTGGTGCCTTTGGTGCACAGGCGCCCGAAGTTGCTGGGGTGGGCTTTGTCGCCGATCACCTTGAGCACTTTATTGTGCTCGACCTGCATGACGATGCCGCAGCCCACGCCACAATAAGGACACACGCTGCGCACGTTTTGAATTGCCATCCGTAACCCTCGACTGCTTTTTGCCCGTCATAAAAAAAGCGCCCTGCAACCCTCCGTTGAACACGGGGATTGCACGGCGCCTTTGTCGTGAGTGGGCAGTCAGCGTTGACTGCTTGATGGATGGGTTCCTAGCAAGTCACGCGCCAGCTTTTTGCCGTTGGGCTTTTTGTGGCGCGCGAGCTTGCCGTGGTGAGCGGGCTTGCTGTGGTGAGCGGGCTTGCCCCGCGCCGGGTTGCGCAGCAGCCCCCCTCGCCACCGAAGCGAATCAGTGCACATATTTGAGGCAAGGCGCACCAGTTGGAGGCGCAGATTCAGCGGGCTGGCCGGACCAGGCAGCGACTCGCGCCCCTGACATGGGCCCCCCGGCCAATTGGCACGTCCCCTGCAAGTCTACCTTCAACCCACCTCGATCAACGGCGATCGACCCGATGGGACAATAGCGGTAGATCCGGCGCAGTCGCCGATCCGACCCCGCATAAGAACAGGCAAAGACGCCTGGAACCGCAAGGTTTCAGGCGTTTTTTTTGCTTTTTAAACCGTGATGAGTTGTCGGGTGCTTGATATGAATAACCAGCTGAAAACCCTGATCGTCGTCGGCAATGGCATGGTCGGTCACCACTGTGTGGAGCAACTGATCGAGCACGGCGCGCTGGAGCACTACCGCTTGCATGTGTTCAGCGAGGAGCCGATGCGCGCCTATGACCGGGTGCACTTGTCCGAGTATTTCAGCGGCCGTGATGCCGAGTCGTTGGCGCTGTCCGAGGCGGCGCTGTATCAGACGCCGGGCGTCACCTTGCACCTGGGCGTGCCGGTGCTGGAAATCGACCGCGCCCGGTGCGAGGTGATAACCGCCGACGGCTGCGTGCGCTATGACAAGTTGGTATTGGCCACCGGCTCGTATCCGTTTGTGCCGCCGATCGAGGGCGCCGAAGGCGATTCGCGGCTGGTGTACCGCACCCTGCAAGACCTTGACGCGATCCGCGCAGCTGCCGCCAACGCGCAGCGCGGTGTGGTGGTCGGCGGTGGCCTGCTGGGCCTGGAAGCGGCCAATGCCCTGAAAAGCCTGGGCCTGGAAGCGCATGTGGTGGAGTTCGCGCCGCGCCTGATGCCGGTGCAGCTGGATGACTTTGGCGGCTTGGCGCTCAAGGCGCAGATCGAACGCCTGGGCGTTGGCGTGCATTTGTCGCGTGCCACCCAGTCGATCAGCGCGGGCGAGCACTACCGCTACCGCATGAACTTCGCCAATGAAGAATTCCTGGAAACCGACCTGATTGTGTTCTCCGCCGGTATCCGCGCCCAGGATGCGTTGGCGCGCCAGGCCGGGCTGGAGATCGGCCCGCGCGGCGGCGTGGTGATCAACGACGAATGCTTGAGCTGCGACCCGAATATCTACGCGATCGGCGAGTGCGCGTCCTGGAACGGCAGCCTCTTCGGCCTGGTCGCCCCGGGCTACCAGATGGCCCGGGGCGTGGCTGCGCTGTTGTGCGAGCAAACCGCCGAGCCGTTTGTGGGCGCCGATATGTCGACCAAGCTGAAATTGCTCGGCGTGGACGTCGGCTCCATCGGCGACGCCCACGCCCACACGCCGGGCGCGCGCAGCTACCAATTTATCGACGAAGCCAGCGCGAGCTACCGGCGCCTGGTGGTGGACGCGAGCGGCAAGCACGTGATCGGCGCCGTGTTGGTGGGCGACAACAGCTACTACGACACCTTGCTGCAATACCTGCAGAACCGCATCGCGCTGCCGGCCGAGCCGGCCAGCCTGATTCTGCCGTCGTCCAGCGGCGCACCGACCCTCGGCCCCGGCGCCTTGCCGGAGTCGGCCACGGTGTGCTCGTGCCATAACGTGACCAAAGGCGCGATCTGTTCGGCCATCGATGGCGGCTGCAGCGACCTCGCTTTGCTCAAGTCCCAGACCAAGGCCTGCACCGGCTGCGGTGGTTGCGCCGGGTTGCTCAAGCAGGTGTTCGAGCATGAGCTGATCGCCCGTGGTGTCAGCGTGGACAAGAGCCTGTGCGAACACTTTGCCTATACCCGCCAGGAGCTGTACGCGCTGGTGCGGGTAGAGCGGGTGACCACGTTCGAGGAACTGCTGGCCAAGCATGGCCGCGGTCATATCGGTTGCGACGTGTGCAAACCGGCCGTGGGCTCGATCCTGGCGTCGTGCTGGAACCAACCGATCATGGACGCGTCCCTGGTGCCGCTGCAGGACACCAACGACACCTTCATGGCGAATATGCAGAAGAACGGCACCTATTCGGTGGTGCCGCGGATTCCGGGCGGCGAGATCACCGCCGACAAGCTGATCGTGATCGGCGAAGTCGCGAAGAAATACGACCTCTACACCAAGATCACCGGGGGCCAGCGCATCGACCTGTTTGGCGCGCAACTGCACGAACTGCCGGACATCTGGGCCGAGCTGATCGCGGCGGGTTTCGAAACCGGGCACGCCTACGGCAAGTCCACGCGCACGGTGAAGTCCTGCGTCGGCAGCACCTGGTGCCGCTATGGCGTGCAGGACAGCGTGAAAATGGCGCTGCTGATCGAGGACCGCTACAAGGGCCTGCGTTCGCCGCACAAGCTCAAGTTTGCGGTGTCCGGCTGCACCCGCGAGTGCGCCGAAGCGCAGAGCAAGGACGTGGGCGTGATCGCCACCGAGAAGGGCTGGAACCTCTACATCGCCGGCAACGGCGGCATGCGCCCGCGCCACGCGGAACTGTTCGCCACCGACCTGGATGACGCCACGCTGATCCAGTACATCGACCGCTTCCTGATGTTCTACATCCGCACCGCCGACAAGCTGCAACGCACCTCGGTATGGCGCGAAAGCCTGGAAGGCGGCCTGGATTTCCTCAAGGACGTGATCCTGCACGACAGCCTGGGCCTGGGTGCCGAACTCGAAGCGCAGATGCAACTGGTGGTCGACCGCTACGAGTGCGAGTGGGCCAACGCGCTCAAGGACCCGGAAAAACTCAAGCGTTTCCGCACCTTCGTCAACGACAAACGCGCCGACCCGGACATCCATTTTGTCCAGGAGCGCGGCCAGCGCCGGCCGATCATGGCCGCCGAACTCAACCTGATTGCCGCTGAGGAGATTGCCTGATGAGCCAGCCCAACCTGCAACCCCATCTGGCCATCTGGAAAGGTGTGTGCAACGAGCAAGACCTGGTCAGCAATTCCGGCGTGGTGGTATGGCTGGACGGCGCGCAAGTGGCGCTGTTTTACCTGCCGGGCGCGCAGGACCAGACGCTGTACGCCATCGACAACCACGACCCGCAATCCGGGGCCAATGTGATCGGACGCGGGCTGGTCGGCAGCATCAAGGGCGAGCTGGTGGTGGCGGCGCCGATCTACAAGCAGCATTACCGTTTGCACGACGGCCAGTGCCTGGAGGCGCCACACCAACTACGGGTGTGGCCGGTGCGTTTGAACGCTGGGGTGGTGGAGTTGGGGGTGGGTTAACGCTCAACTGTTGTGGCTGACGGGGCGGAATGAAGGGCCGTTGTGGCGAGCGGGCTCGCCCCGCGTTGGGCTGCGAAAAGCAGCCCAAACCCTGACGGCGCGGTGTAACCGTTACACCGCGGTGGCTGCATTGGGAGCGCTTCGCACTCCAACGCGGGGCAAGCCCGCTCGCCACAAGGGGATCACCGCAACCGATGATTGGCCTTGACGCAGGTTCTCTGTTGCGCGGATGGAATCTTCCTTGAGGTGTCATCGCCGCAGGTCGGGCAACTGGAGACCTACATGACGCAGGCAGGTCTCCCGCCCGTCACGCCGGAACAAGCCCCGCGTCCCGGTAACTCTGCACCAGTTCGTCGTACAGGCTGATATCGGCGCGCGTACGGGCAATCAACTGCGCGCCGGCGATCGCGGTGTAGATGGCGCGGGCGCGTCGTTGGCTGTCCTCGGCGCTGTTCGGTGCGGAATGTGCGGCCCTGCATGCCTGGCACGCCAAGGTGAATCAGCGTGCTAGCGTGCAGGCGTGGCGGGAGAGGGTGGCTCAGCCTTGCTGAAGCCAATGACTTGCAGTGCTGCCGAAAGGCCGGTGGATGCGCTGGTGAGTGGCGCCGGGCCTGCCGTGACCCGCACGGCAGCGGCGCTCATGGAGGCCTGCCCCAGTGCAACCCGCGCGATACCTTCAGCGTAGGCGGCATCGGCGGCCTTGGCGACAGTTGCCAGGTAGCCCTCGATATCACCCGCCTTGAACAGGGCCCACGCTCCGGGAACCAGCCGCACCTCGACGTTCGCGTTCGAGTGCAGCGCCGCCTTGTAGAATAGTCGCAAGGTCGCGGCGAGGGTGGTCTCGACCGCGCACAACACCACGATGTTGCCGCCGCTGCGCACCGCCGCAGCGGCCAGGGCCTGATCCGTGCGCAGGATCGGGATGTTTGTCGAAAGCCCTTCAACCACCGGGCCCAGGGTCGAGCAGGTCAGCAAAACGACATCGGCGTGCTGCGCCAGCGCAAGCAGTGCAGAGGCGGTTGACGTGACGATGTCATCGGTTAACTGGCCGGCGCTTTCCGCTGCTGCCAGCAGGTCGGCGCGGACCTCATGGCGCAGCACTTCCGCGCCGACCCCCAACGCCTCGGCGGCGGCGTCAAACACGCTGATGTTACTGGCGGCGGTATGCAGGCAGGCAATGCGCATGGGTTGTTTCCAGTGATGAAAGCGTCGGTTAGCGCGAGTTAAGAGGCCGCCCGTACAATTATTGGCAGCCTGAGGCACTCACTTCGCGATTGCGTTCAGCGCTGCCAGCACCTCGTCCGTCAGTTGCAGTTCGCCAACGGCGAGGTTTTCATGCAAATGCGCGACGGATGAAGTGCCGGGAATCAGCAGGATATTCGGCGCGCGGTGCAGCAACCACGCCAGCGCCAGTTGCTTGGGCGTAACCGCCAGGCGCTCGGCCACGCTGGACAGCGTCGACGACTGTAGCGGGGTAAAGCCGCCGAGTGGGAAGAACGGCACGTAGGCGATGCCGTCTCTGGCCAGTTCGTCGATCAAGGTGTTGTCGTGCTGATGCGCGATGTTGTACAGGTTCTGCACGCAGACGAATGTGATCAGGCCGCGCGCCTCGGCGACTTGCGTCGGGGTGACGTTGCTGATGCCGATATGCCGTACCAAGCCCTGGTGTTGCAATTCGGCCAGCGCGGTCAATGAGGCTTCAATCGAGCCTTCGCCCGGTCCCATCAGGTTGTGCCTTCATCCCTTGGGAGCTGAGTGGTGCGCAAACATAAGCCAACTTAACTAAGCAGCGCCAACTTATTTATCACTCACGATTCTTGACAGCTCCACATCCACACTTTCAAGAAGGGCAGAAATTCTTTTTAATGAATTGCCTGCATTTTTTTTGTGATTTGAATCTTTTTTATAAAGTAAGGAGTGAGAAACCCTTGCAAATGAAAATTGGGCCAAGGTCATGATTTGCACTTCTGCCAAAATAGCAAACGATGCAGCATGCTCTTTAAAAAAGAAACTGCTATTTTTTCTTTTTACCACCATATGAAGTGGGGAAGCGCCTCCAACACCATCAATATATTTCGGGCTGTACCTTCTCACGACGTTGAAGTTCCTTTCTATGACGCGCGCTACAACCTCGATATCCTTATCAAAAATAGTGACTACGCGCAACCCGATCAGGTCTTGCAAATCCGGCAGTGACTCAACGTTGTATTTTATGCGTGAGATTTTATCTACAATAGAAACCCAGCTTTTATTTCGGCACTGTGGCGGGAACGCTAAATCTTCATGTAAATGCTGAAGTTTTTTTGTAACCAATTCATGATAAATTTTTGACTCACGCTCAACGACGGACTCAATCTTCTCAAACTCACTCCTGAATAATTTTTCAATCTTGCCTTTTGTTAATGGTTTATCCTCCCCTAACAACTTGTTTGCGCTTACTGAAATGCACCAGCCGAATAAATTGATTATCCTTACACAAGAGCCGGGTTTCAACGTGGGTCGCTCACCGTTAGAAGCAGCACTATACTTGCTTAGGCCAGCCGACGCGGGGACGACACCTGGGCCCGTCGCATGCAAACTTTCAATCCCCTCCAAATGAGCAATGCTATTCATTATTTTGAGCGAAGCTTTAGTAGGATCAAGCTCAGAGTTCAGCCCTGTATCCAATAAAGAAAGCTTCTGTTTAAAACTCTCGTTGCCCATCAAACACACATGAGTAATACAGCGTAGCAAACTAAGATACCTGAGTCCCAGCCGAGCTTGCTCATCCAGTGCGATTCTTTTATTCCTGTTATAACTCAAGGTGCCCCCTCAACCATTCAGCTTATTACTGGTGCGGAACTAATTACTTTCCCTTTTACTTCCCTTTCATCAATAGGGATCTCATTTTGTGCTCTTCTCCCGTGGTATAAGGTGAGTCTCCCCTGTCTCGAGTCAAGGGCATGTCACTCCCATGCACGCAATTATAAAGCTTTATAATTTCCGGCTTGATTCCGGTTTCTGAAATTCGCATTTCAATTACTTTTGTTTCATTTACCAATCTGACGATTGGAGATTCAGTTCTGGAAACCAAGCACCGATAAAAAATGTATTTAACTTCATGAATGGTCAACTGCGAGGCCACAAGCTTTACATAAAATTTTCGATCGTTTACGTCAATCACTTCATTCATGATGAGTGATAGCAAGCTTTCAAAAGTTCCCAGGTATCGAGATTGAGGGGCGAGGACCCTTCGTGCTTCTCTGTAGACAGCATACCGGTATACTTCAATGTTCGAGTCTAAATAACTCAGGTAAGGCTTTATTGCAGATGTGAAGTTTCTTAATTGAACTGACAACCCGCCGATGCCCTTGAATACTTCGCCTTCATGACGACCCTGGACGCTAATGTCGTTTAAATTTTCTTTGTAAAACGCTAACAGCCTATAAAATGCATCCTCAAACTTTTGAGCAGTAAAAATGCTTCTAGATTCTCTAAGCTCTTCTCTTTGCAGGAGTATTGTGACAATTAACCCAGCAAATGCCAGGCCAGAAAATAAAGAATTAATGATGCCAAAGCCATTTCCTAACTCAACCACCTTGTCCACTGAAAATTGATTCAAAGGCCTTGACAACAGCAATAGCAACGTGAGGTGCGCTGCAACTATCGCCGTCACTGAAGAAAACATGACTGCAGCTGAGCGCGTTAAATTGATACTTTTCCCCAAGGTATTTTCCTACAGTGCATATAAGATTTTAATGGGCCCGCCCCATCATGCGGATTGCTGGAGGATAGCGAGGCTGGTTTTGTCGCGCACGGTGCTCAGCGACCGGGCGAATGTCTGCAAGCGCTCTGCCTGTACCGGCACAGCACTTTGACCAGGTAGTGGATACTCGGGCCATGGACCGAGAACGACCGTAGCTCCGCCATCGCTGGTACGGCCAAAGTCAGGGAGTGAAGCACACCGTTAAGGAGCGAACGCATCCAAAGCATCCTTGCTGAAGTTCGAGGGCGCAGTGTAATGGCAAATGGACAGGATTTCGAATAAAACACTGTCTAGCCCAGCCTGAGGACTGATAGGTTGCGAGCCAGACAAGCAAGGGCAGGTGCGACACATCTCGCGCACGCCCGGCTCAGTATTCTGGCCGGGCCAACCGGGCTGCGAAGTCCAGCCCGCGCTGCAACCGCTTGCCGATGAGCACGTGGTGGAAAAAAATGTCCCGGACGCCTTCACCGCGACGGACCAGGAACGCTGGCTGCACAGGCGCGCGATCCGGCAACTGTTGATCGTCGGGGTGATCACCAACAACTTCGCCAAGAGCCTCATCGCGACCCTTTCAAAAAGCGTTGCTCGTGGTCCGGGTCGGGCGCCGTTGGCGGTCATGGCGCATGATGAACCTTACCCAGCCGTTGCACAGCTTGCACTCGCCGTCGAACAACACCAAGGTTTCGCCGGGCTTGAGCAGTGGCGCGGGGGTGGGGCGGGCATGAGTGGGTCCGGTCCGGTCGGGTCGGTCAGCCTGGATCAGGCCCGCGTTTGATGCTAGCGCGAGAACACCGGCACCGCGCCTTTTTCCTCGGCACCCACGTCATGCAGGGAAATCCTCGAAGTCTCCGGCAATGCCAACCCGCCCGCCAACGCCAGCAACGCCACCGCAATCAGGTAAAACGCCGGGGACAGGTTGCTGCCGGTGGTGCTGATCAGCCACGTCGCCACCAGCGGTGCGGTGCCGCCGAAGATCGTGTAAGCCATGTTGTACGTAATCGCCGAGGCGGTGTAGCGCGTGCGGGTCGGGAACGTCTCCGACAGCAACGCCGCCGTGACCACGCCGCACAGCACCGCCCCCACCGCGAGTAACATCACCCCGACAATAGACGCGGCAAACGAGCCGGAGCTGGCCATCAGGAACGACGGGTACACCACAACAATCAGCAACACACAGGCGGTCATCACCGTGACCCGGCGCCCAACCCGGTCCGAATACAGCCCGGCCAGCGGGCAGATCGCCGCGGCAAAAATCAGCGCAATCAGCGACACCAGCAACGCCACCGCGCGACTCAAACCGCCGGCCACTTGCAGGTACGTCGCGAAGTAGGTGGTGAACATATAAAACGACAACGCCGTGAGCGACACAAAAGCGCCCAGGCAGCAGATCGCCGCACCATGGTTGCGCAAGGTTTCCTTGAGCGGCGAGTGCGCGACCGCATGCTCCTGCTTCACCGCCTGGAACGCTGGGGTCTCATCCAGCTTCCAGCGCAGGTACAGCCCGACCAGGCCCAGCGGCGCGGCGATCAGGAACGGCAGGCGCCAGCCCCAGCTGCCCATCGCCTCGGCGGACAGCGAAGCTTCGAGTGCATAGGCCACCACCGCAGCAGCCGCGAACGCGGAAAATGTCGACACCGGCACGAAGCTGCCGTACCAGGCGCGCTTGTCACTTGGCGCATGTTCCATCAGGTAGGCACAGGCCCCGGCGTATTCGCCGCCGGCCGAGAAGCCCTGGGCGCAGCGGATCAGCGACAGCAGAATCGGCGCCGCCACGCCGATGGCCGCGTAGGTCGGGAGCAGGCCGATCAGCGTCGTGGCGCCGGCCATCAGCAGGATGGTCATGGCCAGCGTGCGTTTGCGCCCGATCCGGTCGCCGAGCATGCCGAAGAAAATCCCGCCCAGAGGCCGAAAGGCAAAGGCCACGGCAAACACCGCAAAGGTCTTGAGCAGCGCCGCGCTGGCGTCGCCGCTGGGGAAAAACTGCTGGGCGATGGTGGTGGCCAGGAACCCGTACACCGCAAAGTCGAACCACTCGACGAAGTTACCGATGCCGGCGGCGATGATCACCTTTCGCAGGGTGTGGGGGCTGACCTGTTCGGTGGCTGGGCTCGTCATGGGGGAAGGCCTCGGATGCGTAGGGGATGGCTGATTATCGGCGGCGAGGGCCCGGTGGCAGGGCCTAAAAGAGTCGCCCGCGTAGTCAGCAGCGACTTGGCAGGGATGAGGCAGGCAGGAATTGGGCCAGGTGAGGGTTGTTGCCAGAGAGCGGCTCAGAGACTGGGGCACTTATTCAAATGCCCCGTTACCGCGAAATGAAGACTTAAGCGGCCTGGGCCTTGACCTGTGTCGGAGGCGACTTGCGATACGTCAGCAGCACGATCCCCGTGACCACGATAACGCCGCCCGCCATCTGCCCGGCGCTGAGCATTTGGTCGAGCACGATCCAGCCCATTAATAAGGTCGCCAGTGGCTCGATGTTCATCACCGGCGCATTGCGCGGCATGTCCAGGCGTGGCACCGAGATGAACAGCACGATAAAGCCTGTGCCATACAGCACCACCAGCGTGGCGAGCGCCAGCCAGCCGGTGTGGGTTGCCGGCAGGTTCAGGCCGTCGGTGAGTGCACCACTCAGGCCGGCGAGGTTGACGCTGCTGAACACAACGAAGATCGTCAGCAGGCTGCGCACCGAACCGCGGACCTGGGACAACTTGTGGTCGGTGATCCACAGCGCGCAGGCGAATACAAAGGCGGCGCACAAGGCCAGGGATACGCCGAGCAGCCATTGCGGGCCGATGCTGGCGTCGGTCGAGAGGCGGGCGGGTACGTCCAGCACAAACACCAGGCCCAGCAGAATCAGGCCCATCAGCGAGGCGGTGCGCAGGGTAGGCCGTGGCCCGCCCAATGCCCAGGTGAGCAGGGCCAGCAAAATCGGGAACACATTGGCTACCAGTAACGCCAGCGCCACCGGCACGCGGGCCACGGCGGAGTACAGGCAAAAGCTCTGGGTGGCGATGAGCAGGCCCAGCAG
>NZ_JBAWDE010000089.1:0-3529 GCF_049590575.1 Pseudomonas sp.
GACCTGTCCCGCACCCCGGCGCATGCCCGCGCCGAAACCCTGGCCGAGCAGCCGATGTTCCGAGAAGCCTTTCGCCAGCGTCGCTGCCTGCTGCCTGCCAACGGTTTCTACGAATGGCGCGGCACCCAGCGCAAGCGCCCGTATTGGCTGACGCCGGGGGAGGGCTCCACAGTGTTTTTTGCGGCGATCTGGGAAGCCTACCCGGTGCAGGAACAGGTGTGGCTGAGCACGGCGGTGGTGACCCAGGCCGCGCAGAGCCAGCGGCGGCCGTTGATCCTGGATGCGGCGGGGCAGGCGGCCTGGCTTGATCCAGAGACACCGTTGCACGTATTGCAAAGCCTGCTGGCCAGTGAGCCGGCCGCATTGCGCGAACGCGTCCTGGCCAATATGGTCAACGACCCCAAGCTCAATGGGCCAGAGTGCCTCACTCCGGCTTGAATGCGTATGGGGTGTATCTGAAAATCGGCAGCTAAACTTCTTGTGTATCTGGCGCGGATACAAACGAACGCCTACGATACGCGCCATGTTTTCATGGCGTCTTTCAGGGAGAGTGGGTTGATGAAGAAATCATTGGGCATCAGTGTATTGGCGGCAGCAGTGCTGCTGGCCGGCTGTCAGTCGGTCAATACCACCAGCGGTGGCGCGGTTGGGGTCGAGCGCAAGCAGTATATGTTCAGCATGCTGTCGAGCCAGGAAGTCGACCAGATGTATGCCCAGTCCTACCAGCAGACCCTGGGCGAGGCCAGCGGCAAGGGCATGCTCGATAAGACCAGCGCCAACGCCAAGCGCGTGCAGGCCATCGCGAATCGCCTGATCGCCCAGGCGCCGACTTTCCGCCCCGATGCGGCGCAGTGGAAGTGGGAAGTCAACCTGATCAAAAGCGACGAGATGAACGCCAACTGCGGGCCTGGCGGCAAGATCTTCGTGTACAGCGGGTTGATCGACAAGCTCAAGCTCACCGATGACGAGCTGGCCGCGGTGATGGGCCATGAAATCGCCCACGCCTTGCGCGAGCATGGCCGCGAAGCCATGTCCAAGGCCTACGGTATCGAAATGGCCAAGCAGGGCGCCGGTGCATTGTTCGGCCTGGGCCAGGACAGCCTGGCGCTGGCGGACACGGTAGCCAACTATGGCATGACCTTGCCCAACAGCCGCAGCAATGAAAACGAGGCGGACCTGATCGGCCTGGAACTGGCGGCCCGCGCCGGCTACAACCCGAACGCGGCGATCACGCTGTGGAACAAGATGGCCAAGGCTTCGGAAGGTTCGCCGCCGGAGTTCATGAGCACTCACCCAGCCTCCGACAGCCGAATCGCCTCGTTGAGTGCGGCGATTCCAAAGGTGATGCCGCTTTACCAACAGGCCAAAAAGTCCTGATATCCAAACCCTTGTGAAGCTCCAAATGTGGGAGGGGGCTTGCCCCCTCCCACAGTTGATTTGGATTTACAGGTCTAGATCCAGCCGCTGCTCTGCATGGCCTTGTACACCGCAACAATCGCCAGGATGAAAAACGCCGTGGCCGCCAACCGACGAATCAAGGTCAACGGCAGTTTCTCCGCTGCAAAATTCCCCGCCAGAACCACCGGTACGTTGGCAATCAACATGCCCAGGGTGGTGCCGATAATTACCAGCCACAACTCAGGGTATTGCGCCGCCAGCATCACCGTGGCGATCTGCGTCTTGTCGCCGATTTCCGCCAGGAAGAACGCGATCAGCGTGGTCAGGAACGGCCCGAACTTGCGCGTGGTGCTGGCTTCGTCATCGTCGAGTTTGTCCGGCACCAGGGTCCACAACGCCGTGGCGCAGAAGCTCGCCGCGAGTATCCAGTGCAGCACCGCATCCGAAAAGAAACTGCCGAACCAGGCACCCACGGCACCCGCAGCCGCATGGTTGGCCAGGGTCGCGGCGACGATGCCGGCGATGATTGGCCAGGGCTTGCGAAAGCGCGCGGCGAGAATGAGCGCGAGCAGTTGCGTCTTGTCGCCGATTTCGGCCAAGGCGACGACTGCGGTAGGAATGAGTAGTGAATCCAGCATCAGGTAGGTTTCCAGGGGCGGGTCGACACGGCTATGACACGTACAACCTTCCCGCCCCGGGTAAGGTGTGCGTGTCATAGGTCTTGTCAAACCCCGGTCCGTCTGTGCGGACTCCTGGGTCGCATACGCCATGGTCTGTTGACCAAGTATGTTGACGTATGCCGGACGAGCGTGGCGCTCGTGGGAGACTACTCCCCTAGGACGGAGCGGATTCTGCCTAGGCAAAATCCATTCGGCAAGCCTTCTTTTTCAAATTGCCATCAGCCGCGCTTGGCACGGTAAATGCGAAAACCATTGCCCTCGGCCTTGATTGCGCACACGCCCAAGTGCTCCTCGATCAGCGGCTGATACTTGAGGAAACTGTTCGCAACCAAGCGAAGTTCGCCGCCTTTTGCCAGGTGTTTCGCCGCTTTTCGCAGCAGGTTTTCGGTGGCGAAATAATCGGTGTGCACCCCGACATGGAACGGCGGGTTGCTCAAAATCGCGTTCAAACCCATCGGCGCCGCGTCAATGCCATCACCGGTCAGCACCTCGGCTTCCAGGCCATTGGCGGCCAGGGTCAGACGGCTGCTGGCGGCGGCAAAAGCGTCCACATCCAGCATCGTCACGGTGTTGTGCGGGTAGCGACGCTTTACCGCAGCCCCCAGCACGCCCGCGCCGCAGCCAAAGTCCAGCAGATGGCCGCTCGGCAGTTTGTCCAGATGCTCCAGCAGCAGCTCGGTGCCGCGATCCAGGCGACCGTGGCTGAACACGCCCGGCAGGCTCACGACGTTCAGCGGCCCTTCGGCCAGCGGCACCTCGAAGGTCTGCGCCAGGCTCGACAGCTCGACCGCCTGCGGGGCATTGGCCACGCTGACTTGCCACAGCTGGCAATGCCGCGCGTTATCGAGCTTGCGCGGTTTGCCGAAGGGAATCATCTGTTTGGCGGCGCTTTCGATACCGGCTTTTTTCTCCCCGACCAGAAACAGCTCGGCACCGGGCAGGCGCGCGGCCACGGCGTTGAGCAGGTAGTCGGTGAGGTCCTTGGATTTGGGCAGAAAGATCACCGCCGCGTCGAACTCACGCTCGGGCACGTTCACGCCGAACTGGCTGCGCTGCGCGAAGCGCGCGTCGAGCGCCGCCTGGTCGCCGGCATGCCAGCTCCAGCCGTGGGCGTTGGGCAGGCGGCCGAGCAAGTCGTCTGCAGGCAAACCGACCAACAGCAGGTTGCCTTGAAAAAGTTCGGCCTGACGAAGCAGTACTTCACTGCGCGGATCCATGGTCTGCTCCTTGAAAAGGGGCGCAGTTTATCAACTCACAACCCGCAGCGGGGCGCCGCTGAAAAAGCCCCGGGCGTTTTCCGCCAGTTGGCCGACGATACGCTGGCGCGCCTCGCGGCTGCCCCAGGCATTGTGCGGCGTAACGATCAGGCGCGGAATGTCGCCGGCCAGCAGCGGGTTGCCGTTGACCGGAGGCTCCACGCTCAATACATCGGTCGCCGCGCCGCCCAGGTG
>NZ_JBAWDE010000090.1:0-79061 GCF_049590575.1 Pseudomonas sp.
CCCTGGTGCAATTGGCCGGCGGCGAGCTGGACCCGCTGCTGCCGCTGGACGGCCGCTCGCTGGTCCCGCACCTGCAGGGGCAGGGCGGGCACGACGAAGTGTTTGGCGAGTACATGGCCGAAGGCACCATCAGCCCGTTGATGATGATTCGCCGTGGTGCTTACAAATTCATCTACAGCGAAGATGACCCTTGTCTACTGTTCGATGTACACAACGACCCGCACGAGCGGGAGAACCTCAGCCAGTCAGCGGACCACCGAGCACTGTTCGAGGCGTTTTTGAGTGAGGCGCGGGCCAAATGGGACATCCCGGCGATCCACCAGCAGGTGCTCGCCAGCCAACGCCGTCGCCGCCTGGTGTTTGAGGCGCTGACCCAAGGCAAGCTGAAGAGCTGGGATCACCAGCCACTGGTAGACGCCAGTCAGCAATACATGCGCAACCATATCGACCTCGACGACCTGGAGCGCAAGGCACGTTATCCACAACCCTGCCAAAACCAATAACACTGAGGGAAGGCCATGCAAAAGTTAACTGTGGTGCTGGGGATGTTGGCGCTGAGCAGTGCCAACGTATACGCGGACACTGGCTGTGACACGGTGAAGATGGCCGATCCAGGCTGGAGCGACATTGCCGCCACCAATGCCATCACCGGTTTTCTGTTAAACGGCATGGGCTACAAGGCCAAGGTCGACACCCTGGCGGTGCCGATCACCTTCGGCGGGCTCAAGGACGGTCAGGTGGATGTGTTCCTGGGCAACTGGATGCCGGCGCAGCAGGGCTTCTACGACAAGTTCGTGGCCAATGGCGATGTGGTGCAACTGGCGAAAAACCTCGACGGCACCGAGTTCACCCTCGCTGTGCCGGACTACGTGTGGGACGCCGGGGTGCGTGACTTTGCCGACTTGAACACGTTTGCCGACAAGTTCGACAAGAAGATCTACGGCATCGGCTCCGGCGCGCCGGCGAATATCTCGCTGCAGGAAATCATCAAGAAGAACGACTTCGAGCTTGGCAAATGGAAGCTGGTCGAATCCAGCGAACAGGCGATGCTCGCCGAAGTGTCGCGGGCGGTTAAGAAGCAGAAATTCGTGACCTTCCTCGGCTGGACCCCGCACCCGATGAACGTGCAGCTGAAAATGCATTACCTCAAGGGCGGCGAGAAGTACTTTGGTGACACCGGCAGCGTGTATACCTTGACCCGCAAAGGGTATGCCCAGGCCTGCCCGAATGTCGGAAAACTGCTGACCAACCTGAGTTTTACCCAGGAAATGGAGAACAGCATCATGGCTGAGGTGGCCAACAACAAGGTCAGCAATGCCGATGCGGCAAAAGCGTGGATCAAGGCCAACCCGGCCGTGCTGGATAAGTGGCTGGACGGCGTGAAAACCGTGGATGGCCAGGACGCGTTGGCGGCAGTAAAAGCCAAGCTCTAAAGCCCGAATCGGCCCTGATGTGGGAGGGGGCTTGCCCCCGATCGGGTTCTTTCAGCTATAAATGTGCTGGCTGACGTTCCGCTATCGGGGGCAAGCCCCCTCCCACAGGTTTCGGTGTGTGCTGATACTCTGAGCCAAACCTTCTACCCGAGTTTTCGATGCCCCGGCCCAACCGCCACACACTCTTGCCCTTCCTCGCCTGGCTGCCACGCCAAACCCGCGCCAGCGTCGGGCGGGATGCGTTGGTCGGACTCAGCGGCGCCGTGCTCGCGCTGCCGCAGTCGATTGCCTACGCGCTGATCGCCGGTCTCCCACCCGAATACGGCCTGTACGCCGCTATCATCCCGGTGGTGATCGCTTGCCTGTGGGGCTCGTCCTGGCACCTGATCTGCGGGCCCACGGCGGCGATTTCCATCGTGCTCTATGCCAGCGTCAGCCCGCTGGCGGTACCGGGCTCACAGGACTACATCACGCTGATCCTGCTGCTGACCTTCCTCGCCGGCGTTTTCCAGTGGTTGCTCGGCATGCTGCGCTTTGGCGCACTGGTGAATTTCGTCTCGCATTCGGTGGTGCTGGGTTTCACCCTCGGCGCCGCGGTGGTGATTGCCCTGGGGCAGTTGCCCAACCTGGTGGGGCTGGAGTTGCCGAGCCAGGCCACGGCGATCAATAGCCTGCTGGCGCTGATCGAGCATGGCGGCGAGTGGGACCACGCGTCACTGGCCCTGGGCTTGGGCACGTTGCTGGTGGGTGCCGCGCTCAAGTACCTGGTGCCGCGCTGGCCGACGTTGCTGATCGCCCTGGCCTTGGGCAGCCTGGCGGCGTGGCTGTGGCCGGCGATGTTCGGGCATGTGGCGCTGGTCAGTTCGTTCATCGGCAAGTTGCCGCCGTTCAGCCCGCTGCCGATGGACCTGGATATGCTCCTGCGCCTGCTGCCCAGCGCCGTGGCGGTGGGCATGCTCGGGCTGGTGACCAGCCTGTCGATTGCGCGCTCGCTGTCGGCGCGTTCGCAACAGTTGCTCGATGCCAACCAGGAAGTTCGCGCGCAGGGTTTATCCAATATCGTCGGCGGATTTTTCTCCGGGTATGTGTCAGCCGGTTCCTTTACTCGCTCCGGACTCAGCTATGAAGCGGGCGCCTGTTCACCCTTGGCGGGGGTGTTTTCCGCATTATGGGTGGCGCTGTTCGCGCTGTTTGGCGCGGCATTGATCGCGCACATTCCGCTGCCGAGCATGGCTGCCAGCATCCTGCTGATCTGCTGGGGCCTGGTGGATCACCGCGGCATTCGTGCGTTGTTCCGCGTCAGCCGCGCCGAGTTTGTGGTGATGAGCCTGACCTGCATCGCCACCTTGCTGCTGGAGCTGCAAACGGCGATTTACGCAGGCGTTCTGGCGTCGCTGTTTTTCTACCTCAAGCGCACCTCGCAGCCACGGGTTCAGCAATGGCGCGACGGTGACGAGGATGTGTTGCGGGTCGGCGGGTCGATCTTTTTCGGCGCCAGCCATTACCTGCAAGTGCGCCTGCAAAGCCTGGCGGGCGAGCGGGTGGTGATCGAGGCGCAGCAGATCAACTTTATCGACTATTCGGGTGTGGAGATGCTGCACCAGGAGGCGCGGCGGCTTAGGGCGTTGGGCCGCAGCCTGACCTTGCGCCGGGCGCGACCGCAGGTCGTTGAAGAATTGAAGAAGCTGGAAGGGGCCGAAAAATGCCCCCTCCATTTCGAAGACTGAACGCGGTTAAAACTGTGGGAGCTGGCTTGCCTGCGATGCAGACGGCTCGGTCTGTCAGTTAGGCCGAGGTGATCCTCTCGCAGGCACGCCAGCTCCCACATTTTGGCCGTGCCCACCTGTTGAATTTGTGTCAGGCCAACTGCCGCCGCAGCTCAGCCAGTACCGGAGCCGAATCCGGGCGCACCCCGCGCCACAGGAAGAACGCCTCCGCCGCCTGCTCCACCAGCATGCCCAGGCCATCCATCGCTACAGCTGCACCGTGCTCGGAGGCCCAGCGGCAGAACGCGGTCGGTTCCTTGGCGTACATCATGTCGTAGCAGAAGGTCTTACCCGGCTCGACCAGGCTGCCTGCAATCGGCGGTATATCGCCTGACAGGCTGGCCGAGGTGGCATTGATGATCACGTCCACCGGCTCACGCAGCCAGTCGAAACCACTGGCGGATACCGGACCGAGGTGGTCAAACAGCTCGGCGAGCTTTTCAGCCTTTTCCACGGTGCGGTTGGCGATGATCAGCGAGGCGGGCTGCTCGGCCAGCAACGGCTCCAACGCGCCACGTACCGCGCCGCCGGCACCAAGCAACAGGATGCGTTTGCCCTTCAAGCTCAGCCCGGCATTCACAGTGAGGTCGCGCACCAGGCCGGCGCCGTCGGTGTTGTCGCCGAGCAAGGTGCCGTCGGCCAACTTACTCAGGGTGTTCACCGCCCCGGCGCGTTGGGCGCGCTCGGTCAAGGTGTTGGCCAGGCGATAGGCATCTTCCTTGAACGGCACGGTCACGTTGGCGCCACGGCCTTGCTGAAAAAACTCACGGGCGCAGCCGCTGAAATCCTCCAACGGCGCGAGCAAAGTGCTGTAGTCCAGTTGCTCGCCGGTCTGCTCGGCAAACAGGCGATGGATCAACGGCGATTTGCTGTGGCCGATGGGGTTGCCGAACACCACATAACGGTCCATCAGACGGCCGCCTTGGGCGCAGCAATACCGAGCCAGTCGCGGTCTTGCAGGAAGTAATCGGTGAGGCGCGCTTCTTCGCTGCCGGCTTCGGCTTTCCAGTCGTAGCTCCAGCGCACTTGCGGCGGCAGCGACATCAGGATCGATTCGGTACGCCCGCCCGATTGCAGGCCGAACAGGGTGCCGCGGTCATACACCAGGTTGAATTCGACGTAGCGACCGCGGCGGAATTCCTGGAACTGGCGCTGCTGCTCGGTGTAGGCCATGGCCTTGCGGCGCTGCACGATCGGCAGGTAGGCGTCGATGTAGGCGTCGCCGATGGCGCGGATGAAGGCGAAGCAAGTGTCGAAGTCCCACTCGTTCAAATCGTCGAAGAACAGGCCGCCGATACCGCGTGGTTCGTTGCGGTGTTTGATGTGGAAATAGGTGTCGCACCAGGCCTTGTAGCGCGGGTACACGTCCGGGCCGAAGCGTGCGCAGGCCTGCTCGGCCACGCGGTGCCAGTGGATACAGTCTTCTTCGTTGCCGTAGTAGGGCGTGAGGTCGAAGCCGCCACCGAACCACCACACCGGCTCTTCGCCTTCTTTTTCAGCGATGAAAAAGCGCACGTTGGCGTGGGACGTCGGTACATGCGGGTTGTGCGGGTGGATCACCAGCGACACGCCGAGGGCTTCAAAGCCACGCCCCGCCAACTCGGGGCGATGCGCGCTGGCAGACGGTGGGAGACCGCTGCCGAATACGTGGGAAAAGTTAACGCCGCCTTTTTCGATCACCGAACCGTTTTCGATCACACGGGTACGACCGCCGCCGCCGGCAGGCCGGGTCCAGGCATCTTCGATAAAGCGAGTGTCCGTCTCGAAGGTTTCCAGGGCGCTGCAAATGCGGTCTTGCAGGTCAAGCAGGTAGGCCTTTACAGCCTCGGTGCGGGTAGTCATGGCATCACCTTGAATCGGGCAAAGCTACGCGAGGCCATTGGGCGTCGGCGGCAAATGGGCGCACAGGATAACACTGCACCCCCTGTCGCCGCAGTTGACGAAGATCAAGCATAGGAGTCCGATAGGGGGCTACGCGAATTCGACCCAAGGAGAAGTGCAGATGGCCAAACGTATCCAGTTCAGCGCCCATGGCGGCCCCGAAGTGCTTGAGTATGTGGACTACACGCCAGCGGAGCCTGGCCCACAACAGGTTCGGGTGCGTAACGAGGCCATTGGCCTGAACTTCATCGACACCTATTTCCGCAGCGGCCTGTATGCGCCACCGGCCTTGCCGTCGGGCCTGGGCGCCGAAGGCGCTGGCGTGGTGGACGCGGTGGGCAGTGAAGTCACTCAATTCAAGGTTGGCGACCGCGTGGCTTACGGCAGCGGCCCGCTCGGCGCCTATAGCCAATTCCACGTGTTACCCGCCGCCAACCTGGTGCACCTGCCGGAGGGCATCAGCTTCGAACAAGCCGCCGGCGCCATGCTCAAGGGCCTGACCGTGCAGTACCTGCTACGCCAGACCTACGAGCTGAAGGGCAGCGAAACCATTTTGTTCCACGCCGCTGCCGGGGGCGTGGGCTCGCTGGCCTGCCAATGGGCCAAGGCCCTGGGCGTGAAGCTGATCGGCACGGTCAGCTCGCCGGAAAAAGCCGCCCTGGCCAAATCCCTCGGTGCCTGGGAAACCATCGACTACAGCAAGGAAAATGTCGCACAGCGCGTGCTGGAATTGACTGACGGCAAAAAAGTCCCGGTGGTGTACGACGGCGTCGGCAAGGACACCTGGCTGACTTCGCTCGACAGCGTGGCGCCACGTGGCCTGGTGGTCAGCTTTGGTAATGCGTCCGGCGCGGTAGATGGCGTGAACCTGGGCATTCTGTCGGCGAAGGGCTCGCTGTACGTGACCCGGCCAACCCTGGCGACTTACGCCAGCAACCCGAAAGACCTGCAGGCAATGGCTGACGACCTGTTCTCGATGATCAAGAGCGGCAAGGTGCGCATTGATATCAACCAGCGGTTTGCGCTGAAGGATGCGGCCCAGGCGCAAACGGAATTGTCGGGGCGGCGGACGACCGGGTCGACCATCCTTCTGCCCTGAGGCTTAAGGTAGCTAGCGGTTTGAAAGGCCTCTTCGCGAGCAAGCCCGCTCCCACACTTGACCGAGTTCCTGGCTGGAATCCGATCAAAATGTGGCAGCGGGCTTGCTCGCGAAGGCCACACCTCGGTATCAGGAAGGCCTTACTACCTCACCCGTCGCCAGGTTGCGAATCAGGCTCGGGTTCTTACGTCCGCCCAGAGCGCCACCCAGAACCAGGTCCACCTGGCCCCGGAAATACTGCTCGACGCGAATCCGCGAGCGGGCAGCCGGGCGACCTTGGGGGTTGGCCGAGGTGGAAATCAACGGCCCGACCAATGAACACAGGTCCCGCACCAGCGGGTGGTCAGTCACCCGTAGCGCGACCGTGTCATGCCTACCGGTGACCCATTCCGGCAGTAGGTCCTGGTGGGGAACCAGCCAGGTATTCGGCCCTGGCCAGGTGCTGGCCATGCGGTCAATCCAGTCCTGTGGGAAGTCTTCGAAGAGAAAATCGAACTGGCGAATATTGTCTGCCACCAGGATCAGTCCCTTATCCACCGAGCGATTCTTGATCGCCAGCAAACGGTCGACTGCCTCTTCATTCCACGGGTCGCAACCCAGGCCCCACACGGCTTCGGTAGGGTACGCAATCACCGCGCCTGCGCGAATTTCCCGTGCGGTTTCCAGCACACGCCACCTGTTGACCATTGCTCACTCTCCGGACTAAAGCTCTGCGCAGTTTACCGATGTTCGTTACAAAACCCAGCTACAAAAGCCGGCATCGCGCGAGCCAGCGCCCGCTTTCGCAGACCACCTGGCCTTCCAGTTCCAGCTCGGTCAGGGTCGCCAGCACTTGGGACAACGACCGGCCGCTGGCAATCGCCAGGGCTTCACTGGTGTGAGGCGCTGCGTGCAGCAGCGCCAGCAGCGGATGGGTAACCGGCATTGGTGCCGGGCGGGACAGCGCCTGCCAGCCGCGCAGCCCTTGCAGAATGTCCTCGATGGATTCCACCAGTGTCGCCCCTTCGCGGATCAGCTGGTGGCAGCCCTTGGCGCCGGGGTGGTGGATGGAGCCGGGGATCGCGTACACCTCACGGCCCTGTTCAGCCGCCAATTTTGCGGTGATCAGCGACCCGCTGGCCCTGCTGGCTTCTACCACCAATACGCCCAGGGACAGGCCGCTGATGATGCGGTTACGCCGTGGAAAGTTTGCGGCCTGGGGCGGGGCGTCCAGCGGAAACTCGGAAACCACGGCGCTGCCTTGTTCAATCATGGCCGCTGCGAGCCGGCGATGCCGCTGTGGATAAAGTTTTTCCAGGCCGGTGCCGAGCACGCCGATTGTCTGACCACCCACGTCCAATGCCGCTTGATGCGCAGCCCCGTCGATGCCCAGCGCCAGGCCACTGGTGATCACGAAACCTGCACCCGCCAAGCTGCGCGAAAACGCCGCCGCGGTGTCCATTCCCGGTCGCGACGCACGGCGGCTGCCGACCATCGCCAGTTGCGGTTTTTCCAGGATGGCGGGTTCGCCGGCAACGAATAAAAGCGCCGGCGCATCGTCAGTCTCGGCAAGCAGCGCGGGGTATTCAGGTTGGTCCCACATCAGCAAATGCTGGGCCGGGCGCTCCAACCATGCCAATGCAGCGCTGGCGCCATCACGCACTTCAGGGCTACGCCTGGCGTCAGCGCTGCTGGCGGGTAACCCGAGGGATCGCCAGGCACTGGCAGGCGCGCTGATAGCTTTTGACGCGCAACCAAAGGCGTCAATCAATACGCGAAAGCGCTTGGAACCCAGTTCCGGCAGCCTGTGCAAGCGTAGCCGAGCTTCGAGTTCAGACGGGGAGATTTCACTGCTGTTTATCGGAAACATCTGATCATCCTTGACCGCGACAAGCTGTGGATAAGTCTGTTGGTAACTTATTTAGCAGGCTATTTATTGTGTTTGTTCAGCAGTCTCGAAACGGTCCATTACCGCCAGTGGCCGTGAGGCACCGAGGACCAGTCCATAGCTGAGCTTTTCATAGGTACGAAACACCAGCAGGGTGCCGGCGCGCTTATCGGGAAGGCGGGTTGCAACGCCGGTCAGGGCGTCACGTACGGTGGCGCCGGTCTTGATCACGTTGAGCCGTTGGCCTTCGATTAAGCCGTCACGCCGGCCTTTATTGAGGATCACTGCGTCCAGCACGCCGATCTGCGTAACGCCTTTGGGAATGTCGATGATGTGCCCTGCGATAAAGGGCGCAGGCCTCTTAGTGGCCGACCCAACGGGTGCCTCGGCGCGCAGCAGTAGATCGCCTGGGCGGATCTCCTGGGTGACCCGCTGCACTGCCAGGGTGGTGAGATCGCCCGCCATGACGAAGCGTACGGTGCCAATGTCGTCGGCATTTATCCCCAGCAACTCGTGGGTTTGAGGGTCGGTGTAGGCCTTGCCCTGGCGAAAGATGCCGTAGTCTGGCTGGGTAGGATCCAGGCTGCCTCGGGCATACACACGGTCGCCATTGGCGGCCAATACCTGTCCGGCATCGGTCGCGACAATGTAGGGCGCGTTGTCCAGATCCTCCGGTGTATCAAGAATGCGGTTGTGCAGTAAGAAGTGCTGGATAGCCTGTTGTGAGGGTTGGTCCAGACGCTGGGCGGGCAGGTGAAGCACGGCCATGGCAGCCGGGGCCCACAAAAGCAAGACGAGTAGCGATTTCCTCATGGGGTGAATCTCCTTTATTATGTGCGTTCGCGTGAAATGCCATAGCCTTCGCGGCTTTCGAACCTTTCACACCGGCTGTCTGGGTCCATCCCAACGCCGATTTGCCTCTACCTCACATGTGCAGCAATTACGCTTATGGCTATTTTGAACATCCTCGAATTTCCCGACTCGCGCCTGCGCACGATCGCCAAACCGGTGGCCGTAGTGGACGACAAGGTTCGTCAGTTGGTCGATGACATGTTTGAAACAATGTATGAAGCCCCGGGCATCGGCCTCGCCGCTACCCAGGTCAATGTGCATCAGCGCGTCGTGGTCATGGACCTGTCGGAAGACCGCAGCGAGCCACGGGTGTTTATCAACCCCGAGTTCGAACCGCTGACCGACGAAATGGGCGAATACCAGGAGGGCTGCCTGTCGGTGCCGGAGTTCTACGAGAACGTCGAACGCCCGCTACGCGTGAAGATCAAAGCCCTGGACCGTGACGGCAAACCCTACGAGCTGATCGCCGATGGCCTGCTCGCGGTGTGCATCCAGCACGAATGCGACCATCTCAACGGCAAGCTGTTTGTCGATTACCTGTCCACGCTTAAACGCGATCGGATCAAGAAGAAGCTGGAAAAAAAGCATCGCCAGCAAGCTTGATGCCCACCTTCCAAAGGCTTGCTGCGGCAAGCCTTTTTCTTTTGTGACTGTTTTTAACCGAGACCTCCCATGACCGAGCCCCTGCGCATTGTTTTTGCCGGCACTCCTGAATTCGCTGCCGAACACCTCAAGGCGCTGCTCGCCAGCCCTTACGACATCGTCGCGGTGTACACCCAGCCGGATCGCCCGGCCGGTCGCGGGCAAAAACTGATGCCGAGCCCGGTCAAGCATCTGGCGCTTGAGCACGACATTCCGGTGCTGCAACCGCCGACCCTGCGTAACGCCGACGCCCAGGCGGAATTGGCCGCGCTGAAACCTGACCTGCTGGTGGTTGTGGCCTATGGCTTGATCCTGCCTCAGGTGGTGCTGGATATCCCGCGCCTGGGTTGCATCAATAGCCACGCGTCGCTGCTGCCACGCTGGCGCGGTGCGGCGCCGATCCAGCGCGCCGTGGAAGCCGGCGACAGCGAAAGCGGCGTGACCGTGATGCGTATGGAGGCAGGCCTGGACACCGGCCCGATGTTGCTGAAAGTCACCACGCCGATTACCGCCGAAGACACCGGTGGCAGCCTGCACGACCGCCTGGCCGAGCTGGGCCCGCCGGCTGTGATCCAGGCCATCGCCGGCCTCGCTGCCGGCACCCTGGACGGCCAAGTGCAGGACGACAGCCTGGCCACCTACGCCCACAAGCTGAACAAGGACGAAGCGCGCATCGACTGGAGCCGCCCGGCCGTGGAGCTGGAGCGCCTGGTGCGCGCCTTCAACCCGTGGCCGATCTGCCACAGCACGCTCAATGGCGAAGCCTTGAAAGTGTTGGCCGCCACCTTGGCCGAAGGCAAAGGCGCTCCGGGTGAAATCATCGGCGCCAGCAAGGACGGCCTGTTGGTCGCGTGCGGCGAACAGGCGCTGTGTCTGACGCGTCTGCAATTGCCCGGTGGCAAGGCGCTTAATTTCAGCGACTTGTTCAACAGCCGTCGTGAGAAATTTGCCTTGGGCACCGTCCTCGGGGTGGCCGCGCAATGAACCCACGTCTGGCCGCCGCCAAGGCTCTCGCTGCCGTACTCAACGGCAAGGCTTCGCTGAACAGTTCATTGCCGACTCAGCTGGACAAGGTCGAAGACCGCGACCGCGGTTTCACTCAGGACCTGGCCTTTGGCACCGCGCGTTGGCAGCCACGCTTGTCGGCGTTGGCAGCCAAGCTGCTGCAGAAGCCGTTCAAGGCGGCTGATGCCGATGTGGAAGCGCTGCTGCTGGTTGGCCTCTATCAGTTGCTCTACACCCGTGTACCTGCCCACGCCGCCATCGGTGAAACCGTCGGTTGCGCCGACAAGCTGAAAAAGCCCTGGGCCAAGGCCCTGCTCAACGCCGTGCTGCGCCGCGCCCAGCGCGAAAGCGAAGCGCTGCTGGCCGAGCTGGAACATGACCCGGTAGTGCGCACCGCCCACCCGCGCTGGCTGCAAAAATCCTTGAAGGCGTTCTGGCCTGAGCAATGGGAAGCCATCTGCGCGGCCAACAACGCGCACCCGCCGATGATCCTGCGGGTCAACCGTCGCCATCGCAGCCGTGACGCCTATCTGCAATTGCTGGCCGACGCCGGCATCAATGCTACGCCGTGCGTATACAGTGTCGACGGCATCGTGCTCGAAGCCGCCGCCGATGTGCGCAGCCTGCCAGGCTTTGCCGAAGGCTGGATCAGTGTGCAGGACGAAGCCGCGCAGCTGGCCGCCGACCTGCTCGACCTGGCCCCGGGCCAACGCGTGCTCGACGCCTGCTGTGCGCCGGGCGGTAAGACTTGCCACATCCTGGAAGTCGAAAAAGACCTCGCCGGTGTAGTCGCCGTCGACCTGGAAGCCAAGCGCCTGGTGCGCGTGCGCGAAAACCTCGCACGCCTGGGCCTGAGCGCCGAACTGATCGCCGCCGATGGCCGTGACACCGCCAGCTGGTGGGACGGCAAACCGTTCCAGCGCATCCTGCTCGACGCGCCATGTTCGGCCACCGGCGTGATCCGCCGCCACCCGGATATCAAGCTGACCCGCCAACCCGACGACATCGCCGCGCTGGCCGTGCTGCAAGGCGAGTTGCTCGACGCCTTGTGGCCGACCCTGGAAGTCGGCGGCATCCTGCTCTACGCCACCTGCTCGACGTTGCCGACTGAAAACACCGAGGTGATCGAAGCCTTCCTCGCCCGCACCAGCGGCGCGCGCGAGCTGGACCTGGCCACGGCAGCCGGCATCAAGCAGCCCCACGGTCGCCAGTTGCTCGCGCAAGAAGGCGGACACGATGGCTTCTACTACGCCAAACTGATCAAGATTGCCGCCGCACGCGGCTGAATGGGTTTAAGGGAGTGACCGGATGAAAATCATCATCCTTGGGGCAGGGCAGGTCGGTGGCTCGCTGGCCGAGCATTTGGCCAGCGAGGCCAACGACATCACCGTGGTCGACACCGACGCCGAGCGCCTGCGGAACCTCGGCGACCGTTTGGACATCCGCACCGTGCAAGGCCGCGCGTCGTTTCCTACGGTGCTGCGCCAGGCCGGTGCCGACGACGCCGACATGCTCGTCGCCGTGACCAACAGTGACGAGACCAACATGGTCGCCTGCCAGGTCGCCCACACCCTGTTCCACACCCCGACCAAAATCGCCCGCGTGCGTGAGGCGGCTTACCTGACCCGTGCAGGGCTTTTCGACAATGACGCGATTCCGGTGGACGTGCTGATCAGCCCCGAGCAGGTGGTCACGCATTACATCAAGCGCCTGATCGAGATTCCGGGTGCCCTGCAGGTGATCGACTTCGCCGGGGGCAAGGCCCAACTGGTGGCGGTGAAAGCCTATTACGGCGGGCCGTTGGTGGGCCAGCAACTGCGCCAGCTGCGCGAGCACATGCCGAATGTGGAAACCCGCGTCGCTGCGATTTTCCGCCGCGACCGGCCGATCCTGCCGCAGGGCGATACCGTGATCGAGGCCGACGACGAAGTATTTTTCATCGCCGCCAAGGCGAATATTCGCGCAGTGATGAGCGAAATGCGCCGGTTGGATGAGACCTACAAACGCATCGTTATCGCCGGCGGCGGGCAGATCGGCGAGCGTTTGGCCGAGGCCATCGAAAGCCGCTACCAGGTGAAGATCATCGAGATGAGCCCGGCTCGTTGCCGGCATTTGTCCGACACCCTCGACAGCACGGTCGTACTGCAAGGCAGTGCGTCAGACCGCGACCTGCTGATGGAGGAGAACATCGCCGACGCCGATATTTTCCTGGCCCTGACCAACGATGACGAGGCCAACATCATGTCCTCGCTGCTGGCCAAGCGGTTGGGGGCAAAGAAGGTGATGACCATCATCAACAACCCGGCATATGTCGACCTGATCCAGGGTGGCGATATCGACATTGCCATCAGCCCGCAGCTGGCGACCATTGGCACCTTGCTGGCCCACGTGCGGCGTGGCGATATCGTCAGCGTGCATTCGTTGCGGCGCGGCGCGGCGGAAGCCATCGAGGCGATTGCCCACGGTGATGCAAAGTCGAGCAAGGTCATCGGCAAGGCCATCCGCGATATCGGCCTGCCGCCGGGCACCACCATCGGCGCGATCATTCGTGATGAAGAGGTGATCATCGCCCACGACGACACGGTGATCGCCACGGGTGACCATGTGATCCTGTTCCTGGTGGATAAAAAACATATCCGCGATGTGGAGAAACTGTTCCACGTGGGGCTGAGCTTTTTCTGATTAACAGGAGTGCGCCTGCATGCTCGAATCCCTGGAAAAAATGCTCGCCAAGGGCGTGGATAATTCATTGCTGCGCTTTGGCTTGGGCAAGGGTTATCTGGATTTGAAAGACCACGCCAAGGCGGCGGAGCATTTGCACAAGTGCGTCGAGTTCGACCCGAAATATTCGGCGGCGTGGAAACTGTTGGGCAAGGCGCATCAGGCGCAGGGTGACAGTGCCGCAGCACGACAGGCATGGGAAAAGGGCATCGAAGCGGCCCAGGCCCATGGCGATAAACAGGCCGAGAAAGAGATGGCGGTGTTCCTGAAGAAACTCGACCGCCAGGGGTGAACTAATCCCTGTGGGAGCTGGCTTGCCTGCGATAGCATCGCCTCGGTGTGACTGAAAAACCGAGTTGCCTGCATCGCAGGCAAGCCAGCTCCCACATTAGATCTTCATCGGTCTTGGATCTGGGTGAGTCAATACCAACGCGCCTCACCCGGCGGGCGTTTCTTGAAGCGCTTCATGCTCCACATGTACTGGCTCGGGTAGGCGCCGACGTAGCGCTCCACCACCTTGCTCATCGCCGCGCAGGACGTGGCGGTGTCGGTGCTGTACATGTCTTCCGGCGCCGCTTCCAGTATCACTTTGTAACCCGAGCCATCCGGCAGCCGCAGGGCGTGCAAAAACACGCCGACAGCCTTGTGGCCTGCGAGCATGTTCGGCACGAATTTGCTGGTCAGCGCCTGGGTGGCGAAAAACGGCACGAAGATCCCGGCCGATTCCGCCGGCTCGGGGTCGGCAGGAATACCCACCTGGCCGCCTTTGCGCACTTCCTTGATCACGCTGAGGATGCCTTCTTTTGTAGAAGCAGCCACGCGGTTACCCAGTTGCACACGTTGTTTGCGCAGCAATTCGTCCACGGCCTTGAGCTTCGGCGGCCGATAGAAAATGATCGGTTTGCATTGGCTGCAATAGAAGTGGTTCAGCACTTCCCAGTTGCCCAAGTGGCTGGTGATACCGACCACGCCTTTGCCCGAGGCGAGGGCTTCGTGCAGCACTTCGAGGCCTTCGACTTCGCGCACCAGGTCGATGGAGCGCTGGGCCGGCCAGATCCAGGCGCAGGCGCTTTCGGTCAGGGACTTGCCGATGTCCATCAGGCTGCGGCCGACCAGCGCTTCGCGCTCAGCGGGGTCCATGTCCGGGAAGCATTTGGAGAGGTTGATCCGCACCGTGTCGCGGGAACGGTTGGGGGTTTTCCACATAATCCAGCCAATCGCCGTGCCGACCGCTTGAACCGCGCGCCAGGGTAATAGGGCAAACAACCGAAGAGCGCCTACCAGCAAGGCGCCTTTAAACTTTTCCACAGGTCACTCCTGATCGTGTGTGTGGTGCGCAAAGCCGGCATTCTAACCGGCGTTGGCCAGGTCCGCGTAACGGTCGCAGTCTTGAGTGTGGTCCATGACCATCCCCGAGGCCTGCATGAACGCGTAACAGATGGTCGGGCCGACAAAGGTAAAGCCGGCTTTTTTCAAGGCTTTGCTCATGGCTTCGGCCTCCGGCGTAATCGCCGGCACCTCGCTGCGGTCCTTGAAGTGATTGACTTTGGGCACGCCGCCGACAAACGACCAGAGCAACCCGACCGGGTCCTCCAGCGCCAGCCAGGCGACGGCGTTGCGGCGGGTGGCGTTGAGCTTCAAGCGGTTGCGCACAATGCCTGGGTCGAGCATCAGCGCTTCGATTTCAGCGTCGCTCAGTTGCGCCAGACGCTGCGCATCAAAACCGAACAAGACCTTTCGATAATGCTCGCGTTTGCGTAAAACGGTGATCCAGGACAGGCCCGCCTGGAACCCTTCGAGCAAAAGCAACTCGAACAGACCCTGCGCATCGCGCAGCGGCGTTCCCCACTCCTGATCGTGATAAGCCATGTACAGCGGATCTTCAGAACACCAAAAGCAGCGTGGCATAAGGCTCCAGGGGATGGTGGCGCGGCCGAATCGGGTATACTCCCGCTCTTTAAATCGCAGCCCAAGTAACAGGTGAATTTCGTGAGCCAGCCTACGCCAGCCGTGCGTACCTTCCAAGACTTGATCCTCGCCCTCCAGCAATACTGGGCCGAGCAAGGTTGTGTGGTACTTCAGCCCTACGATATGGAAGTAGGCGCCGGCACTTTCCACACCGCTACCTTCCTGCGGGCCATTGGCCCGGAAACCTGGAACGCCGCTTATGTGCAGCCCAGTCGTCGCCCGACTGACGGCCGCTACGGCGAAAACCCGAACCGTCTGCAGCACTACTACCAGTTCCAGGTGGTACTGAAGCCGAACCCGGACAACTTCCAGGAGCTGTACCTGGGCTCGCTGAAACATGTCGGCCTGGACCCGCTGGTCCACGACATCCGTTTCGTTGAAGACAACTGGGAATCGCCGACCCTGGGCGCCTGGGGCCTGGGCTGGGAAGTCTGGCTGAACGGCATGGAAGTGACGCAATTCACGTACTTCCAGCAAGCCGGCGGCATCGAGTGCTACCCGGTAACCGGCGAAATCACCTACGGCCTTGAGCGCCTGGCCATGTACCTGCAGGGCGTGGATTCGGTCTACGACCTGGTGTGGGCTGACGGCCCGTTCGGCAAGGTGACCTACGGCGACGTGTTCCACCAGAACGAAGTGGAGCAGTCCACTTACAACTTCGAACACGCCAACGTCGACAAACTGTTCGAGCTGTTCGACTTCTATGAAAGCGAAGCCAAGCGCCTGATCGAACTGGATCAGCCGCTGCCGTTGCCGAGCTATGAAATGGTGTTGAAGGCGTCCCATACCTTCAACCTGCTGGACGCCCGCCGTGCCATCTCGGTAACCGCGCGCCAGCAATACATCCTGCGTGTACGCACCCTGGCGCGTTCCGTCGCCCAAGCCTACCTGCTGGCTCGCGCCAAGCTGGGCTTCCCGATGGCTACCCCGGACCTGCGTGATGAAGTGTTGGCTAAGCTGGAGGCTGCACAATGAGTGCTCAAGATTTCCTGGTTGAACTGGGCACCGAAGAGCTGCCACCCAAGGCGCTCAATACCCTGGCCGACGCGTTCCTGGCCGGTATCGAAAAGGGCCTGCACAGCGCCGGCCTGAAGTTTGAAGCGAAGAAAGTCTACGCCGCGCCACGCCGCCTGGCCGTGTTGCTGACCGCGCTGGAAACCCAGCAGCCGGACCGCAGCATCAACCTCGACGGCCCGCCACGCCAGGCGGCTTTCGACGCTGAAGGCAACCCGACCCAGGCCGCACTGGGCTTCGCCAAGAAGTGTGGCGTCGAGCTGAGCGAGATCGACCAGAGCGGCCCGAAACTGCGCTTCAGCCAGGTCATCACCGGCAAGCCGACCGCCAGCCTGTTGCCGACCATCGTTGAAGATTCCCTGAACGACCTGCCGATCCCCAAGCGCATGCGCTGGGGTGCACGCAAGGAAGAGTTCGTACGCCCGACCCAATGGCTGGTGATGCTGCTCGGTGACCAGGTCATCGACTGCACAATCCTCGCCCAGAAGGCGGGTCGTGATTCCCGTGGTCACCGCTTCCACCATCCGCAAGCGGTGCGCATCACCTCGCCGGCCAACTACGCCGCCGACCTGCGTGCCGCCTACGTACTGGCCGATGCGAATGAGCGTCGTGAGCTGATCAGCAAGCGCACCGAAGAGCTGGCCCGCCTACAGGAAGGCACCGCCATCGTGCCGCCAAGCCTGCTCGACGAAGTGACCGCGCTGGTTGAATGGCCGGTGCCGCTGGTGTGCTCGTTCGAAGAACGTTTCCTCGACGTACCGCAAGAAGCCCTGATCACCACCATGCAGGACAACCAGAAGTATTTCTGCCTGCTGGACGTGGACGGCAAGCTGCTGCCGCGCTTTATCACCGTGGCCAACATCGAGAGCAAGGACCCGCAGCAGATCATCGCCGGTAACGAAAAAGTCGTTCGCCCGCGCCTGACTGACGCCGAGTTCTTCTTCAAGCAAGACAAGAAGCAGAAGCTTGAAGACTTCAACCTGCGCCTGCAAAACGTGGTGTTCCAGGAAAAACTCGGCAGTGTCTACGACAAAGCCGTGCGCGTTTCCAAGCTGGCGGCCTACATCGCGCCGCGCATTGGCGGCGATGCTGCCTGGGCCGCGCGTGCTGGCCTGCTGTCCAAGTGCGACCTGGCCACCGAAATGGTCGGCGAGTTCCCGGAGATGCAAGGTGTTGCCGGCTACTACTACGCCCTCAACGACGGCGAGCCGGACGATGTCGCCCTGGCGCTGAACGAGCAGTACATGCCGCGCGGTGCCGGCGCTGAACTGCCAACCACCCTGACCGGTGCGGCCGTCGCCATTGCCGACAAGCTGGACACGCTCGTCGGTATCTTCGGTATCGGCATGTTGCCTACCGGCAGCAAAGACCCGTATGCCCTGCGCCGTGCGGCCTTGGGTGTGCTGCGCATCCTGATCGACAAGAAGCTCGACCTCGACCTGACCCAGGCCGTGGTGTTTGCGGTCGGCCAGTTCGGTGGCAAGGTCAAGCAAGCCGGCCTGGCCGAGCAAGTGCTGGAGTTCGTGTTCGACCGCCTGCGTGCGCGTTACGAAGACGAAGGCGTGGACGTTTCCGTCTACCTGTCGGTCCGTGCCCTGCAACCGGGTTCGGCGCTGGACTTCGACCAGCGCGTACAAGCTGTACAAGCGTTCCGCAAACTGCCGGAAGCCGATGCACTGGCCGCCGTGAACAAGCGTGTGTCGAACCTGCTGAGCAAGGCCGAAGGCCTGGGCAATGCCGACGTCGACCCTGGCCTGTTTGCCGATGCCAAGGAGTTCTCGCTGAACTCGGCTATCGCCAAGGCAGAAAACGCAGTGAAGCCGCTGATCGCCGAACGCAACTACGCCGAAGCGCTGGCGCGCCTGGCCACCTTGCGTGAACCGGTGGATGCGTTCTTCGAAGCGGTGATGATCAATGCCGAAGACGCGGGCGTGCGCAAAAACCGCTACGCCATGCTGGCGCGCCTGCGCGGTTTGTTCGTCAATATCGCCGACATTTCGACGCTGAGCTGACCATGTTGAAACTGCTGATTCTCGATCGGGACGGGGTGATCAATTACGACTCCGACGCTTACATCAAGTCGGTGGCGGAATGGATTCCACTGCCCGGGTCGATCGAGGCCATCGCGCAGTTGAGCAAAGCCGGCTGGACGGTGGCCATCGCCACCAACCAGTCCGGCATCGCCCGCGGCTACTACGACATCGCCACCCTGGATGCCATGCACGCGCGCCTGCGCGCGTTGGTGGCCGAGCAGGGTGGTGAGGTCGGGCTGGTGGTGTATTGCCCGCATGGACCGGACGCGGGCTGCGACTGTCGCAAACCCAAGCCCGGCATGTTGAAAATCATTGCAGAACATTACAAGGTGCCCTTGGCTGGGATATGGTTCGTCGGGGACAGCCTCGGTGACCTGGAGGCGGCCAAGGCCGTCGATTCTCAGCCAGTTTTGGTTAAGACCGGGAAAGGCGAAAAGACCCAGGCGAAAAACCTGCCGGTAGGCACCTTGATTTTTGACGATCTGGCGGCGGTTGCCGCAGAACTTATCAACAACTAGCCGCCCTCGACTCTTCCTGACCAAGGATTGATCGGGAGTGCGCTTTTAACAGGCGGGCGTTGTCCCGCAACGGTAAATGCCGCCATGTCGATTTTGCAGGCCATCAGAACCTTTTTCTTTTACCTGCTGCTGGGCACCAGTTCCTTCCTCTGGTGCACCCTGAGCTTTTTTATTGCGCCGTTCCTGCCGTTCAAGGCGCGCTATCGCTTTATTAACGTCTATTGGTGCCGCTGTGCGTTGTGGCTGTCCAAGGTCTTCCTGGGCATTCGTTTCGAAATCAAAGGCGCCGAGAACGTGCCGGAACAGCCGTGCGTGATTCTGTCGAACCACCAGAGCACCTGGGAGACGTTCTTTCTCTCGGCATACTTCTCGCCCCTGAGCCAGGTGCTCAAGCGTGAATTGCTCTACGTGCCGTTCTTCGGCTGGGCCATGGCCATGTTGCGGCCTATCGCCATTGACCGCGACAATCCCAAGGCCGCGCTCAAGCACGTGGCCAAAAAAGGCGACGAGCTGCTCAAGGATGGCGTGTGGGTGCTGATCTTTCCAGAGGGAACGCGTGTGCCCTACGGCACCGTAGGCAAGTTCTCACGCGGCGGTACTGCACTGGCGGTTAACGCCAACCTGCCCGTGCTGCCGATTGCGCATAACGCTGGCAAGTTCTGGCCAAAAACCGGCTGGGCAAAACGCCCAGGTACCATCACCGTGGTGATTGGCGAACCGATGTATGCCGAAGGCGAAGGCCCGCGTGCCATCGCCGCGCTGAATGATCGTGCCGCAGCGTGGAATGAAGCCCAGCAACGCGCAATGGGTTCGCTGCCCCCAGAGCCGGTAGTGGTCGACACACCAGTGGTCTGAGCTTCTGTGGATAACCTGTGTACGGTTTGTTGGCGAACTGATGTTTTTCTCTTCTAAAGAGCTGATTTAATTACATATTTCTCAAACTGATAAAATTCGGAAAAACGTGCATAAGTTTTTTCGGAATTAAAAAACCGGTCCTTGAGACCGGTTTTTTATGCACAGTGTAATTGCGCGCTTTTTCAGTCCTCCAGCAACGGCAGTTGCACGCTGAATGTGGTGCCTTTGCCGACCACGCTTTCGCAACTTATACGCCCACCATGACGCTCGATGACCGCCTTGACCATGGTCAAGCCCAACCCAAGGCCCTCGCTGCCCTGGGCAGAGTCGAAGCGGCGATATTGGCTGAACAGCTCCGGCAAGTCCTCAGCCGCAATCCCCGGCCCCTGGTCGCTGATTCGGCATTCCAGCCAGCCTTGCGCACTGCTGTGGCTCAGCCTGACGGTAGTACCCGACGCCGAATATTTGATCGCGTTCTCCAACACGTTGAACAATGCGCGCGTGAGTAACGACTGATCGGCCGAAACCATGCTCTCGTCCTCCTCCACCAAGTCATGTACCAGGTGAATGCCCTTGAGCTGAGCGATCACCGCTACCTGGTCAAATGCATCCATCACCAGCATGGCGAAAAGCGCTGGCTGGAATTGATAGCCGTCGGCTTCTGCCTTCGCCAGTTGCACGAAGGACTCCGTGAGGCTCAAGGCGCGGCGGACCTGCTGCTCGATCTGTGCGAATACCGGTGACTCGCCGTCGTGCACATCCAGCAGCGCGAGGATCGCCGAGTGCGGTGCGCGCAGGTCGTGGGAGAGGAAACGCAGCATGGTCTCGCGGTGCTGCTGGGCTTCGCGTTCCTTGCTCAGGTCCGTCAGGCTCAACAGCCAGCCGAGTGCCACATCACCTTCGGCCGGTAGCAAGGGCGCGAGCTCCATGCGCAGGCTGCGCTGGTGTATGTCACGGAATTCCACCAGCTCCAACGCCGAAAGGGCAGGGCGCACGCCGTTATGCAGCGGCGGGTAACCAAGGTCGGCGAGCTGTTCTAGAAGGTTCTGGTTCACCAGGATATTGCCAAACACTTCGCGGGCGATGCGGTTGGCGAGCAGGATATTGCCCTTGGGATCGGTAATCAGCGTGGCTACCGGCAGACACTCGAGGCCATCCGCCATAAAGCGCCGGGTGTCACGTGTACGGCTGACGGCTTGCTCGAGGGCAAAGATCCGCGCCTGCAGCACGTCACCTTTGCTGGCGGGCGCTCGGCGCCGTTCGGGCAGCACTTTGGGTTCGTTGTCGAGGCGCGCCAACTCCCAGCCGAAGTAGGCAAGAATCACGCTCAGACGTCGCCAGTTCCAGATCAGGTAGCTGAGCAACAGGCCGATCAGGCAGGCGGCAGGGGACCACCAATGACCAAGGCGCAACAGCGCCCACGAACCGAGCACAGCCGAGGCCATACAGCCCAGGGTCATCCATAGCGCATAGCGTGGACGGTACAGCAGCAATCCCAGTAACAAAGCAACCAGGGAGGTTGCCAGGGTCGCCGCCAACCAGCCGGGAAGGTCGACAATGCTTCGCCCTTGCAGCAAGCCGTTGAGCACATTCGCCTGAATTTCTACGCCTGCGGTGGTGCCAACGCTTGAAGAGAGAGGCGTGACAAAACGATCACCCATTCCGGATGCGGTGGCGCCCACCAGGATCAAGCGGTTGCGCAGCGTCTCAGGGGGTACTTCACCGCGTAGTACGCTGGCGTAGGAAACGCTGGGAAAATGTGTATGAGCGGCGATGAATGGGATTCGAATGGCGTGCTCTCTACGCCAGTGCGGTTCGAGCGCATCTTGAGGTTCCCCCGGCATGGGGCCCGTCTCACCGCTCATCTCATAGGCCAACCAAGCCAACTGCGCAGCGGTGGCATTGGGCGGGCCTTCGCGCATATACAAGCTGCGTACAACACCGTCGCTGTCGGCTTCCACATTGATGTGGCCAACTCCCTTGGCGCACTTGAGCATCGCCAACACTTGCTGCCCTGGCTGGCTGTAACTGGCGTTGCCTTCACGTACCAGCGGCAATAACACATTGCCGGCATTGCACACCGCTTCAGCCAGGCGCTTGTCATCGAGCGGGTTGCCGGGCTCGCTAAAGATCACATCAAACAAAATACCCGCCGGTTGTGCTGCACTCAGACGATCGATCAGGTCAGCGTGCAGACTGCGTGGCCAAGGCCATTGGCCGAGTTTTTTCAGGCTCGGGTCGTCAATCGTCACCAGCAAAATTCGCGGATCTACCGGCAACGGTGTCAGGCGACGCAGGCTGTCATATAGCGGGTTGTTCAGGGCAAGGCCAGGGCTCAGCGACAGGTAGGCGGTAAACGGCAGTAACAGCAAACCAATCCACAGCCACTCGCGCACCAAACCAAGGAACAGACGCTGGGCATGGGTGGGTTGGCGTTTTTCGGGCTTGCCCCAGAGCATCATCGGTCAGCCACCGGAAACCTGCGCCTGCGTAGCGGGCGGGTAGTAGAAAATGTCATAGACCCCGGTTTCTCCTTCCAGGCCATGTGCATCGTACGCCGACACCCGCACGTGATAGAACGATGCCTTGAGCCCAGTGAAGCTCATTTTCGGTTCGCTGGAAAAGTTTTCCTGCTTGATGTCCATGAATGTTTTATCAGTGGCCACTTGGGCTCTGTACCTCTGCGCGCCCGCTACCGGACGCAGGTACAAATGCCAAATCGGAGAATCGCCTTTTTGCCCATCCTGGCCGATCAGCCTGGGGGCGGCCAGCAACTCGACCGGATTGAGTCCGCCTAGCTTCTTGAACAGCAGCCCTTGGCGGGCGCTGACTTTTACTTCGCTTGTAACAGGGTGCGCTTTCACTTCACGGCTGACCGCCACTTGGCCGTCCAGCACTTCCAGCATCGATTGCTCACCGTCATCGCGCACTCGAAAATGCGTGCCGCGCACGCCAAGAACTCCCACCGGGGTGATGATCCGGAACCGGTCATAATCGGTCGCCTGTTTGATCACGTAGGCTTCGGCCTGGCCTTGTTCAAGTATCACCTGGGGGATCGACTGTTTTTCATCCAGGTGTAAACGTACCTGGGAACTGGAAGGCAGCACCACCCGAGAACCGTCACCCAGCAACAAGCTGACAAACGCCGAGTCAGAGGTTTTTACACCCTCCTGCTCATCAATGGTCATGCCTTCCTGTAGCGGGCTCATCTCGCCCTTGGTGTCGAGCTTCCAGGCTTCCCCGTTGAGATGCTGGACAACCGCGGGCAGTGGTTGCGCACGGCATAGCGCGTGATCGTCGATATAGGGTGAGCGCGTCTGGGCCGAGGCACTCGTACCCACCATCAAGGTCAGTAGCGAGGGAAGGGCGCAGCGCAGGGACTGGGAGGAAAGGATCATGGTGCTCATCAAGTTCAATGTTCCAGAGTGAATCTGACATCAGCACGCAGGCGTTTACGGCAGCGCACGTGTCGGCTGATCCTTTTACTTACCGCCGGGAGCCGGTATCTTTCCCTTATGGATATCGAGGTCTTCTAATCGGCCAGGGCTTTTTGATATCAGCGTACCGAGAGTTCCAAGGGGTCGTTGCATCTGACCACAATTCTTCAGATTCAAGGGCCGGCAACTGCGCAGTATGTGCCGTTTCTCCATAGGCCGTCGGCTGCCGTATTTTTAGTAGAAAGGAACCACGCCATGCGTGTCGCAATACTGGATGATGAGCCTGCCGAATTGCGACGGGTGGAACAGACACTGCGACAGATCCCCAGCACCGCGGAACAGCCATGGTCGCTGCATTGCTTCGAACGCGGTGAAGACCTGCTGCGCCAACTGCGCCGGGAAACATTCGACCTGTTGATACTCGACTGGCAATTGCCCGACATCACCGGTATCGCATTGCTGCGCTGGACGCGCGAGCACATGGAATCCCCCCCCGCTGTGATCATGCTCACCAGCCGTGACGCCGAGAGCGATATCGTCACGGCACTGAACAGCGGCGCTGACGACTACGTCAGCAAACCCTTTCGCCCGAATGAACTCAAGGCGCGCGTCACGGCGGTGTTGCGACGCCATGGCTTGCAGAAGTCGGCAGCCCACGAAGTGCAAAGCTTCAACGACCTGACCTTCGATGATGCCGAACTGACTGTCACCCGTGCGGGCAAACCGATCAACCTCACGGAACGCGAGTACCGCCTGGCCAGTTGTTTGTTTGCCAACCTGGCGCGACCGCTGTCCCGCGAATACCTCTACGAACGTTTTTGGACCCATGAGGAAATGGTCTCGTCACGTCCACTGGATACGCATATTTACCGGTTGCGTAACAAGCTGGGGCTGACGGCCGATCGTGGCTGGCAGCTGTTGACGATCTATGGGTATGGGTATCGGCTGGAGAGTGTTGCGGCCTCAGCGCAGGGATAAAACTTTGATGTTCCACGTGGAGCATTCGCAAAAGCTACCCAATAAAAAAGGCCAACGCTAAGCGTTGGCCTTTTTGTTTAGCAGGCTTACCTGATTAGAAGTCCAGGTTAGACACCGCCAAGGCGTTGCTTTCGATGAAGTCACGGCGAGGCTCGACCGCATCACCCATCAGGGTGTTGAAGATCTGGTCTGCGCCAATGGCGTCTTCGATGGTCACTCGCAGCATACGACGCTGAGCCGGATCCATGGTGGTTTCCCACAGCTGATCCGGGTTCATTTCGCCCAGACCTTTGTATCGTTGGATGGTGTGACGCTTGGTGCTTTCGGCCATCAGCCAGTCGAGGGCTTCCTTGAATTCCTTGACCTGTTTCTTGCGTTCGCCACGCTGGATATAAGCGCCGTCGTCCAGCAGGGTGCTGAGTTGCGCGCCCAGGGTAACCACGGTTTTGTAGTCATTGCTGCCGAAGAAGTCGCGGTTGAAGGTGACGTAGTTCGACAGGCCGTGGGAGATCAACTCGACCTCTGGCAGCCACACGTTACGTTCGCGGTCTTCACGCAGGCTGGCTTTGTAGACCAGGCCGGATTTCTCGGACGTGCGCAGGCGAGCTTCATATTGGGCCAGCCAGTTCTGCATGTGCGCGTGATCGCCCAACTGCTCCAGGCTCACGGACGGCAGGTAGATGAAGTGCTCGGTCAGCTCCTGTGGATACAGGCGCGACAGACGCTTGAGCGTTTTCATTACCATGCGGAAGTCGTTAACCAGACGCTCCAGCGCTTCACCGGAAATACCCGGAGCTTCGTCGTTCAAGTGCAGGCTGGCGTCTTCCAGGGCCGACTGCGTCATGTACTCTTCCATGGCGTCGTCGTCTTTGATGTATTGCTCTTGTTTGCCCTTTTTGACTTTGTACAACGGCGGCTGGGCGATGTAGATGTAGCCACGCTCGATCAGCTCCGGCAACTGACGGAAGAAGAAGGTCAGCAACAGGGTACGGATGTGCGAACCGTCGACGTCAGCATCGGTCATGATGATGATGTTGTGGTAACGCAACTTGTCGATGTTGTACTCGTCACGGCCAATGCCGCAGCCCAACGCCGTGATCAAGGTGCCGACTTCCTGCGAGGAAATCATCTTGTCGAAGCGCGCCTTCTCGACGTTGAGGATCTTGCCCTTCAACGGCAGGATGGCTTGGGTGCGACGGTTGCGACCCTGCTTGGCGGAACCGCCAGCAGAGTCACCTTCCACCAGGTACAGTTCGGAGAGGGCAGGGTCCTTCTCCTGGCAGTCAGCCAGTTTGCCGGGCAGGCCGGCAATATCCAGCGCGCCCTTACGACGGGTCATCTCACGGGCTTTACGCGCCGCCTCACGCGCACGTGCCGCGTCGATCATCTTGCCGACAACCAGCTTGGCTTCGTTCGGGTTTTCCAACAGGAAGTCGGAGAAGTACTTACCCATTTCCTGTTCAACTGCAGTCTTCACTTCAGAAGACACCAGCTTGTCTTTGGTCTGGGAGCTGAACTTTGGATCCGGCACTTTCACCGAAATAATCGCAGTCAGGCCTTCGCGCGCATCGTCACCGGTGGTGGCAACTTTGTGCTTTTTGGCGAGGCCTTCTGCTTCGATGTAGTTGTTCAAGTTACGCGTCAGCGCGGAGCGGAAACCCACCAAGTGAGTGCCGCCATCACGCTGCGGAATATTGTTGGTGAAGCACAACAGGTTCTCGTTGAAGCTGTCGTTCCACTGCAGGGCGATTTCTACGCCGATGCCATCTTCACGCTGAATATTGAAGTGGAACACCTGGTTGACCGCAGTCTTGTTGGTGTTCAGGTATTCAACGAACGCACGCAAACCACCTTCGTACTTGAACAGCTCTTCCTTGCCGCTGCGCTCGTCCTTGAGGACGATACCCACACCGGAGTTGAGGAAGGACAGCTCTCGAATCCGCTTGGCCAGGATGTCCCAGCTGAAGTGGATATTCTTGAAGGTTTCGTCAGACGGTTTGAAGTGAATCTGCGTACCGGTGGTTTCACTGTCGCCAACGATTTTCATCGGCTCTTGTGGAACGCCATGGACGTAGGTCTGTTCCCAGATCTTGCCGGCACGGCGAACGGTCAGGATCAGCTCTTCCGATAGGGCGTTAACGACCGACACACCCACACCGTGCAAACCGCCGGAGACTTTATAGGAGTTGTCGTCAAACTTACCGCCGGCGTGGAGCACGGTCATGATGACCTCTGCCGCCGAAACGCCTTCTTCTTTATGCACGTCTACCGGAATGCCGCGACCGTTGTCGCGTACGGTGATCGATTCATCCGGATGGATGATGATGCTGATGTCGTCGCAGTGACCGGCCAGGGCTTCGTCGATGGAGTTGTCGACCACCTCGAACACCATGTGGTGCAGACCGCTACCGTCATCAGTGTCGCCAATGTACATACCGGGACGTTTGCGTACGGCATCCAAACCTTTCAGCACTTTAATGCTGGTCGAGTCGTACGTGTTTTCTTCGCTCATGCCTTCACTCCCGATGGTCGTGGGTCTGGGTGATACGGCCTTGTTCCACGTGGAACAAAGCAACTGGCGTTTCCGTCTGCCAGCCTTCCCTCAATAATTCGTGGTCTACACAGGTGATAAACACCTGGCAGCGTAATTCTTCCAACAAGCGGCATAACGCGCGGCGGTGCTGCTCGTCGAGTTCAGACGGCAAGTCATCCACCAGATAAATACACTGACCGCGTCGGGCTTGGCTGACTAAATGCCCCTGGGCAATACGCAGTGCACACACCACCAGCTTCTGCTGACCCCGGGACAAGATGTCCGCGGCATTGTGAGCGCCCAATCTGAGACGCAAATCAGCCCGCTGGGGTCCGGCCTGGGTATGGCCAATTTGCTGATCCCGTTGCAAGGACGTGGCGAGTACGGCACTCAACTCACGGTCTTTGTCCCAACCACGGTAGTAACTCAGCGTCAGGCCCTCGAGATCCAACAACTCACTCAAGGTCTGCTCAAAGACTGGTTTCAAGGCTTTGATATAGGCGCGGCGGTATTCATCTATTTCGTCGCTGGCCAGGCACAGTTCCCGGTCCCAGGCCGCTTGCGAAGCGGCGTCAAGTGTACCATGCCGCAGCCATGAGTTCCGCTGCCGCAGGGCCTTCTGCAGGCGCTGCCAAGTGGCCATGAAACGTGGTTCCACGTGGAACACGCCCCAATCAAGGAATTGCCTGCGGATTTTCGGCGCACCTTCCAACAGCCGAAAGCTGTCAGGGTTGATCAACTGCAGCGGCAGGATTTCCGCCAATTGCGCGGCACTGCGAGCATTCTGCCCATCGATGCGAATTTGAAACTCGCCACCGCGATCACGTGAAATTCCCAGGCTACTGTGCCCACCTTCAGCCAGTTCGACTTGGCCAAATACAGTGCACGCCAGTTGTTCATACTGGATAACCGGCAACAGGCGAGCACTACGAAAGGAACGCGCGAGCCCCAACAGATGAATGGCTTCCAGCACACTGGTTTTGCCACTGCCATTGGGGCCGTAGAGAATATTGATGCGGGGAGAGGGGGAGAAGGTCACCGGGTGCAGATTGCGCACCGCGGTGACCGAGACACGACTGAGGGACATCTAGCTTCTGCTGAGCATGATTACAGGCGCATCGGCATAACAACGTAAGCCGAGTCGTCGTTGTCAGATTCCTGTACCAGGGCGCTGCTATTGGAGTCAGACAGAATCAGGCGAACCTGTTCAGTCGTCATCACACCCAGCACGTCCAACAGGTAGCTCACGTTGAAGCCGATTTCCAGCGAACCGCCGTTATAGTCGACGCCCACTTCTTCTTCCGCTTCTTCCTGCTCCGGGTTATTAGCCTGGATTTTCAGCTGACCATTGGCCAGTTGCAGACGAATACCACGGTATTTCTCGTTGGACAGAATCGCAGTACGGCTGAAGGCTTCACGCAGGGCCTGACGATCGCCGATTACCAGTTTGTCGCCGCCCTTTGGCAGTACACGCTCGTAATCCGGGAATTTGCCGTCAACCAACTTGGAGGTGAAGGTAAATTCGCCAGTGGTAGCACGGATGTGGTGCTGACCCAATACGATGCTGACATTGCCATCCGGCTCGGTCAGCAGGCGCGCCAGCTCAAGGATGCCTTTGCGCGGCACGATCACCTGGTGACGATCAGGTTGGCCGATGTCGGCCTTCATCGAGCACATGGCCAGACGGTGACCGTCGGTGGCTACGGCGCGAATGATGCCTTCTGATACTTCCAACAACATACCGTTGAGGTAGTAACGCACGTCCTGTTGAGCCATGGCGAAGCTGGTGCGCTCGATCAAACGACGCAGTTTGCTTTGCTCCAGGCTGCAGGTGAGCGAGCCTGGGCCTTCTTCAACAGTCGGGAAGTCATTGGCTGGCAACGTGGAGAGGGTGAAACGGCTGCGACCGGCCTTGACCACCAACTTCTGCTCATCAACTTTGATGTCGATCAGCGCGTCGTTCGGCAGGCTCTTGCAGATGTCCATCAGCTTGCGCGCCGGCACAGTGATCTCACCCGGCTCGGCGGGCTCTTCCAGCTGTACACGACCGACCAGCTCGACTTCCAGGTCGGTACCGGTCAAGGACAATTGCTGGCCTTCGACCACCAGCAATACGTTGGAGAGCACCGGCAAGGTCTGTCGGCGCTCGACGACGCCTGCGACCAGTTGCAGGGGTTTCAACAGGGCTTCGCGTTGAATGGTGAAATGCATGGTCTAGTCCCTTGCCTTAATAAGCTGCGCTGGTGTCATCAAGTAGTCAGTGTACGCAGCAGGTTCTTGTAGTCCTCGCGAATATCCGCGTCGGATTCCTTAAGTTCATTGATCTTGCGGCACGCGTGCAGGACCGTGGTGTGGTCGCGACCGCCAAACACATCACCGATTTCCGGCAGGCTGTGGTTGGTCAACTCCTTGGAGAGGGCCATCGCCACCTGACGCGGACGCGCTACCGAGCGCGAACGGCGCTTGGACAACAGGTCGGAAATCTTGATCTTGTAGTACTCGGCCACGGTGCGCTGGATGTTATCCACACTCACCAGTTTGTCTTGCAGGGCCAGCAAGTCTTTCAGGGATTCACGAATCAGCTCGATGGTGATGTCGCGGCCCATGAAGTGCGAATGCGCGATGACCCGCTTGAGCGCGCCTTCCAGCTCACGCACGTTGGAACGAATGCGTTGGGCAATGAAGAAAGCAGCGTCGTGGGGCAGGTCGACTTTCGCCTGGTCGGCCTTTTTCATCAGGATCGCGACGCGGGTTTCCAGTTCCGGCGGCTCTACCGCAACGGTCAGGCCCCATCCGAAGCGCGATTTCAGGCGTTCTTCCAGGCCTTCGATTTCCTTCGGATAACGGTCACTGGTCAAGATGACCTGTTGGCCGCCTTCGAGCAGGGCGTTGAAGGTGTGGAAAAACTCTTCCTGGGAACGCTCCTTGCGAGCGAAGAATTGAATGTCATCGATCAGCAAGGCATCAACCGAACGGTAAAAGCGCTTGAACTCGTTAATGGCATTGAGCTGCAAGGCCTTGACCATGTCAGCCACGAAGCGCTCCGAGTGCAAGTACACAACCTTGGCATTCGGGTTCTTCTTCAACAAGTGGTTACCCACAGCGTGCATCAAGTGGGTTTTACCCAAACCCACGCCACCATAAAGGAAGAGCGGGTTGTAGCCATGCTTGGGGTTATCGGCCACTTGCCAGGCGGCCGCGCGGGCCAGCTGGTTGGATTTACCTTCGACGAAGTTCTCGAAGGTGAACGTACGGTTCAGGTAACTGGTGTGCTTGAGCGCGCCTTCGACCTGCACGGTGCGCTGTTCGGCGCGCACCGGTGCTTGTTGGGAACTGGCGCCGGCCATCGGGTCGAAGCTGTCGCGGGACGGCTCTTCATTAATAGGCGCGTTTTTCTGCGACGAGGATTTCGAAGGCGCCTGGGCAACCGGTGCCGGCGAGTTATTAACAGGCGCCGCTGCGGCTTGGGCTTGCGACGCACTTGCCGCCAACGGGGCATTCGGCGCCGCACGCGGTGCAGAGCTGCGTTTGCTGCCTATTAATAAGGAAAGCACGGGCGCGAGGCCGTTGCCGTGTTCATCGAGCAATTCGAGAACGCGGCTCAGGTACTTCTCGTTGACCCAGTCGAGGACAAAACGATTGGGCGCATAGACACGCAACTCGTCGCCTTCGGCTTCGACCTGTAGCGGACGGATCCAGGTGTTGAATTGCTGGGCAGGCAGCTCTTCGCGCAAAAGCTCCACGCACTGCTGCCAAAGTTCCACTGACACGGATATCCCCTAAGTTGAAAGCCGGTGAGGCAAAAACAGCCGCCATTGTAGCGGCCAGCCGCCCACTTATCCACATGTAGGTTGCGCACAGGCCACCCAAAATCAACGCTTTAACCGCAAAAAAGGCGACCAATGGTCTGTGCATAAGCTCTGTGGATAAGCGCGCCTAAGCTCGTTGTACAAGTGGGGTCAAAAGTCTGTGGGTAACTGGCCTGTGGATAACAAGCCATTCCACCCACAGCTTATCCGACAGTGCAGCACAGGCAGAGCACCGTTTTCCCCTGTAGTTGTCATTCTCTGTACATCAGGTGGAATAAGGCCTAAAGGCAGTTATCCACAGAAGATGGCCGGCCTAGCTTTTATAAGCTTTACAGAAAAGCTTTAAATAACTTCCTTCTTTATTTTTATATCTATGGCATTGCCCGTGAAAGCCTGACGGACAGAAAAGCGCGAATTGCCCGCAAAGATCTAATTAAAGGAAAAGCTGGTTGGAAATTGACCTAGAGGCTTGCTTTCTCTAGAATCGCCGGTCTCTTAAAACGGGGGCCATTCCGGCCCGTTGTGGACGAACCAGGTAACAACGCCATGAAACGTACTTTCCAACCAAGCACCATCAAACGCGCCCGTACTCACGGCTTCCGTGCTCGCATGGCTACCAAGAACGGCCGTGCTGTCCTGTCGCGTCGTCGCGCCAAAGGTCGTGCGCGTCTGGCAGTTTGATAATCCGGTACTGGTGGTGAGTCAGGACTTCAGTCGGGAAAAGCGTCTGCTAACCCCCCGGCACTTCAAGGCAGTCTTTGACTCCCCCACCGGCAAGGTTCCGGGGAAAAATCTCCTGCTCCTTGCGCGTAACAACGATCTGGATCACCCCCGTCTCGGGTTGGTGATCGGCAAGAAGAGCGTAAAGCTCTCCGTTGAGCGCAATCGCCTCAAGCGTCTGATGCGCGAATCGTTTCGCCTCCACCAGGACACTCTGGTTGGTTGGGATATTGTTATCGTCGCGCGCAAAGGCTTGGGGGATGTAGAAAACCCCGAATTGATTCAGCATTTCGGCAAGCTCTGGAAACGTCTGGCGCGTACTCACAAACCAGCACCAGCAGTCAGCACCGAAACTGTAGGGGTAGACAGCACCGATGCGTAAACTGGCCCTCGTTCCGATCCAGTTTTATCGCTATGCCATTAGTCCTCTGATGGCCAGCCACTGTCGTTTCTACCCCAGTTGTTCCTGCTACGCGTTAGAGGCCATAGAAAATCATGGTCTTCTGCGCGGTGGCTGGCTGACCTTTCGTCGTTTAGGTCGCTGTCATCCGTGGAATCCCGGTGGTTATGACCCGGTTCCACCTATCCCTACCTCCCGTTCTTCTTCGATGGCCGAGTAATCATGGATATTAAACGCACGATCCTGATCGTCGCCCTGGCAATCGTGTCCTACGTCATGGTTCTTAAGTGGAACCAGGACTACGGCCAGGCTGCCCTGCCGACTCAGAATGTTGCTACCAATCAGGCTGCGCCGGCTATTCCGGACACCCCGCTGGGTAACAATGCGTCCGCGAGTGCCGATGTTCCCAGCGCGAATGGCGAGACAAGCGCCCCTCTAGAAACGCCAGTGGTCACCAATAAAGACCTCATCCACGTGAAAACGGATGTGCTCGACCTGGCTATCGACCCACAAGGTGGTGATATCGCGCAGTTGAAACTGCCGCTGTATCCACGTCGCCAAGACCATCCGGATGTTCCGTTCCAACTGTTCGATAACGGTGGTGAACGTACATATCTGGCGCAAAGCGGCCTGACCGGCACCAATGGTCCGGATGCGCGTGCTACCGGTCGTGCGGTTTATTCGACCGAACAGAAGAGTTATCAACTGGCTGACGGCCAAAACCAGTTGAACGTCGACCTGAAATTCAGCCTCGACGGCGTCAACTACATCAAGCGTTTCAGCTTCACGCGCGGTTTGTACGACTTGAAGGTCACTTACCTGATCGACAACACCAGCGAAAAACCTTGGAGCGGCAACCTGTTTGCCCAGCTCAAGCGTGATGGCAGCTCGGATCCGTCTTCCAGCACCGCCACCGGCACCGCGACTTACCTGGGCGCAGCCCTGTGGACAAGTAACGAGCCGTACAAAAAAGTGTCGATGAAAGATATCGACAAGGGCGCACTGAAAGAAACGGTTCAAGGGGGTTGGGTAGCCTGGCTGCAACACTACTTTGTAACCGCGTGGATCCCGAACAAGGGTGAAGCCAACCTGGTTCAAACCCGCAAGGACAGCCAGGGTAACTACATCATTGGCTTTACTGGCCCGGCGTTGAGCGTTGCTCCAGGTGCCAAGGCTGAAACCAGCGCTATCCTGTACGCCGGTCCGAAAAGCCAGGCCGTGCTGAAAGAGTTGTCCCCAGGTCTGGAACTGACTGTGGACTACGGCATTCTGTGGTTCATTGCCCAGCCGATTTTCTGGCTGCTGCAACATATCCACAGCATTGTGGGTAACTGGGGCTTCTCGATCATCTTCCTGACCATGCTGATCAAAGGGATCTTCTTCCCTCTGTCGGCCGCCAGTTACAAGTCGATGGCGCGCATGCGTGCCGTGGCGCCGAAACTGGCTGCTCTGAAAGAGCAACATGGTGACGACCGGCAGAAAATGTCGCAGGCCATGATGGAGTTGTACAAGAAAGAGAAGATCAACCCGCTGGGTGGTTGCTTGCCGATTCTGGTACAGATGCCGGTATTCCTGTCGCTGTACTGGGTACTCCTGGAAAGCGTGGAAATGCGCCAGGCACCGTTCATGCTGTGGATAACTGACCTGTCGATCAAAGACCCGTTCTTTATCCTGCCGATCATCATGGGCGCGACCATGTTTATCCAGCAGCGCTTGAACCCGACTCCGCCAGATCCGATGCAGGCCAAGGTAATGAAAATGATGCCAATCATCTTCACCTTCTTCTTCCTGTGGTTCCCAGCAGGTCTGGTGCTGTACTGGGTGGTCAACAACGTGTTGTCGATCTCGCAACAGTGGTACATCACTCGTAAAATCGAAGCGGCTACCAAAAAAGCCGAGGCGTAATTTACTCTGTGGATAACCACTCAAGACGCCCCCTAGTGGGGCGTTTTGCTTTCTGTCACTTTTGTTCTGGAACCTGCTGATGAGCGCTCCTCGTGAAACCATCGCTGCTGTCGCTACCGCTCAAGGTCGCGGCGGTGTCGGTATCGTTCGTATTTCCGGGCCGCTTGCCGGCAAGGCCGCTCAGGCGATCAGTGGCCGCGAATTGAAGCCGCGTTACGCGCACTACGGCGCGTTCCTGGATGCTGACAACAGCGTGCTGGACGAAGGTTTGGCGATTTATTTCCCGGGCCCGAACTCGTTCACTGGTGAAGATGTGCTGGAATTGCAAGGCCACGGCGGCCCTGTGGTGCTGGATATGTTGCTGCAGCGCTGCCTGCAACTGGGCTGCCGTCTCGCGCGGCCGGGTGAGTTCAGCGAACGCGCGTTCCTTAACGACAAGCTTGACCTGGCCCAGGCCGAAGCCATTGCCGACCTGATCGAAGCCAGTTCTGCACAGGCGGCGCGCAACGCGCTGCGTTCACTGCAAGGCGCATTCTCCCTGCGTGTGCATAACTTGACCGAGCAATTGATCAGTTTGCGTATCTACGTGGAGGCGGCGATCGATTTTCCTGAGGAGGAGATCGACTTTCTTGCCGATGGCCACGTGTTGGCGATGCTCGATAAAGTTCGCGATGAGTTATCCACAGTGCTGCGAGAAGCCGGGCAGGGCGCACTGCTGCGTGATGGCATGACGGTCGTGATCGCAGGGCGGCCGAACGCGGGTAAATCCAGCCTGCTGAATGCCTTGGCAGGTCGCGAAGCGGCGATCGTCACCGAGATCGCCGGCACTACGCGGGACATCCTGCGCGAACATATCCACATCGATGGCATGCCGCTGCACGTGGTCGACACCGCGGGCTTGCGCGACACCGACGACCAGGTCGAAAAGATTGGCGTGGAACGTGCGCTCAAGGCAATCGGCGAAGCAGACCGCGTGCTGCTGGTGGTGGATGCCACTGCACCGGAGGCTGTGGATCCTTTCGCGCTGTGGCCGGAATTCCTCGAGCAGCGGCCGGACCCGGCCAAAGTCACCTTGATCCGCAACAAGGCCGACCTGACAGGAGAAGCCATTGCCCTGCAAACCAGTGAGGATGGCCACGTCACCCTCAGCCTGAGTGCGAAATCGGCCGGGGATGGCCTGGAATTGCTGCGTGAGCATCTCAAGGCCTGCATGGGCTATGAGCAGACCTCGGAAAGCAGCTTCAGTGCGCGCCGCAGGCACCTGGAGGCGCTGCGCCACGCCAGCGCGGCGTTGGAGCACGGGCGAGCGCAGTTGACCCTGGCGGGGGCTGGGGAGCTGCTGGCCGAGGATCTACGCCAGGCGCAGCAGCTGTTGGGGGAAATTACCGGTGCATTCAGCTCGGATGATTTGCTGGGGCGGATTTTTTCCAGCTTCTGTATCGGCAAATAGCCGAGTTATCCACAGCGTTTTACCAGTTGTAGGACACCGTACCCAGCAAGGTACGGCTGTCTCCCCAGTAGCATCGCCCTGCGTCGTTGCAGCCGGATACATATTCCTTGTCGAACAGGTTCTTGGCGTTCACATCCACCGACCAGTGTTTGTCGATCTGATAGCCAACGGCCGCATCCACCAGCGTGACACTGCCGGCGTCCAGCTTGCCGTACAGCGTCGGCGCGGTGTAAGAAAAGGTACTGTCGAAATACCGCACACCGCCGCCCAGGGATAATCCCTTGAGTTGGCCATCGAGGAAGCGATATTTGCCCCACACCGAGGCCTGGTTGCGCGGCACGCCGGTCATCTGGTGCCCCTCGACCAGCGACGTGGCGGAGTCCTTGGTGATGCGTGCATCGGTGTAGGTATAAGCGGCCGTGACATTCAGGTTTGGGGTGAGATTGCTGTTGACCTCCACCTCCACCCCCTTGGCGCGACTCTCACCGACCTGGCGATAAGAATTTGTGGTGCTATCGAGGTAAGTGTCGTCCTGTTTGCGCAGGTCGTAGACCGATAAGGTCATCGCCGTATCCCAGCCAATCGGTTCGTACTTCACGCCCACTTCGTATTGGCTGCTGGTGATCGGCTTCAACGGCGCGCCGGCATTGGAAATCTGCTGTACTGGCACGAATGCAGTGGAATAGCTGACATACGGCGTAACGCCGTTGTCGAACTGGTACATCACCCCGCCCTGATACGTGAACTTGCGATCCTCGGAGCCGATATCGCTGGCCGGTTTCACTTTGTCACGGTAGTCGCTGTCGACCCAGTCCTGACGGCCGCCGAGCAAGAATAGCCAGTGGTCATACTTGCTCTGGATCTGTGCATAAACACCTTTCATCTGCTGTTCGAGCAGGGTGTTCTGTACCGCAATCGGAGTGGTGGGTTCGCGCAGATAGACCGGGTTATACACATTGATGGTGCCCGCGAAACCGGCATCCCAGTCCTGGTTGAAAGAAGTGCGGTCGTAGCTGGCGCCGAACAGCACGGTATTTTCCAGCCCGCCGAGCTGGAGTTTGCCCTCAAGCTGGTTATCCAGGGAGTAGACCATCGACTTGTTGTAGCGGTCGTAGGCCGTCATGTTCAGTTGGGTGCCGAAACCCGCGTTATTCAGCGAGCTGGGCCAGGTTTCATGGCGGTTGATGCGCGACTGCATGTAGCGAGAATTCTGACGGAACTGCCAGTCGTCATTGAAGCTGTGGCTGAATTCGTAGCCGGTGCTCCAGGCTTCCCGTTCGAAGGTGTTCCAATCCGGGTCGCCGAGCATGGTGTGTTTGGACAGGTTGCCATTCGGATTCGAGAGCAGAGTGCCGGCAGCGGGTAGGCCAAGTTCCAGGTTGGTGTGGTCTTTCTGGTAGTTGGCCAGCAGGGTCAGGGTGTTGTAGTCATCGAAATTCAGCGTCAGTGACGGCGCGATGTAGAGACGATCGTCCGGGACATGATCGGTCTGGGTGTCGGACTTGCGGCCCAACATCACCACGCGGCCGAGAATGTTGTCGCTGTCATTCAATGGTCCCGAGATATCCACACCCACTTGTCGGCGGTTATTCGAGCCGTAACCCAGTTGCACTTCACCTTGTGGGGTGGCGGTTGGGTGTTTGCTGACCAGGTTGACCAGACCGCCCGGTGCGTTTTCACCGTAGAGCAGCGAAGAAGGCCCACGGAAAATCTCGACCCGCTCCAGGCCGTAAGGCTCGCTGGTGGTGTCGTACCGATTGCCTTGCACGCGTAAGCCGTCGCGCAGCAGGCCGTAGCCGTAATCCGTAGCGTTGAAACCGCGAATGAAGAACAGGTCCCCGGCCAAGCCATCCCCGGCGGCAAACGGTGGCGCGAAAATACCCGGTACATAACCCAACACCTCAGTGAGCGTCTGGGATTTCTGGTCCTTGATGCGCTGGCCGGTGACGACCGAAACCGAACGTGGGGTCTCGGACAGGGGGGTGCTGGTCTTGGTGCCGATGCGACTGTTTTGCGCCTTGTAGCCGACGTCGCCGGCAATATCCTGATTAAACCCCGTCTGTTGATAACTACTTACGGTGGTGGGCGCGAGCGTTAACTCGCCGGTGGGCGCTGCTTGCAACACATAGCTGCCCGGTGCCTGGACGACGGCCTGCAAACCCGAATTCTGCAGCAGCAACGCGAAGCCTTGATCCACCGAATAGTCACCTTCCAGTCCTGAGGTGTTCAAACGCGCGGTTTGCTCTGGCGAGAAGGACAGAATCACATTGGCCTTGGCCGAAAACTGATTCAAGGCGCGGTCCAGCGGCCCGGCCGCAATGGCGTAATGCTGGACCGCGCTGGCGGCGATGGCACCGGTCGATAGCAGCACACTGCTGGCGGCCGCCGAGGTGAGCAGCAGTCCGTAAGTGATCCCGTGGCAGGAGAGTTGCTGGCGAAGCCTGGTTGGAAGGCGCATAGGTGGTTAAGCCCTGTAGGTAACGTCGTAATTACCTGTAGGGCCGCGCCAGGTAAAAAAAAGATAACCCCCGTGTGGATTATTTTTTGCGATCAGCCAATGCGCTTCACCGAGACCCAGTAACGCGTGAAGTAGTTAACCTGGATCGGCAGGGTTGCCTGCAGGTTGGCCAGCACCGCATCGGTTGAGTCCAGGCGGAACGTCCCGGACACACGCAGACGTGACGAGGCCGCATCGCACTGCAACACTCCGGGACGATAACGCGCGAGATCATCGATCACATCGCCGAGCCGTGCATCCAGCACGATCAGTTGGCTATCGACCCACGCGGCCTGAATCCTACTGTAAGCGTGGTTCGGCCCTACGCTCAGCCGGTCAAAATCAGCGCTTTCGCCCGCACTCAGCAGTCGACCGTGATCAGGTTGATCAGCGGGCGACAGGCTTACCCGGTCTTCCAACACGCCAACACGCGTGGAGTCCGACAGCTGGCGCACGGTAAACCGCGTACCCAATGCCTGGATTCGGCCCTGACGGGTGTCGACGTAAAACGGCGTTTGCCCACCCGATTTGCCGGTGTGGATAAGTACTTCACCCTCGCGCAGACGGATCAAGCGTTGATGCCCGTCGTACACCACGTCAATCGCAGTGTTGGTATTCAGATCAATCCGCGTGCCGTCGGCCAGCTCGATGCGCCGGTGTTTACCCACGGGTGTGCGGTAGTCGGCCCACACATTGCCCAGCGGCGTGTGTTGTTGAACATTCCACCCCAGATAACCCGTGCTGCCGAGTACCAGCATCCACTTGAGTACCTGGCGGCGCTGTTGTGTGCTCGACAAGGCGCGTCGGGTTAGATCCTGGGGCAGGGCACCCAGGCTGCGCTGCAACAGCTCCATCTGGTTCCACGCCGCCTGATGGGATGGGTCGCCATTTAGCCATTGCTGCCAGGCATGGCGCTCGGCGGGTGTTGGCGGCTGGGATTGAAACTGGACATACCAGCTGGCGGCTGCCTCGAAGGTCTTGCGGTCCGGCGCCGCCATTACAGGCTGGCCATGATCAGCGAGCATTCAGTCAGCGCGCGAACCATGTGCTTCTTAACAGTGGTCAGCGAAACCTGTAGATGCTCGGCGATCTGTTGATAAGTCAGCCCATCGATCTGCGACAGCATGAAGATTCGACGCGCGCGTTCACCCAGGCTGGCCAGGGCCTTATCCACAGCCACCAGGGTTTCGATGATGATTGCCTTGTCTTCTTCGCTGATGGCGGTGGCTTCAGGTCGCTCGGCCAAGGTCTGCTTGTAGGCCTGCTCGATCGCGTGGCGCCGGTACCGGTCAATCACCAGGCCCCTGGCGATGGTTGCCAAATAGTCACGCGGTTCGAGAATCTGCGCCGCATTGCGCGCCCCCAGAATACGTACGAACGTATCGTGCGCCACGTCGGCTGCATCGCAGGCGTTGTGCAATTTGCCTTTGAGCCAGCCGTGCAACCACGAATGGTGCTGCTCATAGATGTGCTGGACTGCAGCCGTGTGCGAATGAGGGGACATAGGGCGCGACAAGGTAGGTTAATGATAATCGCTATTATTAACTGCCCCACCGATTTCTCACAATAGTTCTCTTTTTTAAGCCTCCTTCACCGGATCCCAGAATTCCGAGGGCTTTGCCTTGGGCGAAATTCACGATTTCTGTGGATTAAGCCCTGTGAATAACCGGCCTTGTGCCCAGTTGATAACAGGGCTTGAAACCTGAGCAAAAACCCTGCTGTGGATAACCACCTGTTTAATCCACAGGCTCAAGGCACTTATCCAAGGGCCTCATTGGCACATGACCACAGACTTTTGAATCGCTGTACATGACGTATATAAAGGCCTGTAGAGATCTATCCACAGAAAGTAGGCTCAGTAGAAATAAACATAAAAACAAAGATCTTATAAATTTCTCTCTTTTAATTTCTATTGTCTGTGATTCATCCACAGCTGGTTAAATTTTGTGCAAAGGGTTCTTTAGGAAGGGCTAAGTCCCTATACTTGCCGCCAAAGCTCTAAAACTCTTTCAACAAACAATTCCTGATTACCTACATAAGCAGGCACGAGGTGCGTGGTGGATTTCCCTTCCCGTTTTGAAGTGATCGTCATCGGCGGCGGTCATGCCGGTACCGAGGCAGCACTGGCGTCAGCACGCATGGGCGTAAAAACCCTGTTGCTTACGCATAACGTGGAAACCCTCGGCGCCATGAGTTGCAACCCCGCGATCGGGGGTATCGGCAAAAGCCACCTGGTCAAGGAAATCGACGCCCTGGGCGGCGTCATGGCCATGGCCACCGACAAAGGTGGTATTCAATTTCGCGTGCTCAACAGCCGCAAAGGCCCGGCCGTGCGTGCTACTCGGGCTCAAGCCGACCGCATCTTGTACAAGGCCGCAGTCCGCGAAACCCTGGAAAACCAGCCAAACCTGTGGATATTTCAACAAGCCGCCGATGACCTGATCGTCGAACAGGACCAGGTACGTGGCGTTGTCACCCAAATGGGCCTGCGTTTCTTCGCAGAATCCGTGGTGCTGACCACCGGTACGTTCCTCGGCGGACTTATCCACATCGGCATGCAGAATTATTCGGGCGGACGCGCCGGTGATCCGCCGTCGATTGCCCTTGCTCAGCGCCTGCGCGAATTGCCGCTGCGCGTCGGCCGCCTGAAAACCGGGACCCCGCCGCGTATCGACGGGCGTTCTGTGGATTTTTCGGTGATGACCGAGCAAGCCGGCGATACGCCGATTCCGGTGATGTCGTTCATGGGTTCCAAAGAGCAGCATCCGAAACAGGTCAGTTGCTGGATTACCCACACAAATGCCCGAACTCACGAAATCATCGCGGCCAACCTCGACCGGTCGCCGATGTATTCCGGAGTGATCGAAGGTATTGGCCCGCGTTATTGCCCATCGATTGAAGACAAGATCCACCGCTTTGCCGACAAGGAAAGCCACCAGGTCTTCATCGAGCCCGAAGGCTTGACCACCCACGAGCTGTACCCGAACGGTATTTCCACTTCGTTGCCGTTCGACGTGCAGATCCAGATCGTGCAATCGATTCGCGGCATGGAAAACGCACATATCGTGCGTCCTGGCTACGCCATCGAGTATGACTACTTCGACCCGCGTGACCTGAAATACAGCCTCGAAACCAAAGTGATCGGCGGGCTGTTTTTCGCCGGGCAAATCAACGGCACCACCGGTTACGAAGAAGCCGGCGCCCAGGGTTTGTTGGCCGGGACCAACGCCGCATTGCGTGCCCAGGGCAAAGACAGCTGGTGCCCGCGTCGCGACGAAGCGTATATCGGCGTGTTGGTTGACGACCTGATTACCCTGGGTACCCAGGAACCGTATCGGATGTTTACGTCCCGCGCCGAATACCGCTTGATCCTGCGCGAAGACAACGCCGACCTGCGCCTGACCGAAAAAGGCCGTGAGCTGGGCCTGGTCGATGACGCGCGCTGGGAAGCCTTCTGCAAAAAACGTGAAAGCATCACGCTCGAAGAACAACGCCTGAAAAGTACCTGGGTTCGCCCCGGCACTGAGCAGGGCGACGCGATTGCCGAAAAATTCGGCACGCCGCTGACCCACGAGTACAACCTGCTGAACCTGCTGTCCCGTCCGGAAATCGACTACGCTGGTCTGGTCGAAGTGACAGGCCAGGGCGCAGAAGATCCACAAGTCGCCGAACAGGTCGAGATCAAGACCAAGTACGCCGGTTACATTGACCGCCAGCAGGATGAAATCGCCCGCCTGCGCGCCAGTGAAAACACCAAGTTGCCTGTGGATATCGACTACACCGGTATTTCCGGGTTGTCGAAAGAAATTCAAAGCAAGCTGGGGATAACTCGCCCGGAAACTCTGGGCCAGGCGTCACGCATCCCCGGTGTCACCCCGGCAGCCATTTCGCTGTTGATGATTCATTTGAAAAAACGCGGCGCGGGCCGTCAGTTGGAGCAAAGCGCTTGAGTTCGTTGGTCACCTCGCAACACGCCGAAGAGTTATCCACAGGGGCACGCCAGTTGGGCGTGGACTTGACCCAAGTCCAGCACGAATTGCTGTTGGGCTATCTGGCCCTGTTGATCAAATGGAACAAGGCTTACAACCTGACAGCGGTGCGTGACCCGGATGAAATGGTCTCGCGGCATTTGCTCGACAGCCTGAGTGTGATGCCGTTTATCGAAAACGGCCGTTGGCTCGATGTCGGCAGTGGCGGCGGCATGCCCGGTATTCCCTTGGCGATCCTGTTTCCAGAGTCGCAAGTGACCTGCCTGGACAGCAACGGCAAGAAAACCCGCTTCCTGACCCAGGTCAAACTCGAACTCAAACTGGATAACCTCAACGTTATCCACAGTCGCGTCGAAGCCCTCACGCCTGAACAGCCTTTTAACGGAATTGTTTCCCGGGCGTTCAGCAGCATGGAGAACTTCAGCAACTGGACCCGCCACCTCGGCGACCACGACACCCGCTGGCTGGCAATGAAGGGCGTTCATCCAAGCGACGAGCTGTTAGCATTGCCGGCAGACTTCCACCTCGATAGCGAACACGCCTTGGCCGTACCCGGTTGCCAAGGCCAACGCCATCTGCTGATACTGCGCCGCACGGCATGATTGGGAACACAAGCAAGAATGGCTAAGGTATTCGCGATAGCGAACCAGAAAGGTGGCGTGGGTAAAACCACCACCTGCATCAACCTCGCAGCATCCTTGGTCGCGACCAAGCGCCGGGTGCTGTTGATCGATCTCGATCCACAGGGCAACGCCACCATGGGTAGCGGTGTGGATAAACACGGCCTGGAAAACTCGGTCTACGACTTGCTGATCGGCGAGTGCGACCTGGCCCAGGCTATGCACTATTCCGAGCATGGCGGTTATCAACTGCTGCCGGCGAACCGCGACTTGACTGCGGCGGAGGTGGTGCTGCTGGAAATGCAGATGAAAGAAAGCCGTCTGCGCAGCGCCCTGGCGCCGATCCGCGAGAATTACGACTACATTCTGATCGACTGCCCGCCGTCGCTGTCGATGCTCACGCTTAACGCATTGGTCGCTGCCGATGGGGTGATTATCCCCATGCAGTGCGAGTATTTTGCGTTGGAAGGCTTGAGCGACCTTGTGGATAACATCAAGCGCATCGCCGAGTTGCTCAATCCGAACCTGCAAATCGAAGGCTTGTTGCGGACCATGTATGACCCGCGCCTGAGCCTGATGAACGATGTGTCGGCGCAGCTCAAGGAACACTTCGGCGACCAGTTGTACGACACGGTCATCCCGCGCAACATCCGTTTGGCCGAAGCGCCAAGCTACGGGATGCCCGCGCTGGCGTACGACAAATCATCGCGTGGTGCCATTGCCTACCTGGCGCTGGCCGGTGAGATGGTTCGCCGTCAACGCCGCAACCCACGCACCGCTGCAGCCCAGCCAACTTAAGGAATCCCCATGGCCGTCAAGAAACGAGGTCTCGGACGTGGACTGGATGCACTGCTGAGTGGTCCGACCGTCACATCGCTTGAAGAACAAGCGGTGCAGGCCGACGAGCGCGAGTTGCAGCACCTGCCGCTGGACCTGATCCAGCGCGGCAAATACCAGCCGCGCCGGGACATGGATCCTCAGGCGCTGGAGGAACTGGCCAATTCGATCAAGGCCCAGGGCGTGATGCAGCCGATTGTGGTGCGCCCGATTGGCAGCGGTCGTTTTGAAATCATCGCCGGCGAACGCCGCTGGCGCGCCAGCCAGCAGGCCGGCAAAGAGACTATCCCGGCGATGGTGCGCGATGTGCCGGATGAAACCGCCATCGCTATGGCGTTGATCGAGAACATCCAGCGTGAAGACCTCAACCCGATCGAAGAAGCGATCGCCTTGCAGCGTCTGCAGCACGAATTCCAGCTGACCCAGCAACAAGTCGCCGATGCGGTGGGCAAGTCCCGGGTCACCGTGTCCAACTTGCTGCGTCTGATTGCGTTACCGGAAGTGATCAAGACCATGTTGTCCCACGGCGACCTGGAGATGGGCCACGCCCGTGCTTTGCTCGGATTGCCGGAAAATCAACAGGTTGAAGGGGCGCGACACGTTGTCGCACGAGGGCTCACCGTTCGTCAGACCGAGGCGCTGGTTCGCCAGTGGTTGAGCGGTAAACCTGCACCGGTCGAAACGACCAAAACTGATCCGGATATCGCGCGTCTCGAGCAGCGCCTGGCCGAGCGCCTGGGCTCTGCGGTGCAAATTCGCCACGGCAAGAAAGGCAAAGGGCAATTAGTCATCGGATATAACTCCCTTGATGAGCTTCAGGGCGTCCTTGCCCACATCCGCTGAAACATTTGCTTATGTAGCGTGTGATCGGAAATCACTACCCGACAGTTGAATAGGGGCAGAACCGCCCCTATACTCTGCGCGCATTTTGTCGGCACAAATTATGCCAAGTTATTGATTTCCGGCAGCCGACCATTGAGGAGCAAGAGTGATGGAAACCCGCACGCCAAACACGTTGCCGTTCCATCGCTTGGCCGTTTTTCCGGTTTTATTGGCTCAATTTGTCATTTTGCTGATCGCCGCATTGGCGCTCTGGTATTGGCATGGAGTCGTAGCCGGGTATTCAGGACTTTGCGGAGGCCTGATAGCCTTGCTGCCCAATATGTATTTTGCTCACAGGGCCTTTCGGTTTTCCGGCGCCCGAGCAGCCCAGGCTATCGTCCGGTCCTTTTATGCCGGCGAAGCAGGGAAACTGATTTTGACGGCAGTGCTGTTTGCACTGACCTTTGCAGGTGTGAAGCCATTGGCGCCGCTGGCTGTATTCGGCGTCTTCGTGTTGACCCAACTGGTCAGCTGGTTCGCTCCCCTGCTGATGAAAACAAGACTTTCGAAACCTTAGGGCGTTTGAGGCAACCATGGCAGAAACAACCGCTTCGGGCTATATCCAGCACCACTTGCAGAACCTGACCTTCGGTCAGCTTCCCAACGGCGGCTGGGGCTTCGCCCACACCGCAGCAGAAGCCAAAGAAATGGGCTTCTGGGCTTTCCACGTCGATACACTTGGCTGGTCGGTTCTGATGGGGCTGATCTTCGTCGTACTGTTCCGTATGGCGGCCAGTAAGGTGACCTCCGGGCAGCCTGGTGGCTTGCAGAACTTCGTCGAAGTGCTGATCGAGTTCGTCGACAGCAGCGTCAGAGACACCTTTCACGGCCGTAACGCGTTGATTGCACCGCTGGCACTGACCATTTTCGTCTGGGTGTTCCTGATGAACTCCATCGACCTGGTTCCAGTCGATTGGCTGCCGGTCGCTGCGGCGAAGATCTCGGGCAATGAGCACCTGTTCTTCCGTGCCGTACCGACTACTGACCCGAACGCGACAATGGCCATGTCCCTTTCCGTGTTTGCCCTGATCATTTTCTACAGCATCAAGATCAAGGGGCTGGGTGGCTTTATCGGAGAACTGACGCTGCACCCGTTCTCCAGCAGCAATATTTTTCTTCAGGCACTGCTGATTCCGGTCAACTTCCTGCTTGAGTTCGTCACTTTGATCGCTAAACCCTTTTCGCTCGCGTTGCGTCTGTTCGGCAACATGTACGCCGGTGAACTGGTGTTTATCCTGATCGCCGTAATGTTTGGCAGTGGTCTGTTGTGGCTGAGTGGTATTGGCGCCGTATTGCAAGTGGCATGGGCCCTGATCCACATCTTCATCATCACCCTGCAGGCATTTATCTTCATGATGCTGACTATCGTCTACCTGTCGATGGCGCACGAAGAGAATCATTAAGGCCGGTTTCGACCAGTCTGATGTCCTTCCCTGTTAAACGGGAAGGTGGGCCCTACCGGGCCTATGAAACGATTTGTTTTACCGCTTTAAAATCTAAAAAACCTAAACCATACGACGTAAAAGTCGGGAGGAAAGATGGAAACTGTAGTTGGTCTAACCGCTATCGCTGTTGCACTGTTGATCGGCCTGGGCGCCCTGGGTACTGCCATTGGTTTCGGCCTGCTGGGCGGCAAATTCCTGGAAGGCGCAGCGCGTCAGCCAGAAATGGTCCCAATGCTGCAAGTTAAGATGTTCATCGTCGCCGGCCTGCTCGACGCCGTGACCATGATCGGTGTTGGTATCGCTCTGTTCTTCACCTTTGCGAACCCTTTCGTTGGTCAACTCGCTGGCTGATCACTCGAATTTTCGAGTGATTGGGGTGATGGACAACGAACGAGCGAGGTGTTGGCGTGAACATTAATGCAACCCTGATTGGCCAGTCCGTTGCGTTCTTCATTTTTGTATGGTTTTGCATGAAGTACGTGTGGCCTCCGGTCATCGCGGCTTTGCAAGAACGTCAGAAGAAGATCGCGGATGGTTTGGACGCTGCCAGCCGTGCAGCTCGCGACCTGGAGTTGGCCCACGAGAAAGTGGGTCTTCAACTGCGCGATGCTAAAGCACAGGCAGCTGAAATCATTGAGCAAGCCAAGAAACGCGGTAACCAGATCGTCGAAGAGGCTGTTGAAAAAGCCCGCGTCGAAGCTGACCGTGTGAAGGCTTCGGCTCATGCCGAGATCGAACAGGAACTGAACGGCGTCAAAGACGCGCTGCGTGCCCAACTGGGTGCTCTGGCGGTCGGCGGTGCGGAGAAGATCCTCGGTGCCACAATCGATCAAAACGCGCACGCGGAGCTGGTTGACAAACTGGCTGCTGAAATTTAAGCGAGGGCGATCATGGCAGAACTGACCACGTTGGCCCGACCTTATGCTAAGGCAGCCTTCGAGCACGCCCAGGCCCACCAGCAGCTGGCCTCTTGGTCAGCCATGCTCGGCCTGGCTGCAGCAGTGTCGCAAGACGACACCATGCAGCGCGTGCTCAAGGCCCCGCGCCTGACGAGCGCAGACAAGGCCGCCACTTTTATTGAAGTGTGCGGCGACAAGTTTGATGTGAAAGTGCAGAACTTCATCCACGTCGTTGCCGAAAACGACCGTCTCCCGCTTCTGCCGGAGATCGCCGCTCTGTTCGACCTGTACAAGGCCGAAGCAGAGAAATCGGTAGACGTTGAAGTCACCAGTGCTTTTGCATTGAACCAAGAACAGCAAGACAAACTCGCCAAGGTTCTCAGTGCACGACTCAATCGGGAAGTGCGCCTGCAAGCTTCGGAGGACGCATCCCTTATTGGTGGTGTTGTTATCCGTGCCGGCGACCTGGTTATCGATGGCTCGATTCGCGGCAAAATCGCGAAACTTGCCGAAGCATTGAAATCTTGAGTTTGAAGGGGCAGCAGAGCAATGCAGCAACTCAATCCTTCCGAAATAAGTGAAATTATCAAGGGCCGCATCGACAAGCTCGATGTGACCTCCCAAGCCCGTAACGAAGGCACTGTCGTCAGCGTATCTGACGGCATCGTGCGGATTCACGGTCTGGCCGACGTAATGTATGGCGAGATGATCGAGTTTCCGGGCGGCGTCTACGGTATGGCCCTCAACCTGGAGCAAGACTCCGTAGGTGCCGTTGTATTGGGCGCGTACACCAGTCTGGCTGAAGGCATGAGCGCCAAGTGCACAGGCCGCATCCTGGAAGTTCCGGTGGGTAAGGAACTGCTGGGTCGCGTAGTCGACGCACTGGGTAACCCTGTTGACGGCAAAGGTCCACTGGGCAACACCGAGACCGACGCGGTCGAGAAAGTTGCTCCAGGCGTGATCTGGCGTAAGTCGGTAGACCAGCCTGTACAGACTGGCTACAAGGCTGTCGATGCCATGATCCCTGTCGGCCGTGGCCAGCGTGAGCTGATCATCGGTGACCGTCAGATCGGTAAAACCGCTCTGGCGATCGACGCGATCATCAACCAGAAAGACAGCGGCATTTTCTGCGTCTACGTAGCGATCGGTCAGAAGCAATCGACCATCGCCAACGTGGTTCGCAAGCTGGAAGAAAACGGCGCCCTGGCCAACACGATCATCGTGGCCGCCAGTGCTTCGGAATCTCCTGCCCTGCAATTCCTGGCACCGTACTCCGGTTGCACCATGGGCGAATTCTTCCGCGACCGCGGTGAAGACGCACTGATCGTTTATGACGATCTGTCCAAGCAAGCAGTGGCTTACCGCCAGATTTCCCTGCTGCTGCGCCGTCCACCAGGCCGTGAAGCTTACCCAGGCGACGTGTTCTATCTCCACTCCCGTCTGCTGGAGCGCGCATCCCGCGTTTCGGAAGAGTACGTAGAGAAGTTCACCAATGGCGCAGTGACCGGCAAAACCGGTTCCCTGACCGCACTGCCGATCATCGAAACCCAGGCTGGCGACGTTTCCGCGTTCGTTCCGACCAACGTGATTTCCATCACCGACGGTCAGATCTTCCTGGAATCGGCCATGTTCAACTCCGGGATCCGTCCTGCTGTGAACGCCGGTGTTTCGGTATCCCGTGTGGGTGGTGCCGCTCAGACCAAGATCATCAAGAAGCTCTCCGGTGGTATCCGTACCGCTCTGGCTCAGTACCGTGAACTGGCGGCATTTGCCCAGTTCGCTTCTGACCTGGACGAAGCGACCCGTAAGCAACTTGAGCATGGTCAGCGCGTTACCGAGCTGATGAAGCAGAAGCAATACGCCCCAATGTCGATCGCTGACATGGCGTTGTCGCTGTATGCCGCTGAGCGTGGGTTCCTGACTGACGTCGAAATCACCAAGGTCGGCAGCTTTGAACAAGCGCTGATTGCTTACTTCAACCGCGATCATGCCGACTTGTTGGCCAAGATCAACGTGAAGGGTGACTTCAATGACGAGATCGACGCTGGCATGAAAGCCGGTATCGAGAAGTTCAAGGCCACCCAAACCTGGTAAGCCGCAGCGGGAGCCGCAAGGCTCCCGCTTGCTAACCTGATAGGTGTTACATGGCAGGCGCAAAAGAGATTCGCAGTAAGATTGCGAGCATCAAAAGCACGCAAAAGATTACCAGCGCCATGGAAAAAGTGGCGGTCAGCAAAATGCGCAAGGCACAAATGCGCATGGCTGCTAGCCGTCCTTATGCGGAGCGTATCCGCCAGGTAATTGGGCATCTGGCCAACGCCAACCCGGAATACCGCCACCCGTTCATGATCGACCGCGACGTTAAGCGTGTGGGTTATGTGGTAGTGAGCAGTGACCGTGGTTTGTGCGGTGGTTTGAATACCAACCTGTTCAAGGCCCTGGTCAAGGACATGGCGGTAAACCGCGAAAAAGGCGTCGAGATCGATCTGTGTGTTGTTGGTAGCAAGGGTGCGGCCTTTTTCCGCAACTTCGGCGGTAACGTCGTTGCAGCTATCAGCCACCTGGGTGAAGAGCCGTCGATCAATGATTTGATCGGCAGTGTGAAGGTGATGCTGGATGCATACCTGGAAGGCCGGATTGACCGCCTCTCCGTGGTATCCAACAAGTTCATCAACACCATGACCCAGCAGCCAACCGTGGAGCAATTGATTCCACTGGTGGCGACTCCGGATCAGGAGCTCAAGCACCACTGGGACTACCTCTACGAACCAGACGCCAAAGAGCTGCTTGACGGCTTGATGGTGCGCTACGTGGAGTCGCAGGTGTACCAGGCGGTGGTCGAGAACAACGCAGCTGAACAAGCCGCGCGGATGATCGCGATGAAAAACGCTACCGATAACGCCGGTGATCTGATCAGCGATTTGCAGCTGATCTACAACAAGGCGCGTCAGGCTGCGATCACCCAAGAGATCTCGGAAATCGTCGGCGGCGCTGCCGCGGTTTAACGGTTCAAATATTCAGAGGATCCAGCTATGAGTAGCGGACGTATCGTTCAAATCATCGGCGCCGTTATCGACGTGGAATTTCCACGCGACAGCGTACCGAGCATCTACAACGCGCTGAAAGTACAAGGCGCGGAAACTACTCTGGAAGTTCAGCAACAGCTGGGCGACGGCGTAGTTCGTACCATTGCGATGGGTTCCACCGAAGGCTTGAAGCGCGGTCTGGACGTTGTCGACACTGGCGCAGCCATCTCCGTACCGGTCGGTAAAGCGACCCTGGGCCGGATCATGGACGTACTGGGCAACCCGATTGACGAAGCTGGCCCGATCGACACCGAAGAGCGTTGGGGCATTCACCGTCCAGCACCTTCGTTCGCCGAGCAAGCTGGCGGCAACGATCTGCTGGAAACCGGCATCAAGGTTATCGACCTGGTCTGCCCGTTCGCCAAAGGCGGTAAAGTCGGTCTGTTCGGTGGTGCCGGTGTAGGCAAAACCGTAAACATGATGGAACTGATCCGTAACATCGCCATCGAGCACAGCGGTTATTCCGTGTTCGCCGGTGTGGGTGAGCGTACTCGTGAGGGTAACGACTTCTACCACGAGATGAAGGACTCCAACGTTCTGGACAAAGTGGCACTGGTTTACGGTCAGATGAACGAGCCGCCGGGTAACCGTCTGCGCGTAGCACTGACCGGCCTGACCATGGCCGAGAAGTTCCGTGACGAAGGTAACGACGTTCTGTTGTTCGTCGACAACATCTACCGTTACACCCTGGCCGGTACTGAAGTATCCGCACTGCTGGGCCGTATGCCTTCTGCAGTAGGTTACCAACCGACCCTGGCTGAAGAGATGGGCGTTCTGCAAGAACGTATCACTTCGACCAAGGAAGGTTCGATCACCTCGATCCAAGCGGTATACGTACCTGCGGATGACTTGACCGACCCGTCGCCAGCGACCACCTTCGCCCACTTGGACGCCACCGTCGTTCTGTCCCGTGACATCGCCTCCCTGGGTATCTACCCAGCGGTCGATCCACTCGACTCGACTTCGCGCCAGCTGGACCCGAACGTGATCGGCCAGGAGCACTACGACACCGCTCGCGGCGTTCAGTACGTGCTGCAGCGTTACAAAGAGCTGAAGGACATCATTGCGATCCTGGGTATGGACGAGCTGTCGGAAGCCGACAAACAGTTGGTAAACCGTGCTCGTAAGATCCAGCGCTTCTTGTCGCAGCCGTTCTTCGTGGCTGAAGTCTTCACCGGTGCCTCGGGTAAATACGTTTCCCTGAAAGACACCATTGCTGGCTTCAAAGGCATCCTCAACGGTGACTACGACCACCTGCCAGAACAAGCGTTCTACATGGTCGGCGGCATCGAAGAAGCGATCGAGAAAGCCAAGAAACTGTAATCCCGGCGCCCGGCAACGGGCGCTCATCAGGTTGAGGCAATCAGATGGCTATGACAGTCCATTGCGATATCGTCAGCGCGGAAGGGGAAATCTTCTCCGGTCTGGTAGAAATGGTGATTGCACACGGCGCACTCGGTGACTTGGGTATTGCCATGGGCCACGCGCCATTGATCACCAGCTTGAAGCCAGGTCCGATCACTCTGACCAAGCAAGGCGGGGAACGTGAGGTGTTTTACATCTCCGGTGGTTTCCTCGAGGTTCAGCCGAACATGGTCAAGGTACTTGCCGACACCGTGCAACGTGCTGGCGACCTGGATGAAGCTTCTGCTCAGGAAGCCGTAAAGGCTGCCGAGAAGGCCCTGAACGAAAAGGGTGCGGACTTCGACTACAGCGCTGCTGCTGTACGTCTGGCCGAGGCTGCAGCTCAGCTGCGCACGCTCCAGCAGATCCGCAAGAAGTAAGCGGCCATACCGTCATGCTTCATGCGCGATTGATTAAAAAGGGTAGCCTCGGCTACCCTTTTTCTTTTTCAGCAAAACACTTCTCAGGTCTGAAGCCGGACCGCCCAGGATTGGTAGCCATTCATGTCTCTTGAAATCGTCATTCTCGCCGCAGGCCAGGGCACTCGCATGCGTTCGGCCCTGCCCAAGGTGCTGCACCCGGTCGCGGGCAATTCCATGCTTGGCCATGTTATCCACAGCGCCCGACAACTGGCCCCACAGCGTATTCACGTGGTCATCGGCCACGGTGCCGATGTGGTGCGTGAGCGTTTGGCTGCCGATGACCTGAATTTCGTTCTGCAAGACAAGCAACTGGGTACCGGGCATGCCACGGCCCAGGCCGTGCCGTTCATCACGGCCGACACGGTGCTGATCCTCTACGGCGATGTACCGCTGATTGAAGTGGAAACCCTGCAACGCCTGCTCAAGCACGTGGTGCCTGGCCAGATGGGCCTGCTCACCGTCGAGCTTGACGACCCCACCGGGTATGGCCGCATCGTGCGTAACGCCGACGGCAAGGTTGCGGCCATCGTCGAGCACAAGGACGCCAGCGAAGCCCAGCGCGCTATCACCGAAGGCAATACCGGCATTCTCGCGGTGCCTGCCAACAAGCTCGCCGACTGGATGAGCCGCTTGTCCAATAACAACGCGCAGGGCGAGTACTACCTCACCGATGTGATCGAGATGGCCGTAAGTGATGGCCTGCTGGTCGCGACCGAACAGCCCCACGACCCGATGGAAGTGCAGGGCGCCAACGACCGCAAGCAGCTTGCAGAGCTTGAGCGTCACTACCAACTGCGCGAAGGCCGCCGCCTGATGGCCCAGGGTGTGACCCTGCGCGACCCGGCACGTTTTGACGTGCGCGGTGAAGTCAGCATAGGCCGCGACGTGCTGATCGACATCAACGTGATCCTCGAAGGCCGCGTAATCATCGAAGACGACGTGGTGATTGGTCCGAACTGTGTGATCAAGGACAGCACTTTGCGCAAAGGTGTGGTGGTGAAAGCCAACAGCCATGTCGAAGGTGCCGTGATGGGCGAGGGCAGTGACGCCGGCCCGTTTGCACGCTTGCGTCCGGGTACCGTGATGGGCGCGAGGGCGCACGTTGGCAATTTCGTCGAGCTGAAAAACGCCAAAATGGGTGACGATGCCAAGGCCGGCCACCTGGCCTACCTGGGTGATGCGGTGATTGGTGCTCGCAGCAACATTGGTGCCGGTGCAATCACTTGCAACTACGACGGCGCCAACAAATATCAGACGACGATTGGTGAAGACGTCTTTATCGGCTCCAATAACTCGCTGATTGCCCCGGTCTCTATTGGTGACGGGTCAAACACCGCTGCGGGTTCAACTATCAACCAGGATGTGGATAAGTCTCAGCTGGCGGTTGCCCGCGCCCGTCAACGCAACATCGATGGTTGGAAACGTCCGGTAAAAATCAAGAAGACCTGATTTACCTGCCATCAAGAACCTGCTGGCGTCGGCCAGCAGGTTTTTTTTCGCCTGCGATTCTGCAGTTTCACAGCCGAGTTCGGTCGGTCACATTCTTGCCAGCAGTGGAAAAAGACAAAAAGATGACTAGTAGACCAAGCTTATTTATGTGCCCGAAATGGGTACTTAAAAAGCGCCAGAATTTGTAACATTTATTTTCTGAATGACTCAAGATTTCCCGCTAATCAGGAAAATTTCTGCTGTTTGCCGCGCTTCGAGCACAGCAGAAAAAGCTGTAACCCTTATAACGCTTGAGCTACAGGTCAGTAAAAAAAATAAATAATTATTTTTTTGACAGGTCTCGTTTTTTAAACTACCCCGATTTTACGCCGTTTCTTATTTGTTGCTAGTTACGATTTTGCTGACATATAGTTCTGCCGCCAGCACTAAATCAATAATATCCTCTCCACCCTGTAACACTGTGGAAGAGGGAAGACTCACAGGGAGGTGTGTCATGAATGGCAATGGACAATCAGTCATGGGGCACACTGGCCCGGAAATTCTCAAACAGTCCCTCATTAAGATAAATCAATTAAAAGATGAACTCGCTGCTTTGAAAGCGCAGGCTTCAGAGCCAATAGCTATTATTGGCATGAGTTGTCGGTTTCCTGGCGGCTCATCGAGCCTCGAGCAGTTATGGAGCAACCTCTGTGAAGGCAAAAGTGCCATAGCCTCGATGGCCGATAAGCGGTGGGACAGTCTTTTATGGAACAGTTCCGCTCCTGGTGAAAGTGGAAAGAATTATCAAAAAACGGCAGGGCTTATTGATCATATCTATGCGTTTGACGCCAATTTCTTTGGCATGTCGGAACTTGAAGTTCGCCGCACCGATCCACAACAACGTTTACTCTTGCAACTTAGTTGGGAAGCAATCGAAGACACCGGTTTAGACTACCGCGCACTCGCCGGTTCAAAAACCGGGGTGTATGTAGGCTTATCCAGTGATGACTATGCTGATTTTTATACGCGCTCGGGGGATGCAGAGAGAATTTCGCCACTGTCGGCACTGGGTTGCGGAAAGAGCATAGCCCCAGGGCGAATTGCCTATTTCTTTGGCTTTCGAGGTCCTGCGTTGCAGCTCGACACGAGTTGCTCGTCGGCATTGGTGGCAGCAGACCTTGCCTGCTCTGCGTTGCGAAACCACGAGATAAACATGGCCGTCGTAGGCGGCGCCAATCTGATTCTTACCCCCGGCGCTTCGGTTGCCTTTTCGACCATGCAGGCGCTGTCGCCCAGCGGGGAATGTCGGCCGTTTGATAACGGCGCTGACGGTTATGTCCGGGGCGAAGGTGCTGGCGTTGTTGTGCTCAAACGCTTGTCGGACGCTATCAAAGAAGGGCTACCTATTCATGCGGTTATCGCCGCGAGTGCGATCAATCATGACGGTAAGTCCAACGGCATGACCGCCCCCAATGGTGTGGCTCAACAAGAGGTTATCGCCGACGCTTTGCGCAGGGCGCAACTTGCTCCGGAAGCTGTTCGTTATGTTGAGTGTCACGGCACCGCCACGCCGTTGGGGGATCCCATTGAGCTATCGGCGCTATCAAAGTTTTACGGTCGCACGCACAGGACATTGCTGGGCGCAGTTAAAAGTAACATCGGTCATCTAGAGGCCGCGGCAGGAATAGCCGGTTTGATCAAGGCTGCCCTGGTGGTCAAGCATGGGAAAATTCCTGCCTCATTGAACTGTGAGGTACCTAACAAAAAATTTGCCTGGTCGCAGACCCACCTGGCAGTTGCGACCACTACCCAGGACTGGCCAGATAGCGCCCCGGTACGCCACGCAGCGGTCAGCAGCTTTGGAATGAGCGGTACCAATGCCCATGTGGTCGTGTCCAGTCATGACCAGCCGGCAACGACCGCGTCTGGGGCAGTGCCGCAATGCTTGACGCTCAGCTCGAAGGATTCGGCTTCATTGTTGATCCAGCTCAAGCAGCTTGAAAAACATCTCGACGGCCTCGACGAAGATCGGCTGGCGGCTGTTTGCGCGCGGTCCAATCGCTGCCGTACTCATCTTCCCGTCAGGTTCAGCGCACCAGCCAGTGATAAGAGACTGCTGCTCGAAAAAATACGCGGGATCCTTGCGCAGCCTGTGACGCCAACCGCTTCGGCGCTGAAAAATATCTGCTTCGTGTTCAGTGGGCAGGGCGCTCAATACAAGCAAATGGCAAAAAATCTGTACACCACTACGGCGGTATTCCAGCAGGCATTGGATCGGGTCTGTGAGTTTTATCGCCAGACGTTTCAGTTTGATTTGCTGCAGGTTCTTTTCAATTCTGAATCAGACTTTCAAGTGGAAGAAGTGCAGCCGGCGCTGTTCAGCCTGCAATACGCGCTGACAACCTTGTGGAAGGCCTGGGGGATTACGCCGACGGTGGTCATAGGCCATAGCGTTGGCGAGTACGCGGCCGCCTGTGCATCGGGCGTTATGAGCATGGAGTGTGCTGCACGCTTGGTGTGGTTTCGAGGCAGGCTTATTCAGGCGCATACCCGTCCTGGGGGGATGTATGTGGTCTTCACTTCACCAGGCTGCGCAGAGAATCTTCTCGATGGAGTTCCTCACTCGATCGCCGCTGAAAATACTCCGGATTCCTGTGTTATTTCGGTCGACGATGCCCATGCTGTTGCGCTGGAAAAAACGCTGGGCCTGCACTCGGTTAACTATAAACGGCTGCACGTGGCCCGCGGATTCCATTCCTATTTAATGGACCCGGTCCTTGAGCTTTTCGCGCCGCATTTAAATAACGCTGAACTGACAGCACCGGTGACGGAATTCGTTTCAACGGTCACCGGTGCTGCAGAAACGGTGTTGTTGACCCATTCAGGCTATTGGTTACGTAACGTGCGTGACACCGTTAAATTTTCCAGCGCTGTCGGTCAGGTGATGCGGACCGGCCGCACTTTATTTATTGAGATTGGTCCGGGCGCTCAATTAACGTCGATCATTAACGCCGTGGATCATCAGGGTGGGCATATAGCCTGTGCCAGCCTCGATCGCGGTATACCGGACTTACAGCAGCTGTCCAAAGTGCTGAGTCATTTATATCAACAAGGTCAGGCCCTGAACTGGCCGGTCATTGTTCCAACGGTCACGAGCGAACTTAATGTATTACCGCATTACCCATTCGCACACATGGACTATTTTCCAGAAAAAGCCTTGAAACGCCAGTTGTCGGTGGGGGCGTTCGAGAACGTGCTGGAAGCAGTAAGCGTCACCTAAGTCTATGTCGAGGCACTTAGTCTCTTATCACGGATGAATACCTATGGGTTCCTATAATCAAGGGCGTATCGACGTCGCTGGATTCGTATGCCTGGTCAACGCCTTCAAGGCACATGTGCTTGCGCATCCTGATAAAGCCGCCTTTGTATTTATTACTCGCGCGCAGGAAGAAACGCTCTCGTTTGCAGCGTTGGATAAGTGTGCAAGTAACATCGCCAGCGCCTTGCTCGACAACAACCTCGCGGGGCAGAACGTGCTGTTGGTGTTCACCCCAGGCCTTGAATTCATCAAGGCATTTTTAGGTTGCCTTTACGCCGGGGTCATCCCGGTACCGGTCAATACACCGACGCAGACCTCATCTGTGGATCGATTTGAAAAAATTGTGCAAGACGCCGCGATCGTCAGGGTGCTGACGACTGCCGGCCTGTACGTACGATTCAATCTTCAAGACTGGGACACCCCGGCGTTGCTGGTGGATCAAGTGGGGGATGTCGAGCGCGATTTTCAGGCGGGTGGTTCACGCCCTGGCGATGTGGCCTTCATCCAATATACCTCCGGCTCCACGGGCGATCCGAAAGGTGCAGTGATCACTCATGGCAATTTGATCAGTAACCTGGAGATGATCAAGAGTGGCTTTGGTAATGATGAACACATTGTCGGGGTCAACTGGTTGCCGCTGTTCCACGATATGGGGCTGGTGGGCAATGTCCTGCAGCCCCTTTGGTTGGGCATCACCTGTATCCATATGTCGCCGATGGAGTTTGTGCAGAAGCCGGTACGGTGGCTGCGAGCGATCAGTGATTACAAAGGTACCACCTCCGGTGGGCCGACCTTTGGCTACGCCCATTGCCTGGCCCGAATCAAGGAGGAGGACTGCGCAGGTCTGGACTTGAGCTCCTGGCGGCTGGCGTATTGTGGCGCCGAGCCGGTGAATGTCCAGGTACTGGATGCCTTCGCGCAACGATTTGCACCTTATGGCTTCAACGCCGACAGTTTCTACCCCTGTTATGGAATGGCCGAAACCACCCTGATCGTCACCGGCCCGACGGCAGGCAATGGCATGCGCAGGCTCAGTGTCGATCGGCAGGCACTGGCAGACGGGCACGTACAACCGGGCGTAGACGGTGCACCCGCGGACGTATACGTCAGTAATGGCAAAGCCATCAATGGTCAACGCGTGGTCATCGTCCACCAAGAAGGTGGCGGCACCCTGGCCGAGAACCAGGTCGGAGAGGTCTGGGTCGCTGGAAACTCAATCGCGGCGGGCTACCTGAATAACGCACAGGCCACGGCGGAACGTTTTTCCTGTCAACCCGAGGGTGACAGTGCTGACTTCTACCGCACCGGTGACTTGGGTTTCCTGCGCGATGACGAGCTTTACATAACAGGGCGCTTGAAGGACGTGATTATTCTGCGGGGGCGCAACTACTATCCTCAGGATATTGAACACGTTGCCTACGCTGCTGCCGAGGGGTTAAGGGAAGGTTGTGGTGTGGCCTTTTCAAATAATGCTCATCCTGAAGAACAATTGATCATTGTTTACGAAGTTGAAAAGAGCCACATCAACCAATTGGATAAAGCCTCGGTTACAACACGCATTCAACAAGCGGTGATTAACCATTTTGGTATTTCAGCGCATCAGATCATTTTGATAAAACCCAAGGTCATACCGAAAACATCCAGCGGTAAGTTGCGCCGTTCGGCGCTTGTGCAATTGTTCAGGCAAGGTGCGCTTGAAGCACTGTGAGGTTGTGGCCGGTGCCACCCAGGGGAGTCTCCATGGAAGTTGCTGCTGCTGTTCAGGAAGTCGATCAGGCGTCGTTGAAGGGCGTGACATTGTCCAGCCCTCAACTTAAAAAGTTTCAGCTGATACATGCATTGGTGTTATTGCTATTACCTGCTGTGGGCACGGCCGCGGCAATCGTGTTGTATTTCATCCACGGCGTGTCACCCGTCACTATCACGGTGTTCCTGATTTTTTATCTGCTGACGATGTTGGGCGGGTCGGTAGGTTATCACCGGTTATTTGCTCACCGAGCGTTCAAGTGCGGACGTGGGGTGAAAGTCCTGCTGGCCATATTAGGCAGCATGACGGCCCAGGGCTCGCCGATTTATTGGGTCAGTAATCATCGCCGGCACCATGAGTACAGTGATCGCAACGGCGATCCGCATTCACCTTACGCCGTTGAGCGGCCTGGCCTGCTGGATAAGCTCAAGGGGCTGTGGTTCGCCCAGGTGACTTGGACGTTCCAACATGAATTGACCAACTCCACGCGTTACGCCAAGGACTTACTGCGTGATCGAGATATCTGCCGGGTTTCGGCGCGCTATTTCCATTGGGTAACCCTCAGCCTGATGCTGCCGGCCATTATCAGTGGGTTATATACCTGGAGCTTATATGGGGCGTTGGAAGGTTTTCTATGGGGCGGACTGGTGCGGATATTTCTAAGTTACCACGCCACCAGCAGTATCAACTCGCTGTCGCACATGATCGGCAGCCGGCGGTATGAAACGCGGGACCGCAGCACGAATATAGGGTGGATGAGCATTATTACCGTGGGTGAATCTTTCCATAATAACCATCATGCATTTCCCGCCTCCGCTCGCTTTGCACATGACTGGAAAGATATCGATATCGGTTATTACGTCATCAAGTTATTGGAAGGGTGCAGGTTAGCCTGGGATGTAAGAACCCCGCCCAAAAAAATACCTACTGGAGGTTGTGATGAAAAATGATGTAGCGAAAGTACAAGAGTGGCTGATTGATTATATCGCCGACCTGACGGGCGTCGAAAAAACACATATCAGCGAACAGTCACAGTTCAGCGCGTTGGGGCTCGACTCTGCGGCGGTGATCGGTATGACGGGCGACTTGTCGGATTGGTTGGGAAAAGAAATCGATCCGACCATTGTGTATGAGTACCCGACCATCGAAGGCCTTGCGCAACACGCCATGGATGCCGAAGAAATTCTGGTTTGACCCACAAAAGGATTTGTACATGACACAGTCTTCTTCTGCGGCGATTGGCGCATCGATGGAAGCGATCCAATCGCACTACGATTTGAGCAATGACTTCTATCACCTCTGGCTTGATCCCGTGACCAAGTGTTATTCGGCGGCCCTGTGGGAGCCGGGAGACACCTTCGTGGAGGCGCAACTGCGCAAACTCGATTACCACATCGAGCAATCCGGTGCTCGCAACGGCGCCAATGTTCTGGATATCGGCTGCGGTTGGGGCGGTACCCTCAAGCGCCTCGTCCAGAACCACGGCGTCAGCCATGCAGTGGGATTGACGCTGAGTGATGCGCAGAAGAATTACGTCGAGCAGATCGACCTTCCAGGAGTCGATGTACGCCTTGAAAACTGGCAGGACCACGTGCCCGCAGCCAAGTACAGCGCGATTATCTCCATCGGCGCGTTCGAACACTTCGCCAACCTTGAACAAACCGCCGAGGAAAAAATCTTCGGTTACCGCCAGTTTTTCAAACGTTGCCACGACTGGTTGGAAGACGGCGGCAAGCTGTCCCTGCAAACCATCACCTATGAAAATGCTACGCGGGAGGATTTCAGTCCCTTTTTTGCCAAGGAGATTTTCCCGGAGTCCGATCTGCCGCGCTTATACGAAATCGCCCAGGCCTGCGATGGACTGTTCGAAATACAGTGTGTCCGCAATGACCGGGAACACTACTACCTGACCCAGAAGGCCTGGTGGCAGGGACTCAAGAACAACAAACAAGCGATCTGCAACGCCTACGGCACAGATATTTTCCAGCGCTATAACACGTACTTGCAAATGTGCATGGTGGGGTTCAAGTCCGGAACGATGGGGCTGGCTCGCTTGACCCTCAAGCGTATCGACCACCCTGCCGCCAGTCTCAAAAACTGAGCGTATCCGTGAGGAAGGCATAGCCATGGATGTTGCTATCGTAGGCATGGGTTGCAGGTTTCCGGGGGCCACTGGGTTGGCCTCCTTTATCGACCTGTTGCGCAGCGGAGCCCACGCGGTTACTGATTACCCGCAGGATCGCTTCGGCCCGTTGCAAGGCGCCCTTGAGGCGCTGAACCCGGACATGCTCAAGGGCGGCTTTCTGCCGGATATCAAATTGTTCGATTGGAGCTTCTTCAACCTCTGCAAAGAAGAAGCCAACCACCTCGACCCCCAGCAGCGGCTGTTACTGGAGGTGTCGTGGGAGGCTTTGGAGAATGGCGGGATTGAGCCGGCGAGTCTGCGCAAGAGCCGGACGGGCGTGTTCATCGGCGCGACCAATGCTGACTATCACAGGATGGTGTTCGCTGATCACACCCTGCTGAGTAAATTCAGCGCTTCCGGTACCGCGCTGGGTACCGCGGCCAATCGGCTGTCGTATTTTTATGACTGGATCGGGCCCAGCCAAGTCGTCGATACCGGCTGTTCTTCTTCGCTGGTCGCCCTGGATAACGCGGTCAGCGCGCTCAAGCGCGGTGAGATCGATATGGCGGTGGTGGGCGGGGTCAATTGTATTTTGCACCCCAACAACACCTTGGCGCATTTTCACGCCGGCATTCTTTCTGCCGATGGCGCATGCCATTCCTTTGACGACACGGCCAATGGCTACGTGCGTTCCGAAGGCTGCGGCGTGGTGGTCCTGCAGCGTCACCCGGATGCGCTCGCCGCGGGCCGCAAAGTCTGGGCGCTGATCAGTGCTACTGCGGTCAATCATGATGGTGCGAGCAATGGCTTTACCGCGCCCAATGCCCAAGCACAAAAACGTTTGATCCTTGACGCGTTTAGCGCCAGTGACCGTGCAGTCGCCGATCTTTGCTACGTCGAGACTCACACCACCGGCACGCTGATGGGAGACGCGGTCGAGCTCAAAGTCCTGAACGATATTGTACGTTTGGGGGCGCCGAATGCGTCGGTGAAGATCGGTTCGGTCAAAACCAATATCGGTCACCTGGAGTCGGCGTCGGGTATGGCGTCGTTGATCAAAGTGGCGTGCATGGCCTATTACCAGGAGCTCTATCCAACCTGCGGCTACACCACGCCCAACCGTTTTTATAAGTACGAAGCAGGGCAGCTCAGGGTGAGCATGACGTACGAGTTGGCCCCCTTGATCGCGCATAAATGCCTGGGGGTCAGTACGTTCAGCTTTGGCGGCACCAACGCTTTTGCGCTGCTCAAGTCGGCTCCCCCAACCAGTGAACTGGCGCTCGTCGCTCAACCTGAACATGTGTTCGTGCTGTCAGCTAAATCCGCGTTGGCGCTGGTTGCCCAACTCAAGAAGCTGCTTGAGTGTTTGCCCGGATATATCGACGAGGATTTGCCGCAGCTGTGCAGGGAATTGCTGTGCCGCGAGAAATTCAGATTCCGCGTGGCGATGGTGGCTTACTCGGTTGGAGAGTTGGCCGAAAAGATCAAAACCATCGTAGCGCTGCCTGCCGTATTTATCGTTGAAAGCCAAAAGCGCAACCCCTTGACGTTGTGCGTGCGATTTACTGCCTCGGCGCGGCCTGAAAAGGCGCGCAAAGCGGCTCAGGAATTGCCCGTGCCCAATGCATTCGAGGCGCTTGTGGGGACCTGCGTGATCCCCCAGGTCGAGCACCCAGGCGTGCGCAACTTCCTGATGTGCCTGAGCGCCGTTGAAAAGCTGCGGGCCTTCGGTTTGTTGGGCACCACGCTGCATTACGAGGGGTTGGGGCGGCTGGTGTCGGCCTATTGCGAACAAAAAGCCACCCCGCGCCAACTCGTGCAGGTGCTCACTAATCAAGAGCTGTTGGCGAACTACCAGCAACCCGGCGCCACGCCTGCCGAACCGCCCCTGTTGTATGTCGGCCAGCCGCCTGATGGCGATGCGCGGTCGGTTTACACGCTGGCCGACGACTCGATTTTTTCTACCGATGATTTGCCTGTGTTGATCCAACAGTTATTCCTGCGCGGCTATGCGCTGGATAGCTCACGGGTCAGTACGCAGGGCTGCGACTTATGGCCGTTAACGCCTTCGTATCAATTTGATCACTCGCTGTGCTGGTACACGTGAACCTGTGCCGGGCGCTGCTGCAACCGTAAACAACTCTCTTTTTTGGCAGGGAATGTCATGACTATCGATCAATTGGAAAGTCACCAGAAGGCTGAGGAATTGATCAGCTGGATTCGTCAGTACGCGACCACTCGGATTAACTCTCGGGTGATGGATGAGCGCCGGACTATCGCGCCGAACATCATTCTGGACCTGGGCAACAAAGGCATCCTGGGCATGCAGGTGCCCAAGCGCTACGGCGGCCTGGCGTTGTCCACGGTCGACCTGATGCGTGTGATTCAACAGCTGACCGCCATTGACATGACCCTGGGTACCTTCGTCGGGCTCAATAACTGGTTGGGTATCTGGCCGATTCAGATGTATGCCAGTGAAGAGGTCAAGCAAGAGTTGCTGCCTCGCCTGGCCTGGGGCCGGGAACTGGCTGCGTTTGCCTTCACTGAACCTGGCGCCGGCTCCGATGCTCGCTCGATCAGGACCTTCGCCGTACCGGCCGGCCCACAGCAGCAGGCGATCAGCGGGGAGAAATCGTGGATTGGTTCCGGCGCCTGGGCGGGTGTCACCACGGTGTTTGTCCAGCAGTTGGATGACCAGCAGCGGCCGAGCGGTATCAGTGGGTACGTGCTCAAGGCCGATACGGAAGGTGTGAGCCAGGGGCCCGAGGCCTTGACCATGGGCATGCGCGCCATGATCCAGAACACAGTGAAGTTCAACGCTGCACGGGTCGAAGAAAAGTACCTGCTGGGCAACAAAAACGTCGGGATGGATATTGCCCAGGACATCATGATGCATGCACGCCTGGGTATCGCCGGTCTGAGCCTGGGTGGCATGAAGCGCTGTGCGCAGTTGATGTTGCGCTATGCCCGGCGGCGTAGGATTTCCACCGGGTTGCTGCTGGATAACCCAGTAACCCAGGCACGTTTGAGCGATGTCTCCGCCGCCATTACGGCGGTGGATACCTTGGTATTCAGTGTGGGGCGTTTCATGGACGAGGGGCTGGCCATCCCGCCGGAGGTGTTCACCGCCTGTAAATCCAGTGCGCCGGAGCTGTTTGGCGAGGCGGCGGATCACTTGACTCAATTGCTCGGCGCCCGCGGTTACATCGAAACCAATGGGGCGCCCCAGCTGCTGCGGGACGCCAGGATTCTGCGGGTGTTCGAGGGCCCCACAGAAACCATGAACATGTACCTGGGTGGTCGAATTCTCAAGGGCGGCGAGGACTTTTTCGCCTTTATGGACACCACGTTGCGGGCGCCGCACATCAGCCAGGTGATCGCCCAGACGGCTCGTCAGATCCAGCAGCAAGCCAGCAGTCACGCCTTTGTGCAGGGCGATGCGCTCCTGACGAAAAAGTGGGTGCAGTACAAAATCGGTGAAGTGTCGACATTCGGCGTACTGCAGGGGTTTCTCCATCTCGCCATGCAAAACAGCGCGCAACCGCGCTTCAAGCGCGCTTACGACTGGGCCAGCGCACGTTTCGAGCAACTGAAACAGGCGGCCCTTCACGGCACGCCATGTGAAGTGGCGCTTACCGGCATTGAGGCGGTATGCAGCGAAATCGACGACCTGATGGCCGATATCGCCGATATCGAGCAACAGTTACCGGCAGACAATCAATCGCTCGATGCTTACCTGCAAAAGGAGACGGTCGACGCGCCTGTTGCCCCAGTTGCAGCGCCCACGCGCCACGCCGATCCGGCACCTGCCGAGGTGTCTGTGGCGGCCAGCCAGGGGCCTTCGCCCGTCGAGCTGCAACAGTGGATCAAGGCCTGGGTGGCACGCTGCATCGCGGTGGCACCGCAACAGATCGAGGGTGCCGAGCCCTTCACCAGTTTTGGTCTGGATTCTACCGACGCAGTGGAAATCGTCCACGACCTGGAACAGTTCCTCGGTCTTGAGCTGGACGCCACGTTGTTGTGGAACTACCCCAGCATCGACGAGTTGGCAGCCTACCTGGTCAGCGAACTGGCCGGCCGCGACAGCGCTGGCCTGCCGGCGGATAAGCCGCAGGACACACCAAAGGCAGAAACCTCAGCGTCCCCTGCAGCGATTGATTCGATGACGGACGAGCAGGTGATGGATCTGTTGATGAAAGAAATTTCCGCCTGATAGCCACGAGGGAATAACCATGAACCTGCCTGTTCAGCAAACCGAAGATTTTACCCTGTCACAGCTTCCCACTCATGCGCGGACCCAGGGCCTTGGTAAAGACCTGCCGGGCCCTAAGGGGATTCTAGGGACGGTGAGTAAATTGCGCCGCAACGCTCTGGCGGCGCTCGTGGAATTCAACGAGACCTATGGTGATATTTGCCGGATCAAATTCGGCCTTAAAGAACAAGCGGTGATCATTTCTCACCCCGATGATATCCGCACGGTATTGAGTGATCGGCATGGTCACTTTCAGAAAAACGGCAACCGCAACTTCAAGGAAATCGATCGGTTTTTCACCAATAGCCTGTTCACCAGCGACGGTGATTTCAACAAGCGTCAACGTAAGTTGCTCAAGCCCACCTTCAACCCGATGCTGACTGATCAGTTTGCTGCACCGATGGTGAATGCGGCCAAAGAGATGATGGATCGCTGGGACGCGCAGAAGCTCACGCGGGTCAATCTCAAGGAAGAAGTGCTGGCGCTCACACGACGCAATATCTGCGAGAACGTCCTGGGCGTTGACGAGCATTTTCATCAGGCAGCCCAGACACTGCGTGAGTCGTTTGAGGTGGCCAACATCCTGACGATGGAGCGCGCACGGCAGGTACTGCCGTTGCCGCTATGGATACCGACCCCGCAAAACGTGCGCTTTCTCAAGGCCAAGAAGAAGATGCTGGCCCTCATCGAGGCGGTGATCGAGCACCACACCACTAAGCCTACACCGACCCGCTCGATGGTGCAGATGTTCATGCAGGCCAAGTATGCCGATAACAACCAGCCCATGGAGCATGAGCAACTGCTGACGGAGTGCATGACCCTGTGTTTCGGGGCCTACGAGACCAGTGCCAATACCTTTACCTACGCCTTCCATTTTCTGTCCAGGTACCCCGATGTCAGGGCGCAGCTGGAACACGATATCGACACCTTGCTGGAAGGGCGCTTGCCCACGGTCGCGGATGTCGGACGTTTGGGTTATGCCCGCAAGATCCTCAACGAAACCATGCGTCACTACACGCCCGGCTCCATGCTGATTCGCTGCGCCAAGCAGCAAACCGAACTGGCCGGCTACACGATCGCGGCCAACACCATGATCGTGCTGAACATTTATTCCATGCACCGCCATCGCGATTACTGGGATAACCCGCTGGCCTTCGATCCCTCTCGGTTCGACCTCGAACGCCTGAGTGAAGCGAAGAAACACGCATTCATTCCCTTCGGCGGCGGTGGGCGATCCTGCATCGGCATGGGCATGGCGATGATGGACGGCATCCTGCTGCTGGCGACCGTCATTCAGCGCTATCGAATCAACAACGCCATCGACTACGCGGATAGCGCCGCGCCTAGTTTGCGCCGGATCGTGATGGGGCCTGAAGGCCAGATACCGGTGCTGCTGGAGCGGCGCCAACCTGGCGCTTGAACGCCAGGTGACGTGGGTCATCACGCAGGCCCAGGCGGGTCGCGCGCAATCAGGGTCATGGTCGGAAATAAGGAATGAGTGTGGAAAGTTCGGTGTTGACGCAACTGGAAGGATTTAGCCGGCAACAGCTGATGGCAGTGATCGCTCGGCTGCATGATGATTACGCAGTGGATGCGGACTTCACCCTGCGCAGCGATCACCAGGGCGTCAGTGCGTATGATGTCGGCTGGCGCTCCATGGGGCTGCACGAGTACCTGCAAACGGCACCTGGCGCCGAGCCACGCACTGTCCTGGCATGGACAGCCGACCCGAACCTGCTTGGGCGACTGCACTATGGCGCAGTCCACGAGCGCAGTGTAAGCAGCCCATCCATCGCGGGGCTGAATGCCTGCCTGGCTGGGGTGGCGCGGCGAGATCCACTGACGCTGGTGGTCGATGTCGCGACACTGTGGGCCACTGATGACTCGCCGTCCCCTGAGGTCTTTGTACAGCTGGCGACGCTGCTGAGCGAGTTGCGCGAAGTGCTGAACAGGATTGAATCTGATGATTTTAACCTGCTCTTCCTGACCCACGGCGCGGTAAATACGGGCGAGCCAAGCAGTGGCTGGTTGCCCCTGCCGGCGCTCTTCCATGGACTGGGCAAGGCACTGAACCTGGAGCTGGATCGTGCCACAGTCACCGCTATAGACCTGGGTGCCGATCGCCAGCACAGCCTCGCCCATCTGCTGGCGCTAGCGTCGGGCAGCGAGCGCCAAGTCAAATTGCTGGATGACCGCGTTTACTTTCCCACGCTTACGCTACGCCCTGCACCCGATGGAGAGGCTCAGCCACAAGCATGGGGTAATTGTCTGGTGGTGGGCGGCATGGGGGCACTGGGGCGAGAGCTGGTGCAGGTCTTGCGCAGCCAGGGTGCGGACAAGATCGTGGCGGTGGGGCGAACCGCTTATTCTCGCATCGCCGTGCGGCAAGCGTTGGGAGAGGAGGCCATCTACAGCAGCGTCGACATTACCCGACCGCTGGCCCTGGCTGACCTCAAAGCTACTCTGGCTGCTCAGGACATCAGCATCGACAGCGTTTTTCACTTGGCCGGCAGCCTGCATGAAGGTCTGTTCGTCGACGGTGATACCCGGCAAGACATCGACGTGCTTCAAGGCAAGTTGATGGGCGCGATCAACCTGTTGGAGTTCTTCGACGCGGCCGGAATTCGTCATTATTTTTTCTCATCCATCGCTTCGGTAATCGGCACGCGCGGGGCGGGCGCGTATTGCGCGGCCAACGAGTTTCTGGACCAGTTGGCCCGGGGGCGCGAGGGTGGCGTGTTCTGCATCAATTGGGGGCCGATGCTCAATGTCGGCATGGCCACCCGACACGGTCAGCAGGCGGCGGGCGTCTGGGCGTCGCTCGGCGTTGAGCCACTGGTGGCCGAACAGGCTTTGCAAGCATTGCGCGGCCTGGTGGGCGGCTCGCGACAGCAACTGATCGCCGAGGTCGACTGGGCCACCATCCAACGCCTGGTGGGCCACAAGCTGGGCAGCCGACTGCTGGCGGACCTGATGGTGCAAGCACCTGACGCGCAGGGTGCGAGTCCTCAAACCAAGCTGCTCGAACACCTGGCCAGCCTGGGGGATCGCGAGGCAACGATCGGTTGCCTGGAGCAGTACCTCAGCGAGCTGTTCCAACGCTTTTCCGACAGCCGCGACGGAGCCTTGGCGCTTGACAGCAATATCAGCGAATGGAACCTCGACTCGCTGGTATTGATGGAGCTGTTGAGTCAGGTCAAGCGCGACCTGGACTTCATCATTTATCCGCGGGAAATCTTCACCCATAACACCATTCGCTTGTTTTCCCGCTACCTGTACGAACAGCTGTTCAGTACCGATGGTTCAGGTGCGCCGGCTGATGACGAGGACCAGCCGCGCCTCAATCCGCCGGTTTTTCCCGCTGTGCTGCCAGTCATTGATGCCGACAGCAAGGTCAAGGAAGGCGTGGTGTTCCTGCTGTCCAGCCCGCGCTCGGGTTCCACCCTGTTGCGCGCGATGGTCCAGGGCCACCCGCAGATTTTTGCACCGCCCGAATTGCACCTGTTGGCCTACGCGACCATTGGCGAGTGGAAAGCCGCGTCCCAGTCCAACTATTTCGATCAGGGGCTGCAGCGCGCCCTGATGGAGATTTTTGCTGAAGACGCCCAGGCCGCCAGCGAACGCATCGAGCGTTGGGTGCGTGAAAATACGCCGGTCAGCGAGGTGTACCAGTTTTTGCTCGACCACACCGGGTGCCCGTTACTGGTGGACAAATCGCCCAGCTATGCCTCGTCGGTGCAGGCATTGATCAATGCCGAAAGCCAGTTTGAGCGACCGCGTTATATCCACTTGGTACGCCATCCCCTCCCGGTCATCGAGTCGTTTACGCGCATGCGCATGCACAAGCTGATCGGAGCCGAGGCCGAGGATGGATTTACTACCGCGCAGAAGATTTGGCAGAGCGGCAACCAAAATGTGCTCGACTTTTTTCAGGCGCATGTCGACCCGAAGCGGGTTATCCACGTTTGCTACGAAGACCTGGTGCGCGAGCCTGAGCCGGTTATCCGCCGCTTGTGTGACTTCCTTGCCATCGATTACGACGCGGCGATGTTGACCCCCTACGCCGAGGACCGCATGAGCGATGGGGTACACGCGGCGTCTATCGCCATTGAAGACCCTAATTTCAAGACTCGCGCAACCATCGACCCACGCTTGGCGGATGCTTGGAAGAGCCAGGCGAGCTCGCGCGTGCTCAGCGACCAGACCCAGGCGCTGGCCCGGCGGCTGGGGTATGCGCCGATGCCTGCCGCGGCCGGTGCCCAGCGGCGAGAATCATTTGTGACGTCGTTGTCCGAGCCGATGTGTGTCAGTGAATGGGGCGCACACACGCCTGCCCCTTCGATGTTGTTCTTGCATGGGTTGCTGGAGCAGGCGCCTGTGTGGGACCCGCTGATACAGCATCTGGACCTGAACACCCGCCGCTATGTGGCCCCCGACATTCGCGGGCACGGACTCAGCGCTCATGGCTCGTCCGAGCAATTGGCGACGCTGCTGGACTATGTGTTGGATATGCAAGCCATTCACCAGCAATACGCAATGGCGCCGCTGCATCTGGTGGCCCATTCGTTCGGCTCTGTGATTGCGGTCGCCTACGCTTCGGCGTTCCCGCAAGCGGTCAAGAGCCTGACCCTGGTCGAGCCGGTGTTACCGGTCCAGCGCTTCACGCCGCAAGTGGAGCGATACCGCGAGCTGGTCGAGTTTCTCAAGACACCGCATGTACACAAGCCCATCGCCGATCTTGAAGAGGCTGCCTCGCGGCTGCGCGCAGTTACACCCAGCCTGCTGCCGGCGCAGGCGCTCGAATTGGCGCGACGCATTACCCGCTCTGTGCCAGAGGGCGTCTGCTGGACGTGGGATGCGCGCCTGCGTTTTCGCGCGGGGATGGGCCTGGGCATCAGCAGGCTTGAATACATTGAGCTACTGCAGGGGCTGTCCGTGGAAACCCATTTGGTCCTCGGTTCGAAAAGCCGCTCCAACCGAAAACCGGACCTCGATGTGTTCCACGCTGCAGTGGCGCCGCAACGCACCCATACGCTGGAGGGCGGGCACAACCTGCACCTGGAGTGCCCGGCGCAACTGGTAGCTGTGCTTAACGGGATTCTGGAGTGAGCCATGCCTGGGACGAGAAATAACGCCATGAACGTGCCTATGCCGCCACCTTTGCGCCGCCCTGCGACTGAGGACACGCCAGCCACCGCAAGTGTGCGCGTGACGGTGAGCAATCCGATCCTGATCCGCCGCCAGCGGTTGCTGAGCCTGGTGTTCAATGGGCTGCCGTTGCTGGGCGTGTGTGCCGCTTTGTACATTGGCTTGACCCGTGGTTTCAGCGGGGTCGATGTCGGTGTGTTCATGCTGATGTATGTGCTGAGCTTCTTCGGCATAGAAGGCGCCTACCACCGCTACTTTGCCCATCGCGCGTTCAAGACCGGCGCGGCCGGCAAGCTTGTCCTGGCGGTGCTGGGCGCGACCGCCGCCCAGGGCCCGGTAGCATTTTGGGTAGCCAACCATCGACGGCATCACCAATACACCGATACCGAGCTCGATACCCATTCGCCGTGGTTCGACCATCGTGGCGCGCTCACCGGCTTGCGGGGGCTCTGGCATGCCCATGTGGGCTGGTCGTTTGGTGACCAATACGTGAACGTCGCCGCGTTTGCCTCCGATATGGTTCGCGACAAAACTGTCGCGTTTGTCACGCGTTATTACCTGTACTGGGTGCTGTTGGGGCTGATGCTGCCGACGGCGATCTGTGGGGTGCTGGCGGGGACTTGGCAGGGTGCGTTGAATGGTCTTGTGCTGGCAGGGCTGGCGCGCATCTGGTGCGTGCAGAACGGCGTCTACATCGTTAACTCAGTGTGCCACCGCTTCGGCTCAAGGCCCTTCATCACCCAGGAAAAAAGCACCAACAACGCCTGGCTGGCGTTACCGACCCTCGGTGCCTCCTGGCACAACAATCACCATGCCTTCCCGGCTTCTGCGACGACCCAGGTTGAGTGGTGGCAGCTGGATATTACCGGGCTGATTATTCGTCTGCTGGGCAAAGCGGGGTGGGTCTGGGATATCCGCACCACCTCGCAAAAGCTTCGCGATTCCAAAAAACCTTAGTGGGCTGTTAATACTTTTATCAGGCAGGGATTGATATGTGCGCAATTTTCGGCGTTATGACGCAAGGACCGCTCGCCCTTCAACATGTGCATCGGGCCATGGACACGATGCAACACCGCGGGCCTGATGACCGTGGGCTCTGGCACTCGGAGGATGGCAAGGTCGTGCTGGCCCATAACCGTCTGAGCATCGTCGACCTGGCAGGCGGGCATCAGCCTTTACTGAGTGCCGCCCATGACGTTGTCGCGGTGGTAAACGGTGAAATCTACGGCCACCGCCAATTGCGTGCGAGCCTGGAGCAAAAGGGCTATCCGTTCCAGACTCACTCGGACAGTGAGGTCCTGTTGGCGTTGTACCTGGAGCACGGCTCAGCCTGCCTCGAGCACCTGCGCGGCGAGTTCTCGTTTGTCATCTGGGACCGGCGCAAACAGCAAGTGTTTGCCGCCCGTGATCGGTTTGGCGTAAAGCCATTGTTCTACTACCACGACCAGGAAAAGTTCCTGGTCGCCTCGGAAGTCAAAGCCCTGCTGGCCATGGGCGCGCCCGCCGTATGGGATGTGGAGAGCGTGTACGACTTCGACTCAGGCATCCTGCACAACGACCGCACGTTTTTCAAAAACATCAAGCAGGTTGCGCCCGGCCATTTCATTCTGGTCACCCAAGGGCACCTGCGCACGGTCAGCTATTGGGACCTTGATTACTCGACCGCGCAGCAACTGGAGGCCGACCGCCGTACCAGTGCCGACTATGTCGAAGAATTCCGGCAACTGTTTACCGATGCGGTGAAAGTGCGACTGGAGGCGGATGTGCCAGTAGGCTGCTACCTCAGCGGTGGCCTGGACTCCTGCAGCATCCTTGGGATGGCCAACAGCCTGAGTGCCAGGAAGCTGGAAGCCTTCACCATCTCCTTCGATGATGACCTGTACGACGAATACGCCATGGCCGAGGAAATGGCCGCCCTGGCAGGTTCACGCCTGCACCGGGTCGATGTGACACAGCAGGACCTGGCGGACCACTTTGACCAGGCGGTCTGGCACGCGGAGTCGCTGTTCATCAACCCCCATGGGGTCGCCAAGTACATCTTGTCGCGCAAAGTCCGCGAACAGGGCATCAAGGTGGTCCTGACCGGAGAGGGCGCCGATGAAATCCTCGCCGGCTATCCGATCTTTCGCCAGGACATGTTGATGACCAGTGCCGCAACGCTGGGCCAGGATGCCGTGAACCTCAAGCTGGAGCAGTTGAAACAGGCCAACAAAACCTCCATCGGGTTGCTGCTCTCGGAGGAATCGGGCAGCGAATTGGCGTATATCAAAGCCATGCTGGGCTACATTCCGGCGCAGCTGGCGGGCAGTATCCGGCGTTTCAAGCTGTATTCCTCGTTCTACACCCCGGCGTTCTCGCAGATGCTCAACGGGCGTGACAGCATCGCGGCGTTCCTGGACGGGATTGATGTCAGCGCTCGGCTCAAAGGGCGTGACTCGGTCAATCAGTCCTTGTACCTGTGGTGCAAGACCTCATTTCCCAATTACATGCTCAGCGTGCTCGGTGATCGGATGGAAATGGCCCATTCCATTGAAGGTCGCCCGCCGTTTCTTGACCACCCCCTGGCCGAGTTCTGTGCCCGATTGCCGGTGCATCAGAAAATCCACCTTGATCGCGAAAAACACCTGTTGCGCGAGGCCGCACGGGGGTTGATACCTCAGCGCGTCTACGACCGCCAGAAGCAACCGTTCATGGCCCCGACGGTTTCCCGGCACAGCTTCGGCGCCTTGCAGGAGTTTATCTGCGACACCCTGAGCGGCACCGACGCGCAGTCATTGCCGTTCTACGACACAAAGAAGCTGCTGGCGCTGGTTACCAACCTGCCGAATCTTCCCGTCAACGTACAAGCCGGCGCCGATGCGCTGTTGGTGCAAGTGGCGAGCGCGTGCTCGATGCAAAAACACTTCGGGTTATCCGTGTAGGTATAAGGAAATCAAAGGATGAGCCTTATCAGCGAACTGTTGAAAACCTACGATGCGATGGGCCCCCATCGCACAGGACAGCCTCAGGACCCTCTGGTTTCCCAGTGGATGCAGGGGCTATTGAGCGAGGCGGGGCTGGAGGTGCGCACCCAGGCGTTGGCCTTTACTACCGTGCAGACTCATCAGTGCTGGCTGCTGCTGGGCGAGCATCGATTTGAACTGATGCCGTGTCAGGATACACAGTTGCCTGAGCATATGAGCCTGGAAGGCACTATTGGCTTCTGCGAACCCTGCGATATCCGCCTGACGCAAGTCTCGACGATGGGCAATCAGCAATTGGCGGACCTGAAGCAATTGTCGGGTGCCGCGGTCATGATCATTTTTACCATGGGCTCGCGTGAAGGGCTGACGCCGCTCAATGCCGAGGCATTCAACACGCCCTTTGCCCAGCCGGGATTTTTTGTCTCCGGCGAACACCGCAGCCAGATACGCAGCCTGCTCAAGACCCACGGCAGGGCCCGGGTCGAGTCGAGCCTGTGTTTTACCCCGGCGCAGTCGACCAACATTATCGCGACCAAGCACGGTACCCAGCCGCATCTGCCGCCCATCGTTGTCTTTACCCCACGCACCGGCTGGTGGCATTGCGCCGCCGAGCGCGGTGGTGGCGTTGCCTGCCTGCTGCATATGGCTCAGCGCCTGCGCGACACCGAACTGTCGCGATCCGTTGTGTTTCTGGTGACCTGCGGGCACGAGCTGGGCTACCTGGGCATGCAACACGCAAGTGCTGAATGGGCAAAGGGTCCGAAGGTGCACCTGTGGCTGCATTTGGGCGCCAACTTTGTCGCTGCACAGGACCCGTTGTTTTTCATGCAGGCCTCCACGCCGTCACTGCAAGAGCACTACCTTGCACAGCTGCAACGCGCTGAAACGGCCCCCGACATTGTCGCGCCAACCGGGGGAGAGCCCTCCGGTGAGGGCGCGTTCATCCCGCGTGGTGATGACTACCTCTCGATTCAGGGAGGAAACGGCTTTTTCCATCATATCGATGACCGTTATGACGCTGCCGTCGACAAGGGAAAATTGAACGGTATCTGTGAAGCAACCCTGGCATTCCTGATCAACCAGGCTGCCTGAACTCGTCTTGGAAAAGAAAGGAACTCTTATGAACAATACGCGCTGGCAGGAATACCATCTGGACCAGGCCGACCGTACTGCCTTGAAGGGCCACAAGCCCTGCACTGTGTGGTTCACCGGGTTGAGCGGCAGCGGCAAATCGACCGTCGCCAATGCGCTGGACCAGTTGCTCAACCGCATGGGCTGCCATACCTATGTGCTCGATGGCGACAACCTGCGCCAAGGGTTAAACAAGGACCTGGGCTTCTCCGCCCATGACCGGGTAGAGAACATCCGTCGCGTCGGGGAAGTGTCCAAGCTGTTTACAGATGCGGGACTGATTGTGTTGTGTGCGTTTATCTCGCCTTACAGCAAGGATCGCGAGTTCGTGAAAAACATCCTCAATCACAATGAATATGTGGAGATCTACCTCAGTACACCGATTGAGGAATGTGAGCGTCGCGACCCCAAGGGCTTATACAAAAAAGCCCGGGCGGGCAGCCTGCCTGATTTCACCGGAGTTCATTCGCCCTACGAAGTGCCAACCCAGGCCAACCTGGAAATTGACACCAGCGGCAAGGCCCCTGGGGAAATCGCAGACGCAATCCTGTCTTACCTGGTGAGCAGCGGGATCGTTACGCCGGCGCTCTCCATGGGTTGGCAACAGGCGACGGCTTGAGCCCGTATTAACTCCTCGCAGAGCGGCATGCCCGCTCTGCATGGTTAAAAATCCCAGCGCGCACTTGACGATTTCGCATCAATAGGTTTTGATTGCCTTCGTTATCTTTCGAAACGAAACTTATCATTACCATGTCGAAACGAAATACACCCCAACGTCGCCACAATATCCTCGCCTTGCTCAATGAGCAGGGCGAAGTCAGTGTGGACGAATTGGCCAAGCGTTTCGAAACCTCGGAAGTGACCATCCGCAAGGACCTCGGCGCGCTCGAAAGCAACGGCCTGTTGCTGCGCCGCTACGGTGGCGCGATCACCATGCCGCAGGAACTGGTCGGCGACGCCGCCCAGCCGGTCTCGGCCTACAAGCGCGCCATCGCACGGGCCGCCGTGACGCGTTTGCGCGAGCACGCACGCATCATCATCGACAGCGGCAGCACCACCGCGGCCATGATCCCCGAACTGGGCCACCAGCCCGGCCTGGTGGTGATGACCAACTCCCTGCACGTGGCCAGCGCCCTGAGCGAACTGGAACACGAGCCGGTGCTGTTGATGACGGGCGGCACCTGGGACCCGCATTCGGACTCATTCCAGGGCCAGGTCGCCGAACAGGTGCTGCGTTCCTACGACTTTGATCAGCTGTTCATCGGCGCCGACGGCATCGATCTGCAGCGCGGTACCACCACCTTCAACGAATTGCTCGGCCTCAGCCGTGTGATGGCCGAGGTCGCCCGCGAAGTGGTGGTAATGGTCGAATCCGACAAGATCGGCCGCAAGATCCCCAACCTGGAACTGCCCTGGAGCAGCGTCCATACCCTTATTACTGATGATCGCCTGCCGCTTGAGGCCCGCGACCAGATCCAAGCCCGCGGCATTACGCTGATATGCGCGGCAATCATCTAGGAGAAAAACCATGTGTGGAATTGTAGGCGCAGTCGCTGAACGCAACGTCACCGCCATCCTGCTCGAAGGCCTCAAACGCCTGGAATACCGTGGCTACGACAGCGCCGGTGTGGCCGTTTTCACCAACGCCGGCAAGCTTGAGCGCATGCGTCGCCCGGGCAAGGTCAGCGAGTTGGAACAGGCCCTGGCCGGCGAGCCGCTGGTCGGCCGCCTGGGCATCGCCCACACCCGCTGGGCCACCCACGGCGCCCCGTGCGAACGCAACGCCCACCCGCACTTTTCCGGTGACCTGGCCGTGGTGCACAACGGCATCATCGAAAACCACGAAGTGCTGCGCGAACAGCTTAAAGGCCTCGGCTATGTGTTCACCTCGGACACCGACACCGAAGTCATCGCCCACCTGCTCAACCACAAGCTCAAGGACCACAGCGACCTGACCACCGCCCTCAAGGCCACGGTCAAAGAACTGCATGGCGCCTACGGCCTGGCGGTGATCAGCGCCAGCCAACCCGACCGCGTGGTCGCCGCCCGCAGTGGCAGCCCACTGGTGATCGGCCTGGGCCTGGGCGAGAACTTCCTCGCCTCCGACCAACTGGCCCTGCGCCAGGTCACCGACCGCTTCATGTACCTGGAAGAAGGCGACATCGCCGACATTCGCCGCGAAAGCGTGGCGATCTGGGACGTTGACGGCAACTCCGTCGAGCGCGAAGCCGTGCAATACCGTGACGGTGCCGAAGCCGCCGACAAGGGTGAGTACCGCCACTTCATGCTCAAGGAAATCCACGAACAACCGGCCGTGGTGCAGCGCACCCTGGAAGGTCGCCTGGGCGACAAGCACGTGCTGGTCAACGCCTTCGGCCCACAGGCCGCCGAGCTGTTCGCCAAAGTGCGCAACGTGCAGATCGTCGCCTGCGGCACCAGCTACCACGCCGGCATGGTCGCGCGTTACTGGCTCGAAGAGCTGGCCGGCATCCCGTGCCAGGTCGAAGTCGCCAGCGAATTCCGCTACCGCAAAGTGGTGGTCCAGCCCGACACCCTGTTTGTGACCATCTCCCAGTCCGGCGAAACCGCCGACACCCTGGCCGCCCTGCGCAACGCCAAAGAGCTGGGCTTCCTCGCCAGCCTGGCGATCTGCAACGTCAGCATCAGCTCGCTGGTGCGTGAGTCCGACCTGACCCTGCTGACCCAGGCCGGTCGCGAAATCGGCGTAGCGTCCACCAAAGCCTTCACCACCCAGCTGGTCGGCCTGCTGCTGCTGACCCTGTCCCTGGGCCAGGTGCGCGGCACGTTGGCCGAAGGCGTCGAAGCGCGCCTAGTGGAAGAACTGCGTCGCCTGCCAACCCGTCTCGGCGAAGCCTTGGCTATGGACAGCACCGTGGAGAAAGTCGCCGAACTGTTCGCCGACAAAAACCACACCCTGTTCCTCGGCCGTGGCGCGCAATACCCGGTGGCAATGGAAGGCTCCTTGAAGCTCAAGGAAATCTCCTATATCCACGCCGAAGCCTACCCGGCCGGTGAGTTGAAACATGGCCCGCTGGCCCTGGTGGATGACGACATGCCAGTGGTCACCGTGGCGCCAAACAACGAACTGCTGGAAAAACTCAAATCCAACCTGCAGGAAGTGCGCGCACGTGGCGGCCAACTGATCGTGTTCGCCGACGAAAAAGCCGGCATGACCAACGGCGAAGGCACCCACGTCATCAACATGCCGCACATCCACGACACCCTGTCGCCGATCCTCTACACCATCCCGCTGCAGTTGCTGTCGTACTACGTCGCCGTGCTCAAGGGCACTGACGTGGATCAGCCGCGTAACCTGGCGAAGTCGGTGACGGTGGAGTAACCCGCCACAGTCTGGAGGCCCGCGCGGGTCTCCAGCTACTCGCGAAAGGATGCGACCTCGATGCACACCCCCTCCCAGATCCACCAGCGTCTGCACAACCGCCGATTCACCGTCGCCAACAACGCCCACGGGCTTTCTGGTGCCGGCACGGTGTTTCATACCTCGTCGAGGGCGATGCCATTTCCGGTACTTACCAAGGCGGGCGCATCCGCATTGGTCAGCAGACCGGACGCGTGACCGGGCCCAACACGATCGAGCTGCTGTATCAGTGTTTGAACACTGACGGCGAATTGCTGGCCGGCTGGTCGCGCGGCACGGTGGGCGTGGATGATGCCGGGCGAACCACGCTGAGCTTTGTCTGGGGCTGGTTGTCGGGTGCGACGGGGGGTGGGGAGTCGAGCTATTTCGAGTCTGTTGAATAGCTCGAGAATAATCAGAAATCAAATCGGAAAAATGTTTAGCAAATAGCGATATAAATCCGACGATTAATCCAGATACTATTGGGCCTTAAGAAAAAAATAGATCCGAAAAAAAATCGGAAAAAGGCGATGAATATGACGCAGGGATTTATCACTGGAAATCACTGGCTGGAGCCTGTCTGGCCGTCTCCCGGTTTCCCAGCGTCGATATTACGCACCGCGGAAACGCTTTCGTTTCGTGCGGGAAAACTCACTGGTTTACTCCCCGAAACCACCGCTATGCGCATCGGCGAGCTGATGCGAATCACCAATAGTTATTACAGCAACCTTATCGAAGGCCAATACACCGAGCCTGCGACCTTGTCTGCGCGAGTGCCGAGGCGCGATGCCAAAGAGCTGCGCGAGCTGGCGGAAAATCATATCGGCGTTCAGGCGTTGCTGGAGCGTGCAGTGCGGCGGCCGAAAACGGTTGATGCGCCTTGGGGCATCTTCTTTGCCCCTGAGTTCATATCTGCGATCCATCGTCGCCTTTTTGCAGGCGCGAGCGCAGAGGAGCTGCTACTCAGCGATGGTCGATTACTCACGCCAGGCCAATTACGGGATGCAGCGGAACGTAATGTCCTGGTAGGGGACCATGCGGCCCCTGCATGGAAGTCTGTCACTCCCATGCTCAAGCGCCTGCAACTCGTGTATGGCGGGCAGCCTGATCTGACCTCACGAATTCTTAGCGCTCTTGCGTATCACCATCGTCTTGCGTTTGTTCACCCATTTGAAGATGGCAATGGCCGAGTAGTGCGCATGATTACGCACTTGCAGTTAATGCGCCTTGGGCTTGCGTCTCCACTGTGGTCGCTTTCGCGAGGTTTGGCGCGCAAGCAGGACGAATATTACGGGCGCTTGCGCGCTGCTGATCAGCCTCGTAGAGGGGATCTCGACGGGCGTGGGCAACTGACGCAAGGTGGGTTGTTCGAGTTTGTAGAGTTCATGCTGCAAGTCTGCATTGATCAAATGGAATACGTAGAGCAGGCAATGGACCTCGTCACGCTACGTCAGCGACTTGAGCGAGTGATCGGACTTGAAAGGCGATTCGTAGAATCCGGAGTGAAGCAGGAAATGGCCAAGGCCATCCATATCTTGCTGACTCAGGGTGAAATTGCGCGGGCAGACTTTAAAATCTTCTCTGGTCTGCATGATCGCGTTGCGAGCGACCAGCTTAAGAAGTTGATTGATTTAGGGGTGGTTGAAGCACCGTCGGCTAAGTCGCGATCGGTCTTTCCCGGGCTTCCTGTGTGGTTTGCGCAGATGATATTCCCGGATCTTCACCGCCGTTTTTATTGAGCCTGGCAGCGAGACGCCCGCTCACGGCACAAACTCCACCTTCAACCCCCGACTCGCGCTGCGCCCCTGGTCATCACTTACCCGCAACCGATAGTCCCCCGACTTGCCCGGCCGCCAGTTCAGCGTGGTTTGCGGCGGCCCTTGGCCGATCAAAGTTTGATCAGCAAACCAATACAGCGTGAGCGCATCGCTGGCCGCGTTGGCGTTCAGCGGAATGCTTTCCTGGGGCTGTGACAGGCGCAGCTGGTAGCTCACTTGCGTCAGCGGCGAGCGGATCTGCGGTGCTTCGCTTTGGTCGCTGATGCGGTTGGGTTGGCAGTTTTTCATCACATTCGGCGGTGTGCGGCGGGGCAGGCCGGCGGCGCGGTACAGGCGTTGTACGTCACTGGGCCAGAACTCGAAGACTTCTGCGCGGGTGTATTGCGGGTCGAACGGCGGGCACGCGGCCTTGCCGGTGCGGGTGTCGATCAGCACCGGGCGGTGCAGGTTGGACACGCGAATCGGCGAGACGCCGGGGATGTACCAGGTCTTGCGGGTTTGCGGGCACCAGCGGTTGGGCAGTTCGCCCGAGGCCGCGCAGACGTCGATGCGCACCAGCCCGGCGGGCGGCTTGTCGGGTTTGATCACCACGTTGGGCAAGGCCAGGGGCAGGGCATCGGCGATGCGGAAAAACAGCGGCGCGGCGGTCTTGGCGCCGATAAAAGCAGGGTTTGGGCGGCCATCGAAGTTGCCCACCCACACCACCAGCACATAGGGGCCGACCAGGCCCGCGCTCCAGGCATCGTGAAAGCCCCAGGAGGTGCCGGTTTTCCACGCGGTGCGCCAGTGGCGGCCGGGCAAACCGTCCGGGCGCGGGTTGCGGC